>DATHAE010000032.1:0-8645 GCA_035296805.1 Gaiellaceae bacterium | reverse complement strand
GTGGATCCTCAACGACCCGTTCACCGGCGGCACGCACCTCCCCGACGTGACGCTCGTCTCGCTGACGGAGGTCGGCTTCGCCGTCTCGCGCGCGCACCACGCCGACGTCGGCGGGATGGAGCCTGCGAGCCTGCCGGCCCGGTCGCGCGAGCTGCTCCAGGAAGGGCTCGTGCTGCCGCCGCTGCCGCTCACCGACGAGGTGCTGGCGCTCTTCCTCGCGAACACGCGCAACGCCGAAGAGCGGCGGGGCGACCTCCGCGCGCAGCTCGCGGCTCACCATCTGGCCGAGCGGCGCGTCTCGGAGCTCGCCGAGCGACACGGTCGCGACCGGGTCGCGGCGGCTATGGACGAGCTGCACGCGTACTCCGAGCGGGTCGTCCGGGCGGCGATCGCGCGGCTCCCGGACGGCCGCTGGGAGGGCGAGGACGCGGTGGAGGCGCGCGAGGGCGAGCTCGTCGTTCGCTGCGCGGTCACGATCGCCGGCGACGAGATCGCGATCGACTTCGCCGGTACCGCGCCGCAGCACCCGGGCAACCTGAACTGCCCGCTCGCCGTCACCCGCTCGGCCTGCTACTTCGTCGTCCGCTGCGTCACCGCGCCCGACGTGCCCGCGTCGGGGGGTGCCTTCGCGCCGGTCACCGTCGCAGCGCCGGAGCGCTGCCTCGTCAACGCGCGCGCTCCCGCGGCCGTCGTCGCGGGGAACACAGAGACCTCGTCGCGGATCGTCGACGTCGTCTTCGCCGCGCTCGCCGGGGCCGTGGACGTCCCGGCGCAGGGGCAGGGGACGATGAACAACGTCGCCTTCGGCAACGCGCGCTTCACCTACTACGAGACGATCGGCGGCGGTCAGGGCGCGTGCACCGACGCCGACGGGCCGAGCGGCGTGCACGTCGCGATGTCGAACACGCTCTCGACGCCGGTCGAGGCGCTCGAGCTCCAGTACCCGCTCCGCGTCGAGCGCTGGGCGCAGCGGCTGGGATCCGGCGGCGCGGGCGCGCGCCGCGGCGGCGACGGCGTCGTGCGCGAGCTACGCGCGCTCGAGCCGATGCGCGTCTCGCTGCTGACGGAGCGGCGCGCCCGCGGCCCGCGCGGCGCGCGCGGAGGGGAAGACGGAGCGCCCGGCCGGAACACGGTCAACGGCGAGGAGCTACCGGCGAAGGCGACGCGTGCGCTCGAGGCCGGCGACGTCGTCCGGATCGAGACGCCGGGCGGCGGCGGTCACGGGATCGAGTAGCCTCGGACGGCGTGCGGACGCCGCTGTGCGACCTGCTCGGCATCGAGCACCCGATCGTCCAGGCGCCGATCGGGACGGCAGCGGTGCCTGCGCTCGCGGCCGCGGTCTCGAACGCCGGCGCCCTCGGGATGGTCGCGCTGTCGTGGACGAACGACGTCGAACGCGCGATCGTCGAGACGCGGGCTCTCACGGCGAGGCCGTTCGGTGTGAACCTGCTGCTCGAGTGGGACCAGCGAGGCCGGCTCGAGGAGGCGCTCGCCGCGGGCGCGCGCATCGTCTCGACGGCGTGGGGCGATGCGGCGGGGTACGCCGACCGCGTGCGCGAAGCAGGCGGGCTCCTCGTGCACACGGTCGCGAGCGCGGCAGAGGCACGCGCAGCCGACGCCGACGTGCTCGTCGCGCAGGGGTGGGAGGCGGGTGGTCACGTCGCGGGCGAGGTCGCCACGCTGCCGCTCGTGCCGGCCGTCGTCGATGCGGTCGACGTGCCCGTCGTTGCCGCCGGTGGGATCGGCGACGGCCGCGGGATCGCGGCGGCGCTGGCTCTCGGCGCGCAGGCCGCCTGGCTCGGGACACGGTTCGTGCTCGCGGAGGAGGCGCCGGTCCACGACGACTACCGCCGCCGCCTGATCGACGCCGACGAGGCCGACACGGTCTGGCTCGCAGATCTCTTCGACGTCGGATGGCCGGACGCCCCGCACCGCGCGCTCCGCAACTCGACGGTCGAAGCGTGGGAGAGCGCGGGGCGGCCACGACCGGGGACGCGGCCGGGCGAGGGGGAGGTCGTCGCTCGCCGCGCCGACGGGCGAGAGATCGTGCGCTACACGTCCGGGGTGCCGCCGGCGGGAGCGGACGGCGAGATCGAGGCGCTCTCGCTGTGGGCCGGGCAGAGCGTCGGGGTCGTGCGCGAGGTCAAGCCGGCGGCGGAGATTGTCGGAGATCTGGTCCGCGAGACGGAGGAGGCGGTCCGGCGCCTCAGCGCGACCACTGGGTCTGCGGGCGCTCCTGCAGAACGCCGTCCAGCTCCAGGTCGATGCGCTCGTTGAAGAAGCAGACGAGGCCCCGGACGGGAACCGCATCGAGCCCCGGCTCCCTGTACGTCCACACCAGGTCGTCCTCGAATTCGTCGCGGACGCGCACGTGCCAGTACGACGCCGTGCCCTTGTAGGCGCAGACCGTCGTCCTCTGGCTCGGCTCGAGGAACTCCCGGCGCACGTCGTCGAGCGGGAGGTAGTAGCGCGGCGGGAGCGCCGTCTCGGCGAGCAGCTTCGCCCGCCGGCTCTCCGCCACGACCTCGCCGCCGACGAGCACGCGCACATGCCGCGTCGAGTCCCACACGTCGATGCGGTGGAACGGGTCGCGAGGGTGCCCGAACAGCCGCGTGTCTTCCGCCAGCCACTCGTCGACCGCCTTCCAGAAGAGCGCCAGGTGGCCGCGGAGGAACCCGGCCGACTCGATCGGATCGCTGTACGCCCACACCGCGTCGGCCACCACACGGTCGCCGACGCGGATCGAGCGGTAGGTGGCGTCGCCCTTGAACGGGCAGTGGGTCGTCTTCTCCGACGGCGTCAGCAGGTCGGCGCGCGCGTCCTCCTCCGGGAAGTAGTAGACCGGCAGGTGCCCGGTCTCGTGGAGGAGCTTCGCGCGCCGCGAGTCGACGACCGCCTCGCCCTCGACGAACGCGCGGACGCGGTAGGGGACGGGGTACCAGAAGAGCGCCGCCCCCGGCGGCTTCGGCTCGAAGTTGAAGCGCCCGTCGGGCTGCTTCGAGAACGGCCCGCGTCCCGCGGTCAGACTCATTGCGCACGTCATACCGGTTTGGCGGAATCTCGCGCGCGCCCCATCCGTTGTGACGATCGTGGAGAAGCCCGTCGCGATCCTCTACGAGCACCCGCAGTGGTTCGAGTCGCTGTTCGCCGAGCTCGACCGGCGGGGCGTGCCGTACGAGCGGGTGCACGCCGCGCGCCTCGCGTTCGATCCGGACGAGCGCGAGAGCCCGTACTCGCTCGTCGTCAACCGGATGAGCCCGTCGGCGTGGACGCGCGGCAACGCCGGTGCCATCTTCCACACGCTCCACTACCTCGCCCACCTCGACGCGATCGGTGCACGTGTCCTGAACGGCCTCCGCGCGTACGAGCTCGAGTTGTCCAAGGCGCGCCAGGCGTCGCTGCTCGCCTCGCTCGGGATCGCTCATCCGCGCACGCGAGTGGTCGCCGATCCGCGCGAGCTCGTGCGCGCCGCCGAAGGGCTGGAGTATCCGGTGCTGGTGAAGCCGAACATCGGCGGGAGCGGCGCCGGGATCCAGGCGTTCGCGACGTACGAGGAGCTGGCGGCGGCCAAAATCGACGGCGGCGTCGACGGAACGCTCCTCCTTCAGGAGCAGCTCCCGCCCGAGGGCGACGCGATCGTGCGCGTCGAGATCCTGGGAGGCGAGCTCTTGTACGCGATCAGGATCCTTCTGCTCCCGGGCACCTTCAACCTCTGCCCTGCCGACTACTGCGAGCTCCCCGGCCTCGCCGACGGCGTCTCGGGACGCGGGCTGCCGATCGAGCGCCACGACCCGCCGGCGGCCGTCGTCGAGGACGCGAAGCGGATCGTCGCCGCGGGCGGACTCGACCTCGGCGGGGTCGAGTACCTGGTCGACGCGCGGACCGGCGAGGCGACCTTCTACGACGTGAACTCGCTCTCGAACTTCGTCGCGAATGCGCCCGACGTAATCGGGTTCGACCCGTTCGCGAACCTCGCCGACCTGATCGTCGAGCGCGCGTTCGGACGCTCGACTGCGCACGCGCACGCGGCGTAGCCGGCTGTTTTCTCGACGCGCTCGAGGTTCAAGAAAGCGCGCCGGCTCTTGATATCGCCGCGCCGTGGCCCTACCCTCGGAGGAAGACATCGTCTGCGGCCGAACCGAGGGGGAAGCGATGGACGACGTCCGCTCGTATCCGACCGACCGCAGTTGGTGGACACAGCTCTCGTTCCGGCGGTCGGCGCCGGCACGAGCGCGCCGCATCACCTTCGCCGACCTCGCCCGCATTCACCACGAGTGGCGCGCGGACCCGAACGACGCCGCGTTGAGCTCCCGTTACACGGACGCGCTGGCCGCGTTCCAGCACGACCACGGCGAGATCGACGACGCGTACTGGTGCCTCGACCGGCCGAGCGGCATCGCGGTGACCATCCAGCCGCTGCGCCGCGCCGCGGGGACGCGGCCGCGCTACCGGTTCCACCGTGAGACCGCGTGGGCCACGCAGCCCGACGTGCGGGTGACGCGGCTCTTGAACGCGAGCGACGAGCTCGGCGTCCGCGTCTCGCAGGTGCTGCGCGGGACGAGCGCGCGCGTCTGCATGGGGCTCGTGATGAGCTCGTCGAAGGCTCTGCTCGGGCTCGTCGATGCGCCGTCGCAGCCGGAGAGCGCCAACGAGCGCTCCGAGATCCTCAAGGAGGAGGAGCAGAAGCTGCGGGCAACCGAGCGCGAGTACCGGCGGACGGCGACGCGCCAGGCGCAGCTGGTCTACGTCGCGGGCGCGCTGGTCGGCGCCATCGCGCTGACCGCGGTCGTCCTGCTCGTGCTGTGGCTGATCAGCCTGCGCACGCGCCTGATGTGGCTGCCCGCGGACGGCGGGAAGGGGGCAGAGAAGACGGTGAGCCTGAGCCTCCTCTACCTGTGCGCGATCGCAGGCGGGTTGGGCGCGATCGTGAGCCTGATCGCACGGATCAACATGAACTCGTGCACGGTCGACTTCGAGGCGGGGCGTGGTGTGACGTTCGCGCTCGGGGCGCTCCGGCCGGCGCTCGGCGCCGTTTTCGGAATTGCCTTCTACGCCGCCGTCGTGAGCGGCCTGCTCGACCTCTTCAAGGTGCCGACCGACGACGAGACGAAGCAGTTCTACTTCTTCCTGGTGATCGCGTTCCTCGCCGGCTTCAGCGAGCGGTGGGCGCGAGACGTGCTGGTCGATCTCGACGGAGGGAAGCCGCCGGTGACCACGCCCGGGATCGGACCGGCCTAAAGACCTCGCCGCCGCGTCTACGCGGTCGCCGTGATCGTGATCCCGCCGCGTGCTTTCTGCACCAGCGTCACCCGCACGCGGTCCGGCGGCAGGCCGACGGCCGCGGCGACGTCATCTCTGATTCGCACCGCGAGGGCCTCGCCGAAGTGGCCCTCGTTCCGGAAGCCGCTCAGATACAGCTTGAGCGACTTCGACTCGATGCACAGCTCGCCGGGCCAGTACTCGATCGTCGCGTCATAGAGGTCGGGCTGCGCCGTAACGGGGCAGATCGCCGTCAGCTCGTCGCTCACGAGCGAGACGTGCGAGACGCCGGGGCTCGGGAAGGTCTCGAGCCCCGCGTAGTGCTCGGACCCCGCGTGCCCGAGCGCGACGAACCCGGTCTCCCGTGGAGCTCCCGCCACGCGTCGTACTCTAGGTTAGGCGACGGTGAGACGCGTGTACCTGGCCGGGCCGCCGTGGGCCGAGGAGTACCGGCGCCGCGCGACGGAGCTCGTGCGGGCGCGCGGGTGGGAGCCGGTCGACCCGATGCGGCGCGACTTCCGCGGCAACACGCGCGGCTTCGAGCACGAGATCGTGGAGGGCGACCTGGCGGACATCGGGTCGTGCGACGCAGTCCTCGCCGACTTCACCCGACCCGACGAGGGGACGGCGATGGAGGCGTGGTACGCGCGCGAGGCCGGCAAGACCGTCGTCGCCTACACGGGCGGAACGCCCGCGCATCCGTGGACGGTGTACGTCGCGGACGCCGTCCACGCCGACCTCGAGGCGGCGGTCGGAGCGCTCGGCGTCGGTGCGTCCTAGGATTCGGCGCCGAAGAGACCGGCGCCGATCGCGCCCGCGTACGAGCCGAGGGTCGCGCGGACGATCTCGATCCGGTCGAGCGGCGCGACGTTGCCGGCGCGGCGGTGCACCGTGTCGCGCAGTGGGCGGAGGAGCAGGTCGCCGGCCTCGGCGACGCCGCCGCCGATCACGACCCGTTCCGGTGAGAGGAAGATCGTGAGGTTGGCGACGGCGGTGCCGATGAGATTGCCCGCGCGCGCGAGTGCGTCGACCGCGCGCGCATCGCCGCCGCGGGCTGCGGCTACGACCTCGTCGAAGGAGGGACGGCCGGCGTCGCGTGCGATCGCGCGCGCACCGGCGACCAGCTCGAGGCAGCCGTCGTTGCCGCATTCGCAGCGTGGCCCGTCCAGGATCACCGTGTGGTGCCCGATCTCGCCGGCACGGTCGGCGACGCCGAGGTGGAGCTTGCCGCCGACGACGAGCCCGCCGCCGACGCCCGTGCCGCAGACGACGCAGATCGCATCGCGCGAGCCGCGCGCCGCGCCGACGCGCGCCTCGGCGAGCGCGAACGCGTGGCCGTCGTTGACGAGCGCGACCGCCTGCCCGAAGGCTTCCTCGAGCGGCTCACGGATCGAGCGGCCGACCCAGTCGCCGTACAGATTCGGGAGCAGCAGCGCGACGCCGCGCTCGTCGAAGAGCCCGGGCAGCGCGACGCCCACCGAGTCGACCGCGCCCGCGGAGGCGCCGAGGGCGGCGATCCGCGCGAGGACCGCGTCGGGTCCGCCGTCCTCCGAGAGCGTCGGCGCCCGCCTCGTCTCGACGACGGCGTCGTCCTCGAGCACCGCCAGCTTGATGTTCGTCCCGCCGACGTCGAGGCCGAGTCGCCTCACAGGAGCCGTCTCACAGGAGCCGTCTCATCGGGCGGTCCAGCCGCCGTCGACCGTCAGCACGGTGCCGGTGACGAACAGCGCCGTCGCGAGGTAGAGCGCGGCCGACGCCACGTCCTCCGGCCGCCCGAACTCGGCGGTCAGCGGCTGCAGGTCTGCGAGCCGCGCGCGGATCCGCTCGTCGGCCTGCGCCCGCGCGCTCATCGGCGTCTCGACCAGGCCCGGGCAGACGACGTTGCAGCGGATTTGCTCCCGCGCGTAGGTGACCGCCATCGCGCGCGTCAGGCCGATCAGCCCCGCCTTCGAGGCCGCGTAGGCATGGGTGGCGAAGTCGTCGTCGCCGCCGACGAGGCCGAGCACGGACGAGACGGTCACGATCGCGCCGCCGCCCGCCGCACGCAGCGGCGCAATCGCGCGCCGGCAGTAGAGGAAGACGCTCTTCAAGTTCGCGTCGAGGACGGCGTCCCACGCCTCCTCCGTGCACGACTCGACCGGCCCGTCGCCGAGGCGGCGGCCGCTGATCCCGTGTGCGCACACGAGCGCGTCGAGGCGGTCGAGCTCGGGCCACACGTCGCCGAGGTCGACGCCGTGCACGGAAAAGCCGGCCTCCTCGAACGCGCTCACGGTCGCCGCGCCGATCCCGCCGCGGGAGCCGGTGACGATTGCCGTCCGCACGTGGGCCGTACCGTCGCACAGAGAATGTCCGCCGTGTCGGTCGTGGAGCGGATCCGGTCGGAGCGCCTCGTCGCCGTCCTGCGCCGGTTCGAAGACGTGGACGCGCGCGTGGAGGCGCTCGCGCAGGCGGGCGTGCGCGTGGTCGAGATCACGCTCGACACGCCCGACGCCCTCGCGGCGATCGAGCGCGCGCGGGCGCGAGGCGACGTCTCGGTGCTCGGAGGCACGGTGCGCCGGCCCGAGCAGGTCGAGGAGGCGGTCGCCGCCGGCGCCGAGGCGATCGTCTCGCCCGCGCACGTCCAGGCGGTTCTCGAGCGAGCCCGTGAGCTGGGCGTCCCGGCGATCCCGGGGGCGCTGACGCCGACGGAGGTCGAGGCCGCGTGGGCCGCGGGCGCCGCGGTCGTGAAGCTCTTTCCCGGCAGCGTCGGCGGGCCGAGCTACGTCCGCGAGCTGCTCGCGCCGCTCGCCGACGTGCCGCTGCTCGTGACCGGCGGCGTCGACTCGTCGAACGCGCGTGCGTTCCTCGACGCGGGCGCCGTCGCGGTCGGCGCCGGCTCAGCGCTCGCGGATCCGGGCGAGGCCGAGCGCCTCGTCGCGGCGACCCGTCGCTGAAGCCGGCCCGCTCAGTTCCAGCCCGCGACCGCGATGATGTGGGCCGCCGTCTCCTCGAGCGACGACCGCTCGGTCTCGAACAGCCGCACCTCCGGGCTCAGATCCCGCGGCGGAGCCGGCACCTCGCGAAGCGCCAGCTCCGGCCCGCCGCCGCGGCCCGACCCCATCTCGCGATGGCGAAGGCGCGCGCGGAGCGTGGCGTCCGACGCCGCCAGCTGGATAAGCGTGAACCGCTCGCCGTCCGTCGCGCGCCGGACCCACTCGAGCTCGTCGCGGCGCGTCAGGTGTTTGCCGGCGACGACGAGCCGCTGTGCGCCGTGGTCGCGAAAGCTCTGCCAGACGGCGGCGAGGTTCCGCTCCGCCAGCTCCTGGTGGTTCGGCGGCGGCGGATAGACGAGGTCGAGCGTCTCGGTGTCGATGACAGCGTGCGCGACCCGCGCGCGCCGGAGCTGG
>DATHAE010000031.1:0-21116 GCA_035296805.1 Gaiellaceae bacterium | reverse complement strand
GAGCGTCGGGAAGAGCGCCCCTCCCCAGAACGGGTTCGGGACGAGCGTGTAGGTCCCGATCGTGACGTCGAAGCCGGGCATCAGCCGCAGCGCGCCGATCAGCCAGCCGAGGTACCAGTCGGGCTGCGCGCCGTTCGTCGCCTGCGCGACCTCGTACGGTCCCCAGAGCCAGATCGGGTTGATCTGCACGAGTCCCCCGAGCAGGAAGAGCATTGCGGCGACTGCGCACGCAAGCGCGACCGAGCGCGGCGCGTAGCCGGGGAAGGCGGGCAGCCCGGCGACGCGGCGCTCGGTCTTGGCGGCGCCGCGGAACTGCGTGTGGTGGCGCGCGACGATCAGCGCGATGTGCAGCGCAAGCAGCGCCCCGATCGCGACCGGCAGGAGCAGGACGTGCGCGATGTACATCCGCGACCAGAAGGCGTCGCCGCCCGGGAACTGGCCGTCCCAGATCAGAGCGCCGAGGTTCCCGCCGACGAACGGGATCGACAGGGCGACGGCGTTTCCGATCGCAAGCCCCATCCCCGAGAGCAGGTCGTCGAGCAGCGAGTACCCGAGGTAGCCCTCGAGCAGCGCGAGCATCAGCATCAGGATGCCGACGTAGTAGACGAGCTCACGCGGCTTCCGGAACGCGCCCGTGAAGAAGACGCGCCAGACGTGGAGGACGATCGCGACCACGAACACGTCCGCGGCCCAGTGGTGGGTCTGGCGGAAGAGGAGCCCGGCCTTCACGCGGAACGAGAGGTCGACCGCGGACGCGTACGCCTTCGTCATCCGCACACCGTCGAGCGGCGCGTACTCGCCGTGGTAGACGGCCCGTGCGTGCCCGGGCTCGAAGAAGAGCGTGAGGAAGATCCCCGTGCCGACGAGGACGACGAACGAGTACATCGCCACCTCGCCGAGCAGGAACGACCAGTGGTCGGGGAAGACATAGCGCAGCGCCCGCTTCGCGAGCGGCGCGACGCCGGCGCGCGAGTCGAGGAAGCGGACGGTGCGCCGGATCATCCGCGGCGCACGCCCCACCAGCTCGGGCCGACGGGCTCGCTGAAGTCACCGCCGGCGCGCAGCGTGCCGTCGTCGTCGACCTCGAGCGGGAGCTGCGGCAGCGGCCGACCGGCCGGGCCGAAGAGGACGCCGCCGCCGGTCGCCGGGTCGAACGTCGAGTAGTGGCAAGGGCAGACGAGCGCCGGACTCTTCGACGTCGGCTCGTAGAGCGGCGTGCGGTAGAGGGACACCGCGCAGCCCGCGTGCGTGCAGATCTTCGAGTAGGCGACGATGCCCTCCGGCGCCCAGAGGTCGGGATCGCGCCCCTCGGGAAGGTCCAGCCGTTGTCCTTCGACGCGCACGACCACGAGCGGCGAGCCGAGCTCCTCGTGCGACACGCCCTGCGGGAACGCCGTGTAGAGGCCCTTCCCCTCGACGTCGCCCGACCGGATCGGGCGGCCCTTCGAGTCGACGAGGCGGAGCCCGCGCCGCCACGGCGACCGGCGCAGAGCGTCCGGGTACGCGACCGGGCCGAGCGAGGCGGCGGGCACGATCAGCGCCGCGCCGAGCGTCGCCCCGGCGCCGGCCGCGGCCACCTTCAGCAGTCCGCGCCGCGTCATCCGCTCGCCCGACTCGTCGAGAATCTGCACGACCTCGTCCGCCTCGGCCGAATGCTCCGGCTCGGGGTAAGGCTCCGAGATCTCCTCCACCGGGACGAGGCGGCGCGCGGTCACGAGGAGCGCGGCCGAGAGGAACGCGAACGCGAGCGCGAGCGTGAGGCCGAGCAACTGCGTCTGCGCGGGGAGGCGGTCGACGACGTAGACGACGATGAACCCGATCGCGGCAAGCGACGCGAGCGCGAGCAGCGCCAGCACGGCGAGCTCCGCGCGCGGCGACGACTCCTGGCGCGGGACGATCCGCGGCCGCTCGACGGCCGAGGGAGCAACCGCCTCCCGCCTGCCGCGCCCGAGCAGCAACGCGAGCGCCGACCACAGCCACTTCACCGGATCCGCTCACCGATCGCGCGCGCGACGAGCAGCAGCGCCGCTCCCGCGACGAGCCACGCCACGATCCCCTCCGACACCGGGCCGAGGTGCTCGAGCGACCAGCCGCCCGAGTCGCGCGGGTCCTGCGTGTAGAGCACGTACCGCACGAGCGAATCGAGCTCGCGGTCGGAGATCTGACGCTCCGAGAATCGCGGCATCACGTACGGGCCGATCCGCACCGCCTGCGCGATCTGGCGCGCCGTCGCCTGGTCGAGCGGCACCGCCTCGGCGCCCGTCAGGTAGCCGCCGGCGCCGACGACCTGGTGGCAGCCCGCGCAGTTCTCGACGAAGAGCTTCAGGCCGGCGCTCGTCCGCCCGCGTGCGAGATCGACCTGCGGCGTCCGGGGCCCACCGAAGGACGCGACGAACCGGACGAGCGCGCGCAGGTCGCGCTCCGAGTAGGACGGCTTCGACCGCCTCGGCTGCTCCTCGGGGTCGTCGAGAGGCATGTAGCCCGTGCGCAGGTAGAAATCCGCCGCCAGCTCGCCGACGCCGAGAAGCGGCGGCCCCGCGGGCACCTTGCCGTCGGCGCCGCGGCGGGAGGGATCGGCCTGGACACCGGTCAGGTCGGCGCCGTGGCACTCGGCGCAGCCCGAGAAGAAGAGACCGCGGCCGCGACTCGTTCCGTCGGCCGCACCCGCGGCCGCGGGCGCGACGAGCACGAGCACGAGCGCGAGGAGAAGACCGAAGGTTCTCACCCGCGGCACTCCTCGAGGAAGAGCACGCCGAGCCCCGTCATCACCGTCAGGAGCACGAACAGGAGCCCGGCCGAGAGCGCGCTGACGGCGAGGAACTCGGTGCGGCCGCGGGGGTCGCCGCGGCCGGCGCGCACGGCACGGAAGCTCCACACCGCCGCGAGCAGCCCCGCGACGGCGATCGAGCCGGTGACGACGAGGACGCCTGCCTGCGACAGGTGGTCGTCGATCCCCCAGCGCATCGAACCGCGCGCGCAGGACGCGTCGTCCACGCCGTAGCCGACGACAAGCTCGAGCGCCCACGCGAGCGGCGGAGCGGCGAGCCCGAACCAGAGCAAGAGCTCGCGGCGCCGGTCGGTCACAGCGCCGGCGAGATCGTCGTGAGCAGGACGAGCACCGCGAGCGCGTTCACGAAGTGCCAGTAGAGCCCCATCGCCCAGATTCCGTTGACGCGGTACTGGGTCAGCGGGCGGTGAGCGATCGACGCGAGCAGGTAGAGGTCGACGAGCACGCCGAGCAGGACGTGCGCCGCGTGGGCACCCTGCAGGGTGAAGAAGAGCGAGTCGTACGCCTCCTTCGTCGCGGGCGAGCGGTCCCACTCGTCGCGCAACAGCCACGCGACGCCCGCGAGGTACACCGCTCCGAGGACTGCCGTCGCCACCAGCCCGGCGCGCGCGCGGGCGGCGAGCTGCCGCCGAGCGCCCCACACCGCGACCGCCATCGGCAGCGACGTCGCCACGAGCAGCAGCGTCAGGAGCGTCGGCTCGAGCACGCGAGGCTCGGGCGTCCCTCGCGGCGGCCACTCGGGGGCGCGGAACCGGAGGTAGAAGTAGGAAGCGATCATCGTCCCGAAGAGCGCGCCCTCCGTCGCGAGCACGAGCAGCATCCCCCACCACGCCAGCGGCCGTCCCCGCTGCAGCGCGACCGGAACAGCCAGGGGCTCGCTCACTCCCCCGGCTCCTTCAGGTGCCAGCCGGCCCACGCGAGCAGGCAGACGCCACACGCGATCGCGGCCATCACCCAGTGCCCCGTCAGGAGCAGGGCGAACAGGACCGCGAGGCACGCCGCGAGCACGAGCGGCCAGGGCGACTCCGACGGGCTCTCGTGCACCTCCTCGATATCGCCGTCGAGCCACGACGAGCCGATCGTCTCGTGCCCCTCCGACAGCGTCAGTTCGCGGCGCTCGAGCCGGAGGCCGTCCTCGACGCGATCCTCGAAGTCCCAGTTCGGGTCGGCGCTGCGGACAACGGGGATCGACGCGAAGTTGAAATCGGGCGGCGGCGACGACGTCGACCACTCGAGCGTGTTCGCGCCCCACGGGTCGTCGCCCGCGATCTCGCCGCGCGTCCGCGAGCGAACGACGTTGACGATCGTGCCGAGGATCCCGAGCGCGAGCGTGAAGGCGCCGATCGTCGCCAGCAGGTTGTAGAAGTCCCAGCCGAGGCCGGGCTGGTAGGTGTAGACGCGCCGCGGCATCCCGTACAGCCCCAGCACGTGCATGGGGAAGAAGGTCAAGTTGAAGCCGACGAAGAAGAACCAGAAGGACACCTGCGCGAGGCGCTCGTCGAGCATCCGCCCGGTCACCTTCGGGAACCAGAAGTGGATCGCGGCGAAGATCGGGAACACGGCGCCGCCGAAGAGCACGTAGTGGAAGTGCGCGACGACGAAGAACGTGTCGGTGACCTGCTGGTCGAACGGGATCGCCGCGAACATCACACCCGTGACGCCGCCGACGACGAAGACGACGATGAACCCGAGGACGTACAGGAACGGGCTGCGGATCACCGGGCGGCCCGTCAGCATCGTCGCCAGCCACCCGAAGATCTGCACGCCGCTCGGGATCACGATGATCAACGACGCGGCGGCGTAGAACGTCATCGTGATCTGCGGCAGCCCGGTCGCGAACATGTGGTGCACCCACACGCCGAAGCCGATGAAGGCGGTCGTCATCGTCGCGAGCGCCATCCACGGGTACCCGACGATCGGACGCCGCGAGAACACCGGCACGATCGCGGACACGATCCCGACCGCGGGCAGGAAGATGATGTAGACGTCCGGGTGCCCGAAGATCCAGAACAGGTGCTGCCAGAGCAGCGGGTCGCCGCCCCGCGGCCGGTCGAAGAAGTGGAAGCCGAAGCGGCGCTCGAGCTCGAGGAAGATGTTGGCCGCGCTGAGCGCGGGGAGCGCGAGCACGAGCGAGAACGACTGCGCGAGGATCCCCCAGCAGAAGAGCGGGATCCGGTTCAGCGACATCCCCGGCGCGCGGAGCTTGAAGATCGTGACGATGAAGTTGATCGCCCCGGCCGTCGACGAGATCGTCAGGAAGAGCAGGCCGAGGTTGTAGTAGTCGATGTTCAGCCCTTCGGTGTAGGCCTTCTCGGACAGGGGCGTGTAGTTGAACCAGCCGTCGTTCGGCGCGTAGCCGACGAGCAGGCTCGAGTAGAGGAAGAGCCCGCTGCCGAGGAAGACCCAGTACGAGAAGGCGTTCAGCCTTGGGAACGCCATGTCGCGCGACCCGATCTGGAGCGGCACGAGGTAGTTGCCGAAGCCGTTCAGCATCGGCGTCACGAACAGAAAGATCATCGTGATGCCGTGCATCGAGAAGAGCTTGTTGTAGAGGTCGGGGCCGATCGCACCCGCCTCGGGCCGCGCGAGCTGCGTTCGCATCGCGAGCGCCTCGACGCCCGCCGCGAGGAAGAACGCAAACGAGGTGACGAGGTAGCGCGTGCCGATCTTCTTGTGGTCGACGGTGGTGAGGAACGTCTTCAGGCCCGGCGCCTCGTGCCAGGTCTCCTCGAGGCGCTCGACCTCCTCGCGACCGACCGTCGTCGCCACTACGCGCTCACCTCAGCGACTCCAGGTAGTCGACGAGCGCGTCGAGCCGGCGGCCCTGCAGCCCGAGGGCGGGCATCTTGTTCCCCGGCTTGACGTGCTGCGGGTCGCGGATGAACTCGGCGAGCCGGCGGCGGTCGTTCGCGATCGTGGCGGCGGCGAGCGTGCGGCGACTCGCGACGTGCGTCAGGTCGGGGCCGACGCGCCCGTCCGCCGCCGTCCCCTGGATCGTGTGGCAGCCGGAGCAGCCGGCGCTCGCGAACACGCGCTCGCCGCGGCCGCCGGCCGCGGCGGGACGCCGCTCGCGCGCGGCCCAGCGCTGCCAGCGCTGCGCCGGCTCGGCGATCACGTAGAACGCCATGTTCGCGTGCTGGAGGCCGCAGAACTCGGCGCACTGGCCGCGGTAGGCACCCTTCCGATCGGCCTGCAGCAGGATCGCGTTGCGGCGACCGGGAATCATGTCGATCTTCCGGTTCAGGCGCGGCACCCAGAAGGAGTGGATGACGTCGGCGGTGCCTGCGACGACGCGCACGGGGACGCCGACCGGGATGTGGATCTCGTTCGCCGTGACGATGTCGTGGTCCAGGTAGCGCACCTCCCACCACCACTGCTTGCCGATCACCTCGATGTTCAGGTCCCGGCGGCCCTTCGGCTGCGCCGTCGCGTCCAGCGACGACAGGACGTACGCGAACAGCGCGACGAGCACGACCGCCGGGATCGCCGCGCCCGAGACGAGCGCGAAGGTCGTTCCGCCGCCTCCGCGCTCGACCTCGTCGAGGCTGCCGCGGCGCCTGAGGAGCGTCGCGAGCACGAGCAGCGTCACGACGGCGACGACGATCGTCGACCCGATCAGAAGCACCCACCACATCGCGTCGATGGAATGCGTCGCGTCGCTCTCGGGCAGGAGCGTCGACTGCTCCTCGCCGCAGCCCGCGAGCACGACGGCACCGGCGAGTAGCCCCACCCGACGCACGTCTGCCGAAATTCCCGCGCCGGGTGCGCAGAAACCCGGCGCGCCGCCCGATCGCGGCGGATCACGTAGACTTAGGCGATGCCTAGGCAGAGGCTCCTCCCGGCGGCAGAGGCCGCGCGCCGGCTCGGTATCTCGCTCGACACGCTGCGGCGGTGGGACCGCGACGGCAAGATCAGGACGCGCAGGGACGCGGCGAACCGGCGCCTCGTGCCGCTCTCGGAGGTCGACCGCCTCGCCTCGCGCGAGACGCACGCGCTGTCGGCGCGGAACCGCTTCGGCGGCGTCGTCGCGTCGGTCGAGATCGAGGGTCTCCTCGCGCAGGTCGAGATCGACGTCACCGACCCGGTCCGGCTCGTCGCAGTGATCACACGCGATGCCGCGGAATCGCTCGGCCTGACCGTCGGCGGCAGCGCGACCGGCGTCGTCAAGGCGACCTCCGTGATGGTCGAGCGATGAAGCTCACTGCGCTCGCGGTGCTCGCCGCCGCACACCTGAACGTCTTCGGTGCGGCCTCGCTCGCGGAGGTTCTCCCGCGCTTCGACCGGACTGCGCGGTACCAGTTCGCGGGGTCGGACCAGCTCGCGTTCCAGATCGGCGAGGGCGCGCCCGCCGACCTCTTCGTGGCCGCGTCGCCGAAGTACCCGCAGGAGCTGTACGCGAAGCACCGATGCTCAAAACCGGTCACGTTCGCGACGAACACTGTCGTGCTGGTCCTCCCGCGTGCGAACCCGGCGCGGATCCGGTCGGTCTACGACCTCCGCCGCGACGGGATCAAGCTCGTGGTCGGCGCGAAAGGCGTGCCGATCGGCGACTACACGCGGCGGCTGCTCGCAAACCTCGGCCTCACCTCGGTGCTCTCGAACGTCGTCAGCGAGGAGGACGACGTCAAGCTCGTGGTGGCGAAGGTCGCGCTCGGCGAGGCCGACGCGGGATTCGTCTACCGGACGGACGTCAAGCCGGTCGGCAACCGCGTGCTGCGGATCGCGCTTCCGCGCGCCGCTCAGCCGACGGTCGAGTACCAGGCGTGCGTGCCGACCGCGTCGAAGCACAAGGCCGGCGCGCGCGCGTATCTCCGGCGGCTGCTCGGCCCGACGGGGCGCGCGCGGCTGCGCGAGGCGGGGTTCGGCCTGCCGTGAGGGCGGCGTTCGCCGTCTGCGCAGCCGTCGCAGTCGCGTTCCTCGCGCTCCCGGTGGTCGCGATCTTCACGCGCATCTCGCCGTCGACGCTCGTCGCACAACTGGGCGAGCCCGCCGCTCGCGACGCGCTCGTCGTCTCGCTGAAGACGAACGCGATCGCCCAGGCGCTCGTGCTCGCGCTGGGGACGCCGACGGCCCACCTGCTCGCCACGCGGCGCTTCCGCGGGCGGTCGCTCGTGCTGACGCTCGTCGAGCTGCCGCTCGTCCTCCCGCCGGCGGTGGCAGGGGTCGGGCTGCTCGCGGCATTCGGCCGCATAGGCCTCCTCTCGACCTCGGTCGCGTTCACGCAGACTGCTGTCGTGCTCGCGGTCGCGTTCGTCGCGGCGCCGTTCTACATCCGCACCGGTGTGGCCGCGTTCGAGGCGGTGGACGCGACGATCGTCGACGCGGCGCGGACGCTCGGCGCCGGACCCTGGCGCGTGTTCGCGCGCGTCGCGCTGCCGCTCGCGGCCGGCGGGCTGGGCGCAGGCGCCGTCCTCGCCTTCGCGCGCGGCCTCGGCGAGTTCGGCGCGACGATCATGTTCGCGGGCTCGCTGCAGGGCGTGACGCAGACGCTCCCGCTCGCGATCTACGCGCAATTCGGGCGCGACTTCGAGGTCGCGCTCGCACTCGGCGCGCTCCTCGCGGCCTTCTCCTTCGCCCTCCTCCTGGCGGTCAAATGGCGCTTCGGGTCGACGCCTGCGTTCCCCTTCGCGAGTTCGACCTCCGCGTAGCGGTCGCGGTCGGCGCGGAGACGTTCGCGCTCGCGGGGCCGTCGGGCGCGGGGAAATCGACGCTGCTGCGCGCGGTCGCGGGACTCGTCCCGGGCGCGCGCGTGGACCTGGACGGCGAGGACTGGACGGCGCTCCCACCCGAGCGGCGCTCGATCGGCTTCGTGTTCCAGGACTACGCGCTGTTCCCACACCTGACGGTGCGGCGCAACGTCGAGTTCGCCGGGCCGGCGGGTGATTTGCTGGAGCGGCTGAGGATCGCGAACCTCGCCGACGCGCGCCCGCGCGAGCTCTCCGGCGGCGAGCGGCAGCGCGTCGCCCTCGCGCGCGCGCTCGCCCGGCGGCCGCGCGTCCTGCTCCTCGACGAGCCGCTCGCCGCCCTCGACCCGCACACGCGCGACGCCGTCCGGGGGGAGCTGCGCGCGACGCTGCGGGAGCTCGGCCTGCCGACGATCGTCGTCACGCACGACTATCTCGACGCGGCCGCGCTGGCGGACCGCGTAGGCGTCCTCGTCCGCGGCGAGCTCGTGCAGGAGGGAAGCGCCGAGGCGCTGATCGCCGCCCCGTCGTCGCCTTTCGTGGCCGAGTTCGCCGGCGCGTGCCTCCTCCGCGGCCGCGCGCGGCGCGACGGCGATCTCACCCGCGTCACGCTCGCGGACGGCACGGAGATCACCTCGACCGACGCCGCGACCGGCGACGTCGCCGCCGTCGTGTACCCGTGGGAGGTGACGCTCGGCCCGGACCGGCCGGCCGACTCTGCGCAGAATTTTGTTCGCGGCCGCGTCACCGCCGTCGTCCCCGTCGCGAACCGCGTCCGCGTCACCGTCGGCGCCGTCACCGCCGAGGTGACGGCCGCCTCCGCCGCGCGCCTCGGGTTGAGGGAGGGCGACGAGGCGGTCGCGACCTGGAAGGCCGCCGGGACGCGCCTCGTCCCTCTCTGACCTGCCTGCTGCGGCCATGCCCCGGGAACTGATCCGGGACACGGCCGCGTCGGACAAAGGTCAGGCGTTCGCGACGACGCCCGTCGGCTCCTTGGGCAGGCCCGCGCGGTCGCGGAGCTTGGCCGCGATCTCGGCGATCTCCTCCGGCGCGTAGTCGGGCGCGAAGACGGCCGGCTGCGCCGGCAGGTCGTTCGGCGGTGCCCCGGCCGGGAAGCCGTCGACGACCTCGAGCTCCTCGCCCGTCTCGGGGTGCGGCCCGTTGAACACGGCGACGATCTCGTGGTAGTCCTCGGGCGAGAACCTGAACAGCTTCAGGTGCAGTCCCTCCTCGATGTGCGGCTTGCACTCCGGGATCTTCTCGGTCGGGATCCGCGGCGCCGGGAACATCTTCGTCAGGTCGGCGCCCGTCAGGTGCTCGAGCGCCCGTGCGTACGCGACCTGATGGACGCCGCCGCGCACGAGCAGGAAGCCGGTCAGCGCGCGGGCCGCGGGGTGCTCGACCATCTCGTACACCTTCAGCTTGTTGTTGCGCGCGCCCGTCTCGAGGAAGAAGTTGTGGGTCAGGTCCTCGACGAGGTCGCCGGACGAGAAGACGTAGTCGCCGTTCCAGGGACGGCCGTTCGAATCCTGCGGCAGCGCGCCCTGGCCACCGGCGAGGAAGTGGTGCGGGTTGCCGACACCCTTGACGCCGGCGAGGGACGCGCTCGGCGCCTTTCCGTCGTCGGTCGGGCTCGCGCCGGTCAGCATCGTGTTGATCGTCGCGGCGACGAGCTCGATGTGGCCGAACTCCTCGGCGGCGATGTTCGCGATCAGGTCGTAGAACGGACGAGCGCCCTGGCGGTTGCGGAAGTTGAAGGATTGAAACGTGTAGTTCATGAGCGTCGACATCTCGCCGAAGCGCCCACCCATCAGCTCCTGGACGGCTGCCGCGCCGGCCGGATCCGGGTCCGACGGCGGCGGGAGCTCCGTCTGGAGCCGGTCGAGACGAATGATCATGTGAACCCCTTCCCTCGAATGCGGTCGCGGTCCGCTTTCCGGCGCGAAAGGCCGTAAACCATCGGTACGCTCCGGCCACCGGGGTGCCGCGAGCGCGGCTGAGATCACACCCGTCGAACCTGATCCGGGTCATGCCGGCGAAGGGAGCGAGACGAAATGAAGGATGCGCCCAATTGGGGGATCACGCCCGTCCCGGAGCGGTTGCGCGTGCTTGGCTTCCTCGACCAGTTCCTGCTCTGGGGGAACCTCTCGGTGTCGCTGCTCGTGATCGTCGCGGGAGCGTTCCTCGTGTTGCCGGCCTCCCAGTTCGGCCTCGAGCTGTCGCTGCCGCGGGCGCTCGCGGCGATCGCGGCCGCGGCCGTCGTCGGCAACCTCCTGCTGGGCGTCGGCGGGCTGATCGGCGCCGATGCGCGCGTGCCGACGATGGTGCTGCTGCGCGCGCCGCTCGGCCATCGAGGCTCGTACCTGCCGACCGCGCTCAACGTCCTGCAGTGCTTCGGCTGGGCGATCTTCGAGTTGATCATCATCGCGACCGGCGCGAGCGCGCTCTCGAACGAGGTCTTCGGCTTCGGCGGGAAGGCCGTCTGGACGATCGCGATGGGAGCGATCGCGACGGTGCTCGCGCTCCTCGGGCCCGTCGGGTTCGTGCGCCGCTACATCAGGAAGTTCGCGATCTGGTTCGTGATCGCGTCGCTCCTGTACCTCTCGTGGTGGTCGCTGCACGGCCGGCACGTGAGCGGGCTGTGGGACGAGCCGGGGGCACCCGCGTTCTGGGCCGGCTTTGACCTCGTGCTCGCGAGCCTGGTTTCGTGGACGCCGCTCGTTTCCGACTACACACGCTTCTCGCGCACGCGCCGCGACGCCTTCTGGGGCACTGGACTCGGCTACTTCGTCCCGACGATCCCGCTGTTCGCGCTGGGGGCCGTGATCGCGCTCACGCGCCACATCGCCGACGCGCCCGCGCTCCTCACGGCAATCGCGGCCGGCGGCGCCGCGACCGTCCTGGCACTCCTGGCGCTGACCGTGGACGAGAGCGACGAGGCGTTCGCGAACGTGTACTCGGGCGCCGTCTCGATCCAGAACCTGGTGCCGCAGGCGCCGCAGCGCCTCCTCGTCGCCGGGACGGCGGCGATCGCGACGGTCGGCGCGCTCGTGATCGACCTGCGCAACTACCAGCCATTCCTGTACCTCCTCGGCTCGTTCTTCGTCCCGCTGTTCGGCGTCCTCGTCGCGGACTGGTTGTTGTCGGGCCGCCACTACGGACCGCGCGAGATCTTCGAGGCGCCGGCCTTCCGGCCCGCGCTGATCGCCGCGTGGCTCGCCGGCTTCTGCCTCTACCAGTGGCTGTACCCGAACGGGCCCGCGTGGTGGACGGACATCGTCGTGCACACCCGTCCGCACTCGCTCCCGTGGGGCGGGGCGTCGCTGCCGAGCTTCGCGGCCGCCTTCGGCCTGGCCGCCCTCGCCCGCGTCGCCGTCGGGAGGAGGTCCATACTCGCGGGCGCGTGATCGCGCTCGTCGGGAACCTCTCGCGCGACGTGCTCCACGGGAAGCCGCCGCGGGTCGGCGGCGGGTCCTACCACGGGGCGCGCGCCCTCCACCGCCTCCGCGTCCCGGCACGCGTCGTCGCCCGCTGCGCCGCCGCAGACCGCGACGCCCTCGTCCGCCCGCTCGTCCGCCTCGGGACGCCCGTCCGGTTCGTCGCGTCGCAGACGACGGCGTCCTTCCGAATCGACTACGACGGCGACACCCGGCGGATGTACGTCGACGCGCTCGCCGAGCCGTGGCAGCCCGACGAGCTCCCCGCGCTCCCGGACGGCGTCAGGTGGGTGCACGTCGCGCCGCTCGCGCGCTCCGACTTCCCGCCCGAGACGCTCGCTGCGCTCGCCCGTCGGCGGCGGCTCTCGCTCGACGGCCAGGGGCTCGTCCGCGTCCCGCGTGAGGGGCCGCTGGAGCTCGACGCCGACTACGACCCCGAGCTGCTCCGCCACGTGTGGATCCTCAAGCTGTCGGAGGAGGAGGCGGCCATCCTCGGCGACCCGGCGGCGCTACCGGTGCGTGAGGTCGTCGTCACGAGCGGCGCGCGCGGCGCGACCGTCTTCACCGGCGGGCGCTCGGAGTTCGTCCCGGCGCGCGGGCTCGACACCGACCCGACGGGAGCGGGCGACGCCTTCTGCGCCGCGTACGTCGTCTCGCGCGGCGCCGGCTTCCCACCGGTCGCCGCCGCGCGGCGCGCGACGGCGGTCGTCGCGGCGGTGCTTTCGGCGCGATGATCGCCCTCGCGCAGACCGCTTCCGGAACCTTCGCCGTCGACCTGGAGACGGACGAGGTCGACCCGGCGGAGCCGTTCGCGCCCGCGGACGCCCCGGAGCTCAACCTCCCGCGCGTGGTCGCCGCCGCCGCAGTCGGTTCGACGGTCGTCGCCGTCGTCGACGCACGCCCGCCGCTGCTCGTCTCGCACGACGCGGGGATGACGTGGCAGGAGTCCGGGCGCGGCCTTCCGACGGGACGCGCCGTCGCGGTCGCCGACGACGACCCCGACCTCGTCGTCTACGCCGCGCGCAACCGGCTGTACCTGTCGCGGAACGGCGGTCTCTTCTGGACGGCGCTCGCGGTCGAACTGCCGGAGATCTCGGCGGTGGCGGTCAGGGAAGGTTGAACTCGCCGCGCGCGACGATCACGGCGGAGCCGCCGACCTCGACGCGCTCGATCCGCTCCGGCGATCCGTCCACGCGCGCGTAGAGCGTCGACGGCCGCCCGATCTCGGCCCCCTGCGAAATCTCGATCTCCTCGCCGAACGCGATGCGCCCGTGGCGCGCGAGGTGGATCGCGAGCGGCCCGGCGGCCGAACCCGTCGCCGGGTCCTCGGGGACGCCGTCGGCCGGGCCGAACATGCGCGTCTTCCACCGCTTGCCGTCGCGCGCGAAGCAGTTGACGCCGACGTGGCCGAGGCGGGCGAGAGCGGTGAAGTCCGGCTCGAGGCGCGCGACGTCCTCCGCGGAGCGGAGCTCGAAGTACGCGTGCGTCGGCCCGAGGTGGTACAGCTCGACGGGAAGCTCCGGCCGCTCGATCCCGAGCAGCGCGATCACCTCGTCGGCGCGCCCGAACGGCTCCCACTCGGGGATCGGCTGCTGCATCCGGCCGAAGACGATCGTCGGCCCCTCGCGTTCCAGCTCGACCGGCACGACGCCCGCGCCGGTCTCGATCCGGATCACGACCTTCTGCAGCGGCCCGCCGAGCACGAACGCCGTCCCGAGCGTCGGATGCCCCGCGAACGGGAGCTCGGACGCAGGCGTGAAAATGCGGATTCGAACGTCGGCCCCGTCGCTCGACGGCGGCAGCACGAAGACCGTCTCGGAGAACGCCATCTCGCGGGCGAGCGCCTGCATCGTCACGGGGTCGGCGTCGCGCCCATCGGTGAAGACCGCAAGCTGGTTGCCCGCGAGCGGCGTGTCCGTGAAGACGTCCGCGACGACATAGCGGAGGCGGCGCACGCCACTACTCTACGGCCGTGCACGAAGGGCGCCTCGTCGACGTCGGCGACACACGCCTCTTCGTCGTCGAGCGCTCGCGCGAAGGGTTCCCGCTGATCTGCCTCCACGGCGGGCCGGGCGTCGACCATTACACGTTCGCCGACTACCTCGATCCGCTCGCGCCCGACGTGCGCGTGATCCTCGTCGACCAGCGCGGGCACGGGCGCTCCGACGACGCGCCGGCCGAGACGCTGACGATGCAGCAGTTCGCGCAGGACGTCGTCGCGCTCGCAGGTGCGCTGGCGCTCGGCGAGTTCGCCGTGCTCGGCCACTCGCTCGGCGGCTCGGTCGCGCTACGCGTCGCGATCGACCATCCCGACGCGGCAGCACCGACCATCCTCTCGGCCGCGACGGCGTCGTATTCCGCGCTCCCTTCAGGCGCCGAACGCGTCGCGGGCGTCGCACCGGAGGTGCGCGAGCAGCTCGAGCGCGCGGAGGACTTTCGCACCTGGTTCGAGACGTACCTCGGCATCTGCTTCGCCGACGAGCGCGACCCGCGCATCGCCGACTACCTGCGGCGCCGGGCGCCGATGGTCCTGCGCGAGGAGACGGCGAAGCGGATGAGCGAGCGCGGGATCGACCACGAGCTCGCCGACCGCCTGGCGACGGTGAGCACCCGCACGCTCGTCCTGCACGGGCGCCTCGACCGCGTCACGCCGCTGCCGCTCGGCGAGGAGCTCGCGCGCGGGATTCCGGCCGCACAACTCATCGTGTTCGAGCGAAGCGGCCACTTCCCCTTCGTCGAGGAGCAGGACGCGTACCTCGGGGCTGTCCGTCGCTTCCTCGCCGCGCAGCGGTGACCGGCCGCCCTCAGTGCACCTGAACGGGCTCCATCACCGGCGGCGGGATCATGAAGCCGCGCGGAGCTCCGTTCGGGATCACCAGCCGCCACCGGCCCGGCCGCGAGAACCTGATCACGGCACGCCAGCGGTTCGGCGCCGCGCGGACGACGGGAACGGCGAAGCCGTCCCGTGGGATCTTGGCCTTCGCGAGCCGCGACTCGCCGGTGACGACGCCGACGACGTCGTACCACGACCGCGCCGGTGCGACCGCGATCAGCTTGAGGTCGAAGTCGAGCGGCGAACCCGATCGCAGCACCACCGTTACCGGCTGCCCGACGGCGGGCGTGCGGTCGGAGACGCTTAGCCCTAGCCGGAACTTCGCCCCGGCCGCCGGCACGAGAGAAAGCGCCGAAGCTGCGAGGCCTGCAGCCCCGAGGGCGAGCCCGACGCTGCGTCGCAGCCGAACCATGACCGCCGTTTAGTCTACTCCGGTGCGGGTCTGCCTGATGATCGAGGGCCAGGAGGGCGTGACCTGGGAGCAGTGGCTCGCGCTCGCGCAGGCGGCCGAGCGGGCGGGGCTCGAGGCGCTCTTTCGCTCCGACCACTACGGCTCGATCGTGCGCGGCGGCGAGGCCGGATCGCTCGACGCGTGGGCCGTTCTCTCTGCGCTCGCGGCACGCACGGAGCGGATCCGGCTCGGGACGCTCGTCTCGCCGGTCACCTTCCGCCATGCGTCCGTTCTGGCGAAGTGCGCGGCCACCGCGCAGGAGATCTCGGGCGGCCGCGTCGAGGTCGGGATCGGCGGCGGCTGGTACGAGGCCGAGCACGAGACGTACGGCTTCGCCTTCCCGCCGCTCGGCAAGCGGATCGACGAGCTGGGCCGGCAGCTCGAGGAGGTGCGGCGTCAGTGGGGCGAGGCGGACGACGTCTGGCCGAAGCCGTCGCCGCGCCCGAACGTGATCGTCGGCGGCGGCGCGAAGCCGCGGACGGTGCGCGCCGCCGTCCGGCACGCAGACGAGTACAACACGACCTTCGCGACCGTCGACGAGGCCCGCGAGCGGCGTCAGGTCGTGGACGAGGCGGCGCGCGAGGCGGGACGAGAGCCGCTGGCGTTCTCGCTCATGATCGGCTGTACCGTCGGCCGCGATCGCGCCGAAGCCGATGCGCGGCTCCGGGCCTGGCGGGGCGTGACGGGTCGAGACACGGAGCCGCCGGTCGCCGGCACCGTCGACGAGGTCGCGACGCGGCTGCGCGAGTACGAGGCCGCCGGTGTGGAGCGCGTGATGCTCCAGCACCTCGCGCACGAAGACGTCGAGATGGTTGCCGTCCTCGGCGACGTCGCCGCAGCATGCGCGTGATCGTCGTCCGCCACGCCGAGGCGGAATCGGGAGAGCCGGACGCGCTGCGCGCGCTCACTGCGGAGGGGCGCGAGGCGGCACGCGCGCTCGGCGAGCGCCTCGCGGGCGAGAAGCTCGACGCCGTCGTCTCGAGCCCGCTCCTGCGAGCGCGCGAGACCGCCGCGGCGATCGCGAAGGCGGCCGAACTCGAGCCCGAAGTCGACGCGCGGCTCGCGCCGGGGGCGAGCGCCGACGACATCCGCGGCGCCGTCGAACGCCGAGGCGAGACCGTCGTCGTCGTCGGCCACCAGCCCGACTGCGGCGACGCCGTCCTCGCGCTCACGGGGCGCGCTGTCGAGTTCCCCCCTGCCGGGACCGCCGAGGTCGAGCTCTGACGGCCGTTCGCGTCGCCGGCCTCCGCAAGAGGTACGGCGAGCACGAGGCCGTCGCCGGGATCGAGTTCGAGATCGCCGCCGGCGGGGTCTTCGGCCTCCTCGGCCCGAACGGCGCCGGCAAGACCACCACGGTCGAGATCCTGGAGGGCTACCGGCCGCGCGACGCGGGCGAGGTGACCGTCCTCGGCGAGGATCCGGCGCGCGCCGGGCGGCGGTGGCGGGAGCAGATCGGCGTCGTCCTCCAGCACTCGCAGCTGTGGCCGAACCTGACGGTGCGCGAGACGCTCAGGATGTTCGCGGGCTACTACGTCGCACCACGCCACGTCGACGACGTCGTGTCACTCGTCGGCCTGGACGAAAAGCGCGACGAGCGGGTGAAGACGCTCTCCGGCGGCCAGAAGCGCCGCGTCGACCTCGGGCTCGCGCTCGTCGGCGACCCGGCGCTCGTCTTCCTCGACGAGCCGACGACCGGGTTCGACCCCGAGGCGCGGCGTGCGGCGTGGGACATGATCCGGTCGCTGCGCGAGCTTGGGAAGACGATCCTCCTCACCACGCACTACCTCGACGAGGCGCAGAACCTCGCCGACCGCGTCGCCGTCATCGTCGACGGGCGGATCGTTCGGATCGGCACGCCGGCCGACCTCGTCAGCGACGCGCGAGGCGCCGAGGTGCGCTGGCGCGACGAGCAAGGCGACCACGTGGTGCAGACCGAGGAGCCGACGAGGCTCGTGAACGAGCTGACGGCCCGCGCGCTCGCCCTCGGCCGCGAGGTCGAGGCGCTCGAGGTTCGCCGCGCGTCGCTCGAGGACGTGTACCTCGAGCTCGTCCGCGAGCGCCCCGCGTGAACGCTTTGACAACCACCACCGCCCGCGCCCCCGCGAGGCTGTTCGCCCACCAGATCCGCAGCGAGCAGCTGATCTTCTGGCGCAGCCGCGAGGCGGCCGTCTTCGTGTTCCTGTTCCCGCTGCTGCTCTTCCTCCTGCTCGGGACGGTGTACGACGGGAGCTACCACGGCCACCCGCTCTCGGAGTACCTCGTCGGCGGGCTGCTCGGATACGGAACCGCGAACACTGCGTTCGGCGGGCTGGCGATCACGCTCGTGCTGCGTCGCGAGCAGGGCGTGCTGAAGCGCGTCCGTTCGACGCCGCTGCCGCCGGCGGTGTACCTCGCCGCCGCGATCGCGTCGATCCTTGCCGTCTTCGCGCTCCAGGCGTTCCTCATCGTCGCGTTGGGGAGGGTCGTGTTCGACGCGGCGCTCCCCGCGCGCCCGTTCTCGCTCGGCGCGGCGCTCGCCGTCGGCGGCCTTGCGTTCGCCGCCCTCGGCACGGGAGTTGCGGCGTTGATCCGGTCGGCCGAGGGGTCGTCCGCGGTCGTGAACGTGATCATCCTGCCCATGACGTTCCTCTCGGGCGGCTTCGGCCCCACGCGCGACTATCCGCGCGTCCTGCAGGCGATCGCCGCCGTGCTACCGCTCAAGCACCTGATCGACGCGGTGCAGGGGATCTACCTCGATCAGGAGCCGGTCTGGGAACAGGGCTGGGCGCTCGCGATCGTCCTCGCGTGGGGCCTCGTCGGCGTCGCGATCGCCGTCCGCAAGTTCAGGTGGGAGCCGCGCGAAGGCTGAACATCGGAGGTTTGGCCGCAACCGCGAGCGGGGCAAGCCCGTTGAGAACATGATGGACACCGATCCGACAATGACCTTCGCGGTCGAGGAACGCGCAGATCCGGGCCTCGAGATCCGCGTCAATTTCGGCGTCTTCGCGGGGCGCGCTGCGACCGCCGCGGAGATCGACCGCCTGGCCGAGTGGCTCCTCGACGAGGTCGGCGAGGTCTCGATCATCTCGGAGGATCGCCACGAGATCGACGAGAACGTCGAGGCGGCGGTGCACCAGGTGAGAGTCGAGGTCGCACAGGACCTCGTCCCCGACGACGACTCGGGACGCGCGGAGCTCGTCCAGAAGCTCGTCGAGCGCACCGACCACTGGGCGCGCGCCTGCATCGCCGACCGCCACGTCGAGGTGGCCGACCTCTAGGACGGTGCTGCTGCTGCGGCGGCGGCGACCCGGTCGAGGACGCGCTCGGCCGCGCGGCGCGCGAGCGGCTCGAGCCGCGGGCCGGCAAAGGCGGAGAGGAGACCGCCGAGCTCGAGGTCGGCCTGCCACCGGACGCGCGTCACGTGCCCCTCGGGCTCGAGGTCGAAGCTCGACGTGATGTGCGCGCCCGCGCCGTCGGAGCGAACCGACGCGTGCTCGGGCGGCCGGCGCTCGACGATCGTGAAGCGGACGGTGACACTCGGCGCGAACGGCACCGGCGCCTTGACCTTCGCCTCCCAGCGATCCTCGTCGAGCTCCCGCGTCGAGCGCAGGACCGGGATCGCCGACGCGACCGTCTCGTGGTCGAGGAGCGCCTCGTAGACCCGCTCCGCCGGGGCGTCCATCAGGCGCTCTCCCTCGACGTGCGTCATGGGTCGATATCCACCGGCTGGTCGCGCCGAAGGTCGCCCGCCTGCACCCGTTCGGAGCCGATCAGGTCGGCGATCATCCGCCGCGCCTGGCCGAGGGTGCCGTCGATCATGCGCGTTGCGGTCGTTCGGTCGCCGCCGCCGAGCGCGTACTTCGCGAGCACGAGGCCCTGGACGACGTTGTCGTTCAGCTCGGTCGCCTGCCGGCGCGCGCTCCGCGCCGCGGCGAGCTCGTCCTCAACGCGCAAGCGCTCGGTCACGTCGTGCACGACGCCCGTCATCCGCACCACCTTGCCGGTCTCGTCGATCTGGACACGTCCCGCAGACTCGCACACTCGGACCTCCCCGCCCGGTCGAACGAGCCGGTGCATGAGCGCGAACCCGCCCCTCGTGTCGTACGCCCCCAGGACTGCGCCGCGGACCGCGTCCATGTCCTCGGTGTGGACGCGGGAGATGAAGCTCTCGAACGTCGGCTCGAACGCGTCGGCGCTGAGGCCGGCGATGCGGTAGAGCTCGTCCGAGCACGTGACGCCGCGCTCGCCCGCCTCCCAGCTCCAGCTGCCGATGTGCGCGATCCCCTGCGCCTCCTCGAGCATCGCCTCGGCGTGCTTGCGCTCGGTGATGTCCATCAGCATCCCGAGCACGCCCGTCGGCCCGCCGCGCTCGCCGGTCAGCGGCGTGCTGCTGACGAGCGCCCACATCGTCGTTCCGTCCCGTCGCCGGAGCTCGACGTCGTACTCGCCTGCGGCGGCCTTGCGCCCGCGCTGGAAGATCGCTGCCGCATCCGGCGGCGGCGGGCGGCCGACGAGCTCCTCGCTCGGGATGTCGAGCATCTGCGCCATGCGGTCGTTCACGAACTGCGTCACCCCGTCGGAGTCGACGATCCAGACGCCCTCGTTCGCCGTCTCGATCAGCCGCCTGTAGCCGAGCTCGCTGCGGCGCAGGCGGTCGGCCAGCCACCCGAGGAGGATGCCGACTACGAGGAACGGGATCGCGCGGGGGACGATGTCCGACACGCCCGCGTTCGCCCCCTGGATCGTGCGGCTGAGCGCGTAGAGGGACGACGCAAGGAGCGCCGCGACCGCGCCGCCGGCGGCGCCGAACTCGAGCGCGATCAGCGCGACCGACGGCATGTACACGATCGCTCCCGGCTCGTCAGGCGCGTCGACGACGACCGTGAGCGCGAACATGACGCCAAAGCCGAGGAACGCGAAGGCAGCGGCGAGCCGAAGCTCCCGCTTCGACGGCGCCAGGAAGAGGCCGTTCACGCCGCTACTTCACGGACGGCCGCGCAGAGGCCGTCGAGGTCGCTCCCCTTCTCCACGTAGCGGGTGGCCTTCTGCTCGAGTGCCGCCGCGGCCATCTGCTCGGCGCCGTACCCCGAGAAGACGACGATGTGCGCGTCAGGGACCGCTTCGTGGACGAGCGGGATCGCCTCGAGCCCGTCCATGCCAGGCAGCGAGAGGTCGAGGACGACGACGTCGGGATCCGCTGCCGCGAGCTCCGCGAGCATCGTCCGCGCGTCGCCTGCCTCGCCGACCACGCGCATGCCGTCCTCCTCGACGACGACGCGGAGCAGCGCTCGCAGTTCGGCGACGTCGTCACACAGATAGACCTTGATCGACCCCTCGGAAGCGTCCTTCGTCACTTACGAATCAGCATATGCGGCGGGGACGGTCGTTCCTAATCCCCCGGCCGGGGGATTGCTCTCTAGCGCTCGTCGCCTGGCCGGAGCCGGTACACGATCCGACCGCGCGAGAGGTCGTAGGCCGAGAGCTCGATCCGCACGCGGTCGCCGGGATTCATCCGGATCCGGAACCTGCGCATCTTGCCGGCGGTATACCCGAGCGTCTCGTGCCCGTTGTCGAGGTTGATGCGGAACATGCCGTTCCGGAGCGCCTCGACGATCTCGCCGGTCATCTCGACCTTCTCTTCTTTGTTCGCGATCTGATCCTCCTCGATGAGAGACAGTCCGGCGGCGGGCGTGTGCCCGCCGCCTGCAACTACGCGCCGAGCGGCCGCACGTTCGCGGCCTGCGGGCCCTTATCGCCTTCCTGGGCCTCGTACTCCACCTTCGCGCCCTCGTCGAGCGACCTGTAGCCGCTCCCCTGGATGGCGCTGAAGTGGACGAAGAGGTCCTTGCCGCCCTCGTCAGGCGTGATGAACCCGAAGCCCTTGTCGGCGTTGAACCACTTGACAGTTCCGGTTGCCAATTTCTTGTTTCACCTCCCCCGCGCT
>DATHAE010000030.1:0-14938 GCA_035296805.1 Gaiellaceae bacterium | reverse complement strand
GAGCACGCCCGGCGTGTTCGTGACGGCGACGTCGTGTCGAGCGGCCGCCGCCACGTCGACCTGGTCGTAGCCGACTCCGTAGTTCGCGATCAGCCGCAGCCCCGGCAGCAGCCCGAGCTCGCGGTCGCCGACGCGTTCGTTCGCGACGACGAGCACGTCGATATCCGGGCGCGGCTCCGTCAGTGCGTCGACCGGCGCGACCTCGACGTCGTCGAGTTCTTCCCACGCCGGTCCGGCCGGCCGCCGCGTCGCGAGCACCTTCACCGCGCGAGAACCTTCGCGAGCGGTTGTGTGTTGACGACGTTCGCTGCGGTCGCGCCCGCACGGCGTGCCGTGCCGATGCAGTTGCGCATGTTCCCGAAGCCCGCAATCGAGTGCGTGTCGGTCGAGCAGACGATCGCGACGCCGGCGGCGATCGCGTTGCGGACGAGCTCCGACGAGAGGTCGATCCGGTCGGGGAGCCCGTTGGTCTCGACCGCCGTGGCGGTCTCGACGCAGACCTCGAACAGCCGCTCGAGGTCGACCGCGTTCGGCGGGCGGTGGTTGAGGATCCGCCCCTGCGGGTGGCTGATGCAGCGCACGGACGGGTGCCGCGCCGCCTCGACCATCCGCATGGTGAGCTGCTCGCGCGACTGACGCTGTCCCGCGTGGACCGACGCCTGCACCCAGTCGAGCTCCGCCAGCGCGTCGTCGGGGAGATCGAGCGTCCCGTCCGAGAGGATGTCGCACTCGATTCCGCGCAGGACGCGGAACGGCGCGAGCTGCTCGTTCGCGGCCGCGATCTCCTCGCCCTGGCGACGCACGGCGTCGGCGTCGAGCCCGGGCACGACGCGGACGGCGACGGTGTGGTCGCAGATCGCGATGTAGTCGTAGCCGTGGACGTCGCGCGCCGCGCGGCCCATCTCCAGCACGGACGCCTTGCCGTCGGACCAGGTCGTGTGGCAGTGGAGGTCGCCGCGGACGTCGGCGAGCTCGACGAGCGCCGGCGGCGCAACGCCGTTCCAGGGCCCTTCCCGGAGCTCGGGCGGGACGAACGGCATCCCGAGCGCGGCGAACACCTCCTCCTCCGTCGCTGCGGCGGGCAGCTCCCCGAGCGGCGCGACGAACGCGTGCGAGCCCGTGGCCTCCACGAGGGCGGTGCCGGCCTCCTCTGCGCGCGGCACGTGCAGCTCGACCGGAACGCCGTCGACGGTGACGCCGAGCGCCCACCGCTCACGTGCCTCCAGCACCGACACGACGCCCGGCGCGCTCGCGAATCGCTCCAGCGCCCGCGCGGGCTCTGCGTCGGGACGAACGACGGCGAATCGCTCCGAGAGGTCGCGCTCGCGTCGCACGTCGCCCGCCACGACGCCGCCGACGGCGGCTGCGAGCGAGTCCCCGAGCTCCCGCGCGCGGTTCAGGATCAGGCCGCGCGGCGGTGCGGGCCGCTCGCGCGCGAGCGCCGCGACGATCTTCGCCTCGGTGGACGGCCCGATCCCGGGCGCCTCGCGCAGACGTCCCGCCTCCGCCGCTTCGCGCAGCTCCGTGGCCGACCGCACCCCGAGCGCGCGGCCGAGCTCGACCATGCGCTTCGGCGCGAGCCCGACGAGGCGGCCCAGGCCGACGAGCTCCGGCTGGACGTCCGACTCGAGCTCCGCGAGCTCCGCGATCTCGCCCGTCTCGACGAGCTCCCGGAGCCGCGCCTCGATCGCCGGCCCGATGCCGCGCAACTCGCGGACGCGCCCCTCCAGGACGAGCGGAGCGACCGCAGCCGGCGTCGCGCGGATCAGCTCGGCCGCGCGCCGGTAGGCGCGCACGCTGTAGTAGCTCGCGCCCGAGAGGTCGAGCAGCGACGCGAACGTCTCCAGGCGCGCCGCGATCGCCGCGTTGTCGAGTGCCCGGCCGACCTCTGCCACGGCGATAGTGTCTCCGAGCGATGCCCACGCTCGTCGTCCCCTTCCGCGGCACGGACGGCAAGAGCCGCCTCGAGCCGCTCGCGGACGAGGCACGCGCCGCACTCGCGAACGCGATGCTGGCCGATGTCCTCGCGGCGGCCGCCGCCGTGGGACAGACGTTCCTCGTCGCGCCCGAGCCTGCGGCGTCCGTGGTCCACGTCGCCGACCCCCACCGGGGACAGGGAGTCGCCGTCGTCGCGGCGCTCGACGCTGCCGCGGCCGCCGGCGCGGCGCCGCCGTTCGTCGTCGTCAACGCCGATCTGCCGTGCGTGCGCCCGCGCGACCTGCTCGCCCTCGCCGGCGCCGTCCCGGCGGACGGCCTCGCAGTCGCCGCGGCGCTCGACGGCACGACGAACGCGCTCGCGCTCGCGTCGGCCGACCTCTTCCGGCCGCTCTACGGGGCCGGCAGCGCCGAGCGCTTCGCCGCCCTCGGACCGTCGCAGCGGGTGGACGCGCCGAACCTCGTCGACGACGTCGACACGGTCGACGACCTCGCGCGCCTCGAGCCCCGCCTCGGACCGCACACGCGGCGCGCGTTCGCGTCCCTGCGGCGGCGGGCCGCGTGAACGTCGCCGTCCTTGCCGGCGGCGTCGGCGGCGCGCGGTTCCTGAAGGGCCTCCTCGCCGTCGTCGACCCGGCGACGGTTTCGATCGTCGGCAATGTCGCGGACGACGTCGAGGTGCTGGGCCTGCACGTCTCGCCGGACCTCGACACGGTCCTCTACACGCTCACGGGGCTCGCCGACGACGAGCGCGGCTGGGGCCGCGCGGGCGAGACGTGGAACGCGCTCACGACCGCCGCCGAGATCGGCGGCGAGTCGTGGTTCCGGCTCGGCGACCGTGACATCGGCCTCCACCTCGTGCGCACGCAGTTGCTGCACGAGGGGGTGCCGCTCTCGGAGGTGACCGAACGGCTGGCGCACGCGTACGGCCTCGAGTGCGGGCTCCTCCCGGCGACGGACGACCCGCTGCGCACGTTCGTGGAGACGCCGGCCGGCACCTTCCCGTTCCAGACGTGGTTCGTCGCGCGCGGCCACCGCGACGAGGTGGACGCCGTTCACTTTGCAGGCGCGCCCGAGGCCGAGCCCGCGCCGGGGGTGCTCGAGGCGCTCGACGAGGCCGACGTGATCGTGATCGCGCCGAGCAATCCGTATGTCTCGATCGCCCCGATCCTCGCCGTCGCGGCGATCCGGCAGGCGATCGAGCGGCGCCGCGTCCCGTGCGTCGCCGTCAGTCCGCTGATCGGCGGCCGGGCGGTGAAGGGGCCGGCCGACCGGATGCTTGTTCGGCTCGCTGGCGGAGCGACGCCGGCGCACGTCGCCTCCGCGTACGAGGGGCTGATCGACGCGCTCGTGATCGACGAGGCGGATGCGCCCGCCGAGCTTCCGGCCGGCGTGCGCGCGGTCGTGACGCGGACGCTGATGTCGGACGACGACGCAGGGAGACGACTCGCGCAGGCGGTGCTCGACGCGGCCGGTACGCCCGCGTGAGGGTCGCCGTCCTCGGAGGAACGGGCAGCTTCGGCGGCGCGCTCGCGAAGCGGCTCGCGGCGGCCGGCGAGCACGTCGTGATCGGCTCGCGCGACGCCGAGCGGGCGCGGGCCGCGGCGGCGGAGATCGGCGCGGGAGCCGAGGGTGCCTCGAACGAGGACGCCGTGCGCGGCGTCGAGCTCGCCGTGCTCGCCGTGAAGGCGGACGGCGCGCTGGACACGGCGGTCGCCATCGCGCGCGCGCTCGGTGAGACGCCGCTCCTCTCGGTCGCGAGCCTGATCGAGTTCCGGAAGGGCGTCGGGATGCTCCCGGACCCCGAGGCACGGTCGCTGGCGGAGCGGATCCAGGACGTCGTCGACGTCCCGGTTGCGGCGGGGCTCCACTCGATCGCGGCCGCGAGCCTCGCCGACGAGCCGCCCGACGAGGACGCGCTCGTCTGCGCCGACGACGCGCGCGCGAAGGAGCTCGCGCTCGCGTTGGCGACGAAGGTCGTCGCCGGCCGAGCGCTCGACGCGGGCCCGCTCGCCTCGGCGCGGGCGCTCGAGGGGCTGACGGCGGTGATCGTGAACCTGAACCGCCGCTACAAGGCGCACGCCGGAATTCGCGTCACCGGCGTCTAGGTGTGCCCATGATCTCGATCCTGCCGGTCGCGGGCCTCCCCGAGATCGGGGCCGGCGACGACCTCGCAGCCATGATCGTCGAGGCCGCGGCGCTCGAGGACGGCGACGTCGTCGTGGTCGCGCACAAGGTCGTCTCGAAGGCGGAGGGGCGAGTCGTGCGCCTCGCGGACGTCGAGCCCTCGGACCGCGCGCAGGAGCTCGCGGCGGGGGAGCGCGACCCGCGCGAGCTGGAGGTGATCCTCGGCGAGAGCGTGCGCGTCGTCCGGGCGCGGGCGCCGCTCGTGATCGCGCAAACGAGGCACGGCTTCGTGTGCGCCTCCGCCGGCGTCGACCACTCGAATGCGCCCGAGGCGGGCTCTGTAGTCCTGCTCCCGCTCGATCCGGACGCGAGCGCGCGGCGGATCCGCGACGGGATCGCCGAGCGGAGCGGCCGCACCGTCGCCGTCGTCGTCGGCGACTCGTTCGGGCGGCCGTTCCGGCACGGTACGACGGACGTGGCGATCGGTGTCGCCGGCCTCGCGCCGCTGCTCGACCTGCGCGGCACGACCGACCGCGGCGGGCGCGAGCTGCGCTCGACGCAGGTTGCCGTCGGCGACGAGCTCGCTGCGGCAGCCGACCTCGCTCGCACGAAGGCGGGGGGCGTCCCCGTCGTCCTCATTCGCGGCCTCGCCCCGGCCGGCGAAGGTGCCGCTCGGGAGCTCGTGATCGAGCCCGAGCGCGACCTCTTTCGCTGATTGCCGAACATCGGTACCCCGCAGACCGGCGCTCGCGCTTCCTTGCGCTGACTCCGGAAGGGAAGACGTTCGTCCGGCGCGCAGGCCGGGCGATGTTGATAGCCCGCGCGCTCCCGAAGCGCGTTCCGATCGGGCTCGAGAGCCGTGCCCGAAGCTCACAGGATCGTTACATGTGCTGGTTGCCGCTCCGCCGATCGGCGCTACCCTGCCGCCTTCGCTGCGCGGGTGCCGTGCTTAGACGCCTGCCGCGCTCCCCATACCCAGCTGCGGACTCATCCGGGCCAAGGAGGTCTTCGACATGCGTTTTCTCATCATGCTCACCCTGTTCACGTTCGCCCTCGGCGCCACGATCGCCGTCGCCGACGAGGGCGCGAGGGCCGCCGACTCGCTGCGCGAGCCGAGGTCGCGGACGACGACGGCCGAGCTCCGTCAGATCGTCGACCACTACCGGCAGCTGACGTGGACGTACCAGCGCGCAGCCGGTCGGACGCCGACGCCGTCGGCGCTCTCGTACCGCAGCGCCGTCGCGCGCCCGTACCTGCAGTGGACGATCGACCTGTGGCACGCACGGGCGGAGCACGCGCGGACGGAGGCGCTCGCGGCCGTGCGGAAGCGCGTGCAGGTCGAGTTCCCGGACGAGCCACGGCCGCGCGCTGCGATCGTGCAGCGGATCGCCTACCAGCAGGCCGTGACCTGGCGGCTCGAGGCCGTCTACCCCGGGACGAAGACGCGCGCGTCGGACTCGTTCCGCACGACGCGCAGCGCCGACTACCGGCGCTGGGCGCTCCACCTGTGGCAGCAGCGGTCCGCGAGCGCGGCGCTCGCCGTCGCGAAGCATTCGCCCGCGCGGCGCCTGGCGAGCGCCGGCCTGACCTCCGCGTTCATGTGCATCCATCGCTACGAGGGCGCCTGGACCGCCAATACGGGGAACGGCTTCTACGGCGGGCTGCAGATGGACCGGTCGTTCATGCGCGCGCACGGCGCCGACTTCCTCGCCCGCTGGGGGACGGCCGACCGGTGGCCCGCCTGGGCGCAGATCGAGGCCGCGGCGCGCGCGCATCGCTCGGGCCGCGGTTTCTACCCCTGGCCGAACACCGCCCGCGCCTGCGGGCTCATCTGACGCCAGCGGACTGCCCTCAAGCTGAGGTCGCGGCGCGCCGATACGGTCAGCTATGGCGCGTAGTCCGACGGCCCCGCGGCCTGTGCCCGCCGGCGTCCCGGCGGAGGACAACGGCGCGCGTCCCGAGGCGCTCGTCGAGTCCTACCGCCGCGTGGCGGAGGTGTTCCACGACGTCCTGTCCGAGCAGGAGCCCGAGGCGCTCCTCGACCGGATCGCCGACACGCTCGGCGAGCTGATGCCGTACGAGGCGCTCCACATCTACGAGGCCGACGAGGAGCGCCGCGAGCTCGTCCCGGTCCTGGCGCGCAGCGAGTATCGCGAGGAGATCATGCGCAGCCGCGCCGCATTCGGCGAGGGCATCACCGGCTGGGCGGTCGAGCACCGGACGCCCGTCTGGACGAACACCGCGCAGCTCGACCCCCGCGCGCAGACCGTCCCTGGGACGCCGGTCGAGCCCGAGGCTCTGATCAGCGTGCCGCTGATCGCGCGCGGCCGCGCCATGGGCGCACTCAACATCTACCGTCTGGGCGAGGACGGGAGCTTCTTCGACCACGAGTTCGAGCTCGCGAAGTGGTTCGGCGACGCCGCCGCCCTCGCGCTCGACAACGCCGAGATCCGCGCCCGGCTCGAGCGCGAGGCGCAGACGGACTCGCTGACGGGGCTCTACAACCACCGGTACTTCCACGAGCGCCTCCGGTCGGAGCTGGCGCGCGCCGTCCGCTCGCATGACTCCGTTGCGGTGCTGATGTTCGACATCGACGACTTCAAGCGCGTCAACGACATCCACGGTCACGCCGAGGGCGACCGGATGCTGATCCAGCTCGGGACGATCGCGCGCGAGAGCGTGCGCGGCTCCGACGTCGTGTGCCGCCTCGGCGGCGAGGAGTTCGCCGTGATCATGAGCTCGTGCCACGCCGGCGACGCGCTCGGTCTGGCCGCGCGGCTGACCGACCGGCTTCGCGCTGCCGACTTCGACCCGGTCGCCCAGGTCACCGTCTCGACGGGGATCTCGCAGGGACCGGATCACACGGCGAACCCGCGCGAGCTCGTGCAGTTCGCCGAGGCGGCGATGATGACGGCGAAGGCGCGTGGAAAGAACAAGGTCGTCGTCTTCGACGACGCGGCGACGGAGCGCCCGACGCAGCACTCGGGCTCGCGCGACGTCCGCTCGATCGCGCACCTGAAGATGCTCCAGAGCCTCGCCGGCAAGCTCAACCGGCTGAACGCGGTGCGCGAGATCGGTGAGACGATCGCGCACGAGCTGCGGCTCCTGCTCGACTTCCACAATTGCCGCGTCTTCCTTCGCGACGGCGACGACCTGGTGCCGGTCGCCTTCGTCGGCGACCTCGAGGCGTCGGTGGCGACGGAGCAGGCGCTGAAGACGCGCGTCGGCCAGGGGATCACCGGCCGTTGCGTCGCCACGGGCGAGTCGCTGCTGATCGCGAACGCACTCGAGTGCGAGTACGCCCTCTGCATCCCCGGCACGTCCGACGTCGACGAGTCGATCGCTGCAGTGCCGCTGCGGTACGGCTCGCGTGTGACCGGCGCGATCGTGATCTCGAAGCTCGGCGTCGGCCTCTTCGACGAGGACGACGTGCGGCTGCTGGAGGTCCTGGCGGGGCAGGCGTCGGTGGCGCTCGAGAACGCGCGCCTGTACGAGGCGCAGCGGCGCGAGGCCGAGAATGCGAAGGCGCTCCTGTGGTTCGCCGAGGTCGTCTCTCGGGCGCGGAAGTTCTCGTCCGTTTGCGACGACTCGGTCGCTGCGGCCGCCGACCTCCTCGGCGTGCCGCAGGTGTCGCTCTGGTTGCAGCAGCCGGATGGCAACTTCTCGTGCTGCTCGAGCCACGGGTTCGGCGAGGCGGACGACGAGCTGCTGCGCGTGCAGATTTCGCCCGACGCCGCCGAGCGGTGGCTCGCGGGGCGAGCCGACCCGTTCCTCTCTGCGGCGGACGAGTCGCCCGCCGCGCAGCCCGCGGCGCGGTGGACGCGACGGCTCGTCGCACCGCTCGTCTCGGGCGACGGCGTCACCGGCTGGATCGCCGTCCCCACCGACGACGAGGAGCTGTCCGAGGAGCGGCGGCGGCTGCTCGCGGGCCTGGTCTACCCCGTCTCCACTGCGCTCCACAAGGCGCGCGCGTACGAGCGCCAGCGCGAGAGCGCGGAGGTCGCGAATGCGCTGCTCGACGCGAGCGCAGAGCTCGCGTCGGTCGAGTCGGCGGACGTCCTGCCGGCGCGGATCGTCGAGGTGACCGCGCGCGTCCTCGCGACGCCGCGCGCCTCGCTGTGGATCGAGGAGGAGGCCGAGCCGCAAGGGCTCGTCCTGGCCGCCTCCGTCGGCTCCGAGTCGTCCAACGCCCCGCCCCGGTACCCCAGAAGTGTCGCGCGCCGGCTGCTCGATCGCCGCGACGCGTTCCTGCTCGAGCCCGACGACCTCGGCTTCCTGGGCGTCGCGCCGGTCGTCGAGGGCGTCCAGCAGCGGTACGCTGTCGCGCCGCTGCGCGTCGGCGCCGACCGCGTGGGCGCGCTCACCGTCTTCATCGGCGATCGCGATTTCGGCGCTCGCGGACTTCGGCTCCTGACCGGGCTCGCCCACCAGGCAAAGGTCGCGATCGAGGGCGCGGAGCACTACGAGAGCCTGGAGCGGACGTTCGTCTCGACCGTCGAGGCGCTCGCGAACGCGCTCGAGGCGAAGGACCAGTACACGTCCTCGCACGCGCGCTGGATCATGGAGATGGCGCTCGACGTCGGCCGCGAGTTGCGGCTCGACCGTGAGGCGCTCAAGCGGCTCGAGCTCGGCGCGCTCTTCCACGACATCGGCAAGATCGGGATCCCCTCGGCGCTCCTCCAGAAGCCGGGCCCGCTGACGCCGGAGGAGTTCGAGATCGTCAAGGAGCACCCCGACCTCGGCGCTCGGATCCTCGAGCCGATCGAACGGCTGGCCGACGTGAGGCCGATCGTGCGCGCGTGCCACGAGCGGTGGGACGGCCTCGGCTATCCGGAGGGACGCGCCGGCGAGGAGATCCCGATCGAGGCCCGGATCGTCCTCGTCTGCGATGCCTTCCATGCGATGACCACCGACCGCCCCTATCGGGGCCGGCTCGGCGCGGACGTCGCGGCCGACCGGCTGCGCGAGGCCGCGGGCTCGCAGTTCGACCCAGAGGTGGTGCAGACGTTCCTGAAGCTGTTCGACGCGGGCCGCGTCTCGCCCGTCGACTGATCGGCGATCCGCGTTGCCGCCGGCGGGCCGCGCGGCGACAATCGCCGGATGAGGCGCCGCGACTTCCTCGCCCGCGCGGGTGCGCTCGCCGTTGCTCCCGGCGCGCTCGCGGCGTGCAGCGAAGAGACCGCGGCCGCTCCGGGCGGGTGGGCCGGCGTCCGGGCGCAGTTCGCGCTCCGCGAGCGGGAGCGGAACTTCGCCGCGTGGTATCTCGCCTCGCACCCGAAGCCCGTGCGGGCCGCGATCGAGCGCCATCGTCGCGGCCTGGACGCGTCGCCGCACGAGTATGTCGAGCGGCACGTCGAGCTGGAGGGTCGCGCGCGGGCGGCGGCCGCGGCCTACCTCGACACGAAGCCGGAGCAGATCGCGCTGACGGACTCGACGACCATGGGGCTCGGCCTGCTCTACGGCGGCATCGCCGTCGCGCCGGGGCAGGAGCTCGTGACGAGCGACCACGACTTCTACGCGACGCACGAGGCGCTACGCGTCCGCGAGGCTCGCACGGGCGCGAAGCTGAGGAAGATCCGGCTGTACGCGCGGTCCGAGCGCGCCTCGGTCGACGAGATCGTGTCGAGCGTCGCCTCCGCGCTCACGCCCAGGACGCGCGTGCTCGCGCTCACGTGGGTGCACTCGTCGACCGGCGTCAAGCTGCCGGTGCGCGCGATCGCGCGCCTCGTCGCGGAGCGCAACCGCGGCCGCTCCTCGGCGCAGCGCATCCTCTTCTGCCTCGACGGCGTCCACGGCTTCGGCGTCGAGGCAGACACCCCGGACGGGCTCGGCGTCGATTTCCTCGTCTCCGGCTGCCACAAGTGGCTGTTCGGCCCGCGTGGCACCGGGCTCGTGTGGGGGCGTGCCGCGGCGTGGGCCGAGGTCTCGCCCACGATCCCGACCTTCGCCACCGAGGCCTACGGCGCGTGGCTGAATGGTACGGCCGCCGCGGTTCGCGCCGGCCCGCTCCACACGCCCGGCGGGTTCCACACCTTCGAGCACCGATGGGCCCTCGCCGATGCCTTTCGCTGGCGGTCATCGCTCGGGCGGGCACGCGTGGCGGCGCGAACGCACCTGCTCGCGAGGCGCCTGAAGGAGCGGCTCGACGGCGGCCGCGGCTACGCGCAGGTGACGCCGCGCGACCCGGCGTTGTCGGCCGGGCTGGTGATGGTCGCGCCGGCGCGGCGCGACGCGCGAGAGATCGTCGGCGCGCTCGGCCGTCGCGGGATCGTCGCGAGCGTGACGCCGTACCGCGAGCGCTACGTACGCCTCGGCCCGTCGATCGTCAACGACGAGGCCGACGTCGACGCAGCCGCGCGCGCCCTGCGGGCCGTCCTCTGAGGCCGTGCCGGGCCGCCGCTTGTGACACTGTGTCACAAGCAACCGGCGTCGACGCTCGTCGGCTACTCGACGATCTCGGCATCGAGGGCGCGCGCCGGGTCGTTCGTCGGCAGCGCATCCCGCGACCACTCGCGCGTCTTCCACCTCGGCACCGGCGTCGAGCAGTCGCTTCGCGGGACGAAGCGCGAGCGCTGGACGAGCTGGTACTCGTGGATGTAGCGCGGGCAGTTCGGGAACACCTGCGTGGCGCGCACGCGGACGACGAGCTGCGCCTCGGGGTACTCGGCGAGCAGCGGGTCGGCGTCGTCGACCGACGCGATGCCGTTCAGGCGCATGCGTCGCCGCCGCTCGAAGTCGATGAAGAGGAGACCGACGTGCGGGTTGACGAGGGCGTTCCCCGCGCTGAGGTACATCCCGTTGCCGTCGTAGAGCGGGAACGCGATCGTGTGCTGATCGACAACACGGACGAAGCCGGGGTCGCCGCCCTTGTAGGAGCACTGGGGCCTTCCGTCGGCGTCCGCGGTCGCGAGGAAGAACATGTCGGCGCGCTCGACGAACGCGCGGTCGTCGGCGTCGAGCGAGTCGCGGATCAGCCGCTCGTCGATCCGGTCGGCGAGCCGGCGCGTGTCGAAGCGGTCCTGCAGCGAGCGGCTCGCGTCGTTGTAGGTGTCCACCCGCCGATCATCGCACGCTCAGATCTGATCCTCCAGGCGCCGGATGCGGCAGACCTCGACGAACCCGAGCCGGATCAGGATCGGGTACGACGTTGCGAGGTCGGCGCCGACGGCCAGCGCGGGTGTCCCGCGCCGCACCGCCTCGTCCCAGCGCGCGCGCACGAGCGCGCGGTAGAGCCCACGGCCACGCGCCCACGGGAGCGTCGCGCCGCCGATCAGGAAGCAGCCGCGACTGCCGAAGACGCCCGTCGCGGTCGCCGCGGGGCGGCCGTCCGCGAACGCGAGGAAGTGGACCACGGCGCCGCCGGCGCGCGCCGCGCGCCACAGCTGCTCGAGCTGTGCCTCCTTCTCGGCACGTCGCTCGGCGTCGGTCGCGAAGGCTTCCCACCCGATCTCGCTCGCGGCGCGGAAGTCGGCCAGCGAGTCGACCACGCGCATGTCGATGCCGGGCGGCCCGGGGTCCGGCTCGCGCGTCAGTGCGAGCCCGGCGAGCAAGGTGCCCGCGGTCTCGCCGAGCCCGAGCCCGCGGAGGCGCTGCTCGAGGTCGAGCGGGCGCGACGACGGGCCGATGTTCCACGTGATCCGCATCCGCCCGCGCTCGCGCGCCGCCGCGCGCACCTCCTCGACCGTCGCCGCGACGTCGTCCGTCCGCACGCCCGTCACGCTCGCCCACGTCGGACCGGTGACGAGCACGAACCGGTCGGTCTCGACGCGGTCCATCCCGGGCGACAGCGGCGTGTACCGATCCCACTCCTCGGCGAGCTCGCGGAGTTCGCGCGGGATCAGGGCGCGCCGCTCGCGAGCTCGACCATCGTGCACACGCGTTCGAACCCGCAGCGCTCGAGGATCGGGCGCGACGTCTCCTGCGCGTGGACGACGAGCGCGGGCGTTCCCCGCCGCACCGCCTCGTCCCACCGCGCGCGAATCAGCGCCCGGTAGCAGCCCCGACCGCGTGCCTCGGGCAGCGTCGCGCCGCCGGAGAGGTGGAGGCCGCGGGGGCCGGCGACCGCGCCCGCCCACGCGACCGCGCGGCCGTCGAGGAACACCAGCCACTCGCCGCCCGGTCGTGTGCGGCGCCGCTCGTACGACTCTGCTGCCTCCGCTCGCTGCCGCGCCGCGCCCTCCTCCGTCCACCCAGCCGAGGCGAGCATGATCTCGAGCCCCGTCAGGTGCTCCTCGAAGGTCTCGATGCGTCGGACCTCCACGCCGTCGGCCGCCGGCGGCTCTCGTTCCGTGGCCAGCGACGTGAAGGCCGGCTCGAGCGGCGGGTCGGGGTCGCGGCAGCCCGCCTCGCGGAGCGCGGCGACGACCTCCGCCGCAGGCTCGGCGAGCACCCACCCGAAGCTCGCGCCGGGCTCGATCGCGTGGACGTCCCGCACGACCGACGGCACCTCGTCCGCCTCCACGTCCAGCCGGCAGACGTTCACCCACCGCCTGTTGTCGGACACCGACACGAAGAACCGCGCGTCGTCGACGTCGCGCGCGCCGGGAAGCGCGAGGTACGCGCCCGGCGCCTCTGCGAATTCCCTAGTTGCAGAACTGATCGGCAACGGTCAGCGCGTCGTCGAGCGTCTCGATCCCCTCCTCGAGCTCCTCGCGCGTGATCGTCAGCGGCGGGCACACCATCACGACGTTCCAGTGCGTCATCAGGTAGAGGCCGCGCTCGAGCGCGCGCTTCATCAGCGCCGCGACGGGCTTGACCGCGTCTCCCGTGGCGTTGAAGGGCACGAGCGGCTCCCGCGTCTCGCGGTCCTTGACTAGCTCGAGCCCCCAGAAGCAGCCGAGCCCGCGCACGTCGCCGACCGACGGATGCTTGTCGGCGAGCTTCCGGAGCTCGGCGCCGAACACCTCGCCCATCGCAGCCGCGTTCTCGACGATCCCCTCCTCCTGGAACGCCTCGATCGACGCGACGCCTGACGCGCACGCGAGCGGATGGCCGCTGTAGGTGAGCCCGCCGGCGAAGTAGCGGCCGCGGATCCAGTCGGCGACGTGCTCCCGCACGACCATCGCGCCGAGCGGCACGTAGCCGGAGTTGATCCCCTTGGCGACGGTCATGATGTCCGGGACGACGTCCCAGTTGTCGACGGCGAACCACTTGCCGGTGCGGCCGAAGCCGGCCATCACCTCGTCGCAGACGAGCAGGATCCCGTGCCGGTCGCAGACGTCGCGAATCGACTGCAGGTAGCCGTCGGGCGGGACGATGATCCCGTTCGTCCCCGTCACCGTCTCGAGGATCACGGCCGCGACCGTGTGGGGCCCCTCGTACATCAGGACCTCCTCCAGGTGCGGCGCGCCGGTGCAGACGGGGCACGGGTCGGGGTGCCCGGCGGGGCAGCGGTAGGTGTACGGGTCGAGCATGCGCACCACTCCCGGAAGGGCTGGTTCTGCCGGCCAGCGACGCGGATCGCCGGTGAGCGTGAGCGCGCCTGCGGTCGCGCCGTGGTAGCTGCGGTAGCGCGCGACGATCTTGTGGCGGCCGGTGTACCAGCGCGCGAGCCTGATCGCGTTCTCGTTCGCCTCCGCGCCGCCGTTCGTGAAGAAGCTCATCGTCAGGTCGCCCGGCGTCACCTCCGCGAGGAGCTTTCCGAGGCGCGAGCGAGACTCGCTCGCCATCGGCGGCCCGATCGTGGCGAGCTTCTCCGCCTGGTCCTTGATCGCCTGGACGACCTTCGGGTGCGAGTGGCCGATCGAGACGTTGACGAGCTGCGAGGCGAAGTCGAGGTAGCGGTTGCCGTCGTAGTCCCAGAAGTGGCGCCCCTCGGCGCGCTCGACGGCGATCGGCTGGATCGCATCCTGCACCGACCACGAGTAGAGGACGTAGCGTTTGGCGTCCTCGACGATCTGCTGTCCCAGCGCTGTGTTCGTCTCTGTCGTCGCCATGGCACGATCCTAGAGGCTTGGGGGAGCGGATCGTCACGTCTCGGCTCGTGCTCGAGCCGGTCGGGGAGGAGCAGGCCGGCGCGATAGCCCGCGGGGAGGTCGACGACCTGCGCGCCGCCCGGGGCTGGCCGCACGCCGACACGGCCGACGGTCTTTCGCTGGTCGGCCCCGGAGCCGCCGAGGCCTGGCTCGTCACGCGCGAAGGCGTCGTGATCGGCGACGCGGGGACGCACGGGCCGCCGGACGAGGAGGGCGACGTCGAGATCGGGTTCGGCCTCGCCGAGTCGTGCCGCGGCCTCGGCTACGCCTCGGAGCTCGTGCCCGCGCTTGCGCAGACGCTGCTCGCCCGCGCCGACGTCCGCCGCGTGGTTGCGCGCGAGGTGCTCGCGGACAACGTCCCGTCGCGTCGGGCGCTCGAGCGCGCGGGGTTTCGGCTCGAGCGCGAGGAGCGCGGGCTCGCCTGGTACGCCCTCGGTCGTCGAGCCTCCCGCGTTACCCTCCTCCTACCACGCAAGGAGGACTGAGATGACCGACGTGATCGACGCACCGGCAGCCGTCAAGCCGATCAACCACTGGATCGGGGGCAGGGCCTACGAAGGGCGCAGCGGGCGCACCGGCGCGGTCTACAACCCTGCGACCGGGCAGCAGACCGGCGCGGTGGACTTCGCGACCGCGGACGAGGTCGACGCCGCCGTTCGCGCCGCGCGCGATGCCTTCCCCGCGTGGCGGTCGCTCTCGCTCGCGAAGCGCGCGGACCTCTTCTTCCGGATCCGGGAGCTCGTCCACGACAATCTCGGAGAGCTGGCGAAGATCCTGACCGCGGAGCACGGCAAGGTGCTCTCCGACGCGACCGGCGAGGTGACGCGCGGGCTCGAGGTGATCGAGTTCTGCTGCGGGATCCCGCACCTGCTGAAGGGCGGGATGAGCGAGCAGGCCTCGAC
>DATHAE010000029.1:0-8032 GCA_035296805.1 Gaiellaceae bacterium | reverse complement strand
AGGTCGCGCGTGACGCGCAGCGGCAGCTCGGCCTCCTGGTAGATCAGCGACGGCGCCTTCTTGCGCTTCGCCTGCGCCTCGATCGTCTTCCAGAGCCGCTGCAGGAAGTCGAGGTCGCGCGCGACATCCTCCGCGGACGCGCCCTCGGCCGCGGTACGGACGATCACGCCGCCGTCCTTCGGCGCGATCTCCTTCAGGATCCCCTTCAGCCGGGCGCGCTCGTCGTCCTCGAGCCGCCGCGACACGCCGAGGCCGTCGCCGTGCGGGACGTAGACGACGAAGCGGCCGGGGAGCGAGATCTCGGTCGTGAGCCGCGCGCCCTTCGTCTTCATCGGGTCCTTGACCGCCTGGACGAGCAGCGTCTGGCCGCGCTGGATCAGGTCCTGGATCTTCCGGGCGCCCTTGCGGCCCTCGAGCTCCGGGCCGACGATCTCGTCGACGTAGAGGAAGCCGTTCTTCTCGAGGCCGATCTCGACGAACGCGGCCTCCATTCCCGGCAGGACGTTGTCGACGACGCCGAGGTAGATGTTGCCGGCGATCGAACGCCTCTCGGGCCGCTCGAGGTAGACCTCGGCGACCTGGTCGTCCTCGAGGACGGCGACGCGCTTCTCGCCGGCGTCGACCGAGACGAGCAGCTCGCGCTTCGCCTTCGGCAGCGGCGGGCGCTTCGCGGGCGTGCGGCGCGTCGAGCGCGTGCGCGACTTGCTCTCCCCGCCCTGCTTCCTCTCGGGCGGCTGCTTGCGCTCGCCCGTCTTCTTCGCCTCCGCGGCGGCGGGCTTCGCTTCCTCCTCGTCGGCGGAGGCGCCGTTGGCGCCGGCGGGCTTCTTCTTGCGGTTGCGGCCGCCGCGGGTACCTCGGCGGCGCTTCTTCGGATCGGTGTCGGTGGTCTCTGCGCCGGCAGCCTCCGCCTCCTCGGCGGGCTCGTCGGCGGTCTCGATCTGGTGCTCAGGTGCGGGAGCGGCTGCCTCGGTCGGCGCGGACTCCTCGTTCCGCTTGCGGCGGAACCAACGTAGTGGCAAAACGGTTCTCCTTCGGTGGGTGCGCGCGCAGCCCCGCCTCGAACGGGCGGGCGTCGCGCAGATGTGTGAAAAGCCTTGGCATGGCCTGAGCCCAGGGTAGCAGTGGCCTCGCACGTCCCTCGCCGGCGTCGCCTCCCGGCCGGCGGAGCCGGCCTCCGGCGACGCCTGACGCCGGTCGCGGAACTGCGACGGGGAAAGCGCAACTAGGCAACGTCGGCGAGCGGCGCGAGCCGCTTGCGCCGCGCGCGCAGCGCGCGCAGGCGCTGCGCGAGCCGCGACCACGCCCACGGCTCGACCTCGCCGTAGCGCACCGCCGTCTGGCCGCGCGTCGCCTCCAGGTACTCGAACCACGCGTCGGCCTCCTCGATCAGCAGAAGCTCGTGCGCCTCGCGGTTCCCCATCGCGGCCATCTCGGACACCTCCCCGCTCGTTTTTCAGAGCGTAGGTCCGCGACCGGACGGCGCTACGTGGAGCGAGTCTCGAAGTAGCGCCGGGCGGCCTCGCCGATCGCCTTCGTGCCGGTGTAGCCGATCCCGCCCTTGACCGCCCAGCCGGCCACGGGGACGGCGCCGAGCGTCTGCCGCGCGACCGCGCGCAGGCCGAAGCCGGCGCCGATGACGCCGAGCAGCTCGCCGGCGCGACTCGCGTCCATGCTCTCGCCGTAGGCGAGCGCGATGCGGAGGACGAGCCGGATCTGGTTCATGGTCATGAGCGGCATGTCGACACCCGGGATGAAGACGGCGACGCCGACGATGCCGTTCTTGCGCGAGAAGCTGCGGATCAGCTCGTCGACGACCGCGTCGCGGACGACCGGCAGCCGCGCCGCGAGGGCCGTGCCGTCCTCGCCGAGCGCCCCCGCGAGCGCGCGGGCGATCCTGTCGACCGGGAAGCCCTCGCCGGCGCGGACCCGCACGAGCCTCGTGTCGAGCACGTACGGCATTCGCGACGCCTCGCTCACCGCGATGACCGGCACGTCGGCCCGCACCGCGGCCCGCAGCGCCTTCTCGTCCGGCTCGCCGACCCAGACCAGCGCCGCCGACGCGCGCGGGTCGCCACCCTCGACGACCGCCGAGGGGTCGCCGCCGGCGCGCAACTCGCGCGCGAGCAGCGGGACGAGCGCGGGCGCTCCCGCGACCGCGAGCGGGCGGCGGTCGCCGGCGCCGGTGCGGAACTCACGCCACAGCCCGAACACGGCCAGGGGCCGGAGCTTCATGCGCGCCTCCTTGTCGAGCGTGCGTGGATGCCGAGCAGGATTCCGATCGCCACGAGGTTCGTGATCATGGACGATCCGCCGACGGAGACGAACGGCAACGGGATTCCGGTGATCGGGGCGATGCCGATCGTCATCCCGACGTTGACGAACACCTGGAAGAGAAACGCGAACACGAGCCCGCCGGCGACGATCGCGCAGAAAAGGTCGCGCGCGCCCGTGATGATCTTCAGCCCTCTCCAGACGACGAGCAGGTAGAGCAGGAGAAGGATCGAGGCGCCGAAGAACCCGCGCTGCTCGGCGAGCGAGGCAAAGGCGAAGTCGGTCGCGTGCTCGGGCAGGAACTGCAGCCGCGTCTGGGTCGCGCCCGCGACGCCGCGGCCGTGCAGGCCGCCGGCGCCGACGGCGGTGATCGACTGGTTCACGTTGTAGGTCGCGTCGCGCGGGTCGGACTCGGGGTGCGTGAACCCCGTCAGGCGCTCCGTCTGGTACGGCTTCAGCACCTGGACGCCCGCCGCGGGCAGCCACCACAGTACGGCGAGGATGCCGACGAGCGTCACGAGGCCGATCGCGCCGAGATGCAACCAGCGCACACCGGCGACGAAGAGAACCGCCGCGAGCGCTGCCGCGTAGACGAGCGCGGTGCCGAGGTCCGGCTGGAGGAACACGAGTCCGATCGGCACGATCGCGAGCCCGATCGCGGCGAGCGGAGTGCTCAGCCGCCCGATCGCCCTCGCGCGCTCGGCGAGGAACGCCGCGAGGAAGAGCGTGAACAGCACCTTGCCGAACTCGGAGGGCTGGAACTTGAAGAAGCCGATGTCGATCCACCGCCGTGACCCGCGCGTGGCGGCGGCGGAGACGAGGACGAACAGCATCAGCGCGAGCGTGCCGCCGTAGATCGGCCACATCAAGCGGCGGAACAGGCGGGGGTCGAGCGCCGCGAGGCCGAGCATCACCACCGCCCCGACGGCGACGTAGAGGCCCTGGCGCCCGGCGAGGCTCCCGCCCGGGTCGTGTCGCGTGATCGAGTCCACGGACCACAGGCCGTACGCGACGATCGCCGCTACGGCACCGAGAAGCACCCAGTCGAGCCGGCGCAGGAACGCGGCGACGCCGAGAACCTCCGCCTCGCGGCGCGGACGCAGCCCGCGCGCGCGGGCGTCGACGGCGCGGGTCGCCATCAGTCGCTGGCCTTCGGGATGATCTGCCCCGTCTTGCCGAAGTACTTCTCGAACACCTTCAGCGCCGCCGGTGCGGCGGCCGTGCCGCCGTGGCCGCCGTTCTCGATCACGGCGCAGACGACGATCGTCGGCGCCTCCGTCGGGCCGTAGCCGCACCACCACGCCTGGTCCTCCTGGTGGCCGGCGGGGTAGCCGGGGATCGCGACGATCTTCTCGGCGGTTCCCGTCTTGCCGGCGATCGAGACGGGGAACGTCCCGAAGACGCCGTAGGAGGTGCCGTTCGTCCCGTGCGCCGCGGCGTAGAGCCCGTCCTTCACGGCCTTGATCGCGGCCGGGTCGACGCCGCTCGCGCGCGGCGGCTCGGAGGCGAGCCGGCGCAGGACTTGCGGGTTGCGAGGATCGTCCGTCGGCTGCTCGACGTCCTCGGCGACGTGAGGCGTGACGAGCTTGCCGCCGTTTGCGATCAGCGCGTAGAGCCGCGCCATCTGCATCGGCGTGACGGCGACGTCGCCCTGCCCGATCGCGAGCTGGATCGAGTAGCCCGGCTTCCACGTCCGGTCGATGTCCGTGTACGGCGGGCCCTTGAACGTCACGCGCCGCCACTCGGGCGTTGGGATGAGGCCGCTCAGCTCGGAGCCGACGTCGACACCGGTCGGGACGCCGAGACCCATCCTCGTCGCCCACTGCTGCAGCGGATGGCCGCGGTCGCTCGGGAGGTCGAAGAACCGGTCGCCCACCTGATAGAAGTAGGTGTCGCACGACTCCGAGAGCGCCTGGGCGAGCTCCATCCAGTGGTAGGTGTTCGGGTTCCAGTTGGCGAACTGCTGCTTCGGAACGCCGTTGTCGTTCGGCGACTCGTAGGTCGGCGTGCAGAGCAGGCTCTCGTGCGGGCTGAGGAGGCGCTCCTGCATCGCCGCGAGGGCCGTGACGGGCTTGAGCGTCGACCCCGGCGGATACGTCGCCGCGATTGTGCGGTTGATTCCCGGGTAGTTCGCCTTCTTCGCCGCCCCCTGCTTGAGGAGCGGGGCGAGCTTCTCGAGGTTCGGCTTCCCGACGAAGAGCGACGGCGAGTACGTCGGGTTCGACGCCATCGCGAGGATCGCGCCGTCGCGCGGGTCGAGCGCGACGATCGCACCGCCGTTCGCGTACCACTTCTTGTCGGCGTGCGCAAGCTCGATGCCGTAGCGGAGGGCGCGCTCGGCGGCCTGCTGCAGCTCGATGTCGAGCGTCAGCCGGAGCTGGTTCCCGCGGCGCGGGTTGACCGTCACGGTGACGTCGCTGGTCGGCCGCCCACGCGCGTCGACGGTGTGCCGCTCGAGGCCGTCGCGGCCGCGGATGTAGGCGTCGTACTTCGCCTCCACGCCCGCCTGGCCGACGAGGTCGCCGAGGCGGTAGCCGAGCTTGCGCCGCGCCTTCAGCTCCGGCTCCGAGATCTCGCCCACGTAGCCGAGCACCTGCGCCGCGAGCGACCGGAACGGGTACTTCCGCAGGTAGCTGTCGGCGAGGCGGACGCCGGGGAACTCCGCCCGGTGCTCCGAGACGTACGTGATCTGGTCCTCGTGCAGGCCCGTCTGGACGACGACGGGCGTGACGGGGTCCGACTCGTGCTTCTTCATCCGCCGCAGGATCTCCGTCACCGGCACGCCGACGATCTTCGACAGCCGCCGCAGCTCGTCGCGCTGCGCCGGCCACGTCTTCGGCAGATCGGACGGCCACAGCTCGACGCGCGTGCCTGGGACGTTGACGACGAGAGCGCGGCCGTTCCGGTCGAGGATCGGCCCGCGCGGGGCGTCGACGCGCAGCGTGCGAACGCGGTTGTTGTTCGCGGCGGCAGCGTACTGATCGCCCGAAAGCACCTGGAGCGCCCACAGCCGCAGGAAGAGCACGGCGAACAGCGCGAGCGCGAAGAACCCGAGCAGCGCGACGCGGAAGGCGAGCTGCGGCGTGAGGCGGTACGGCTCCTCCACGCGCGGGTCCGGCGGCAGGAAACGGCCGGAGCGGCCGCGCGTTGCGCTAGCCAAGGAGGCGGACCTCCCGCACGCGGTCGGCGACGCCCTGCGGCGGGAAGAGCCGGCGGACGAGCGCGTACACCGGCAGCGTCAGCAGCAGGTTGAGGACGAGCGCCGCCGGGAGGCTCGAGACGACGACGCCTCCCGGTGCCGGCTCGCCGAGCACGAAGCGCAGCGCGAGCGACGCGAACGCGTACCCGACGGTGACGACGGCGACCGAGGTGTACGGCGCGTGGGCGCGGTCGCGCGCGGTCGTCTCGCCGTAGCGTCCGATCCAGAAACCGGCGACGGTGAGCAGGAGCGACGTGAACCCGAGCGTCTCCAGGTGCGCGACGTCGAAGAGCAGCCCCGCCCCGAACCCCGCCGCGGCGCCGAAGATCGATCCGCGCAGGAGCGCGATCGAGAGCAGCGTCACGAGCACGATGTCCGCGCTCCCGCCGAACGGCGCGTAGGCCGACAGCACCGACACCTGCACGAGGACGGCCGCGAAGAGGACGAGCCCCGCCTTCATCGGGTCGACGTTCACGGCAGCTCGGGCCGGGGGCCCTTCGGGACGAGGACGAGCACCGACCCGAGCGACGAGAAGTCGACGAACGGCTTCACCTGGATGCGCTTGAAGAGCTCGGTGTCGCTCTGGCTCACGCTGCTGACGGTCCCGATCGCGATGTTGCGCGGGAAGATCGACGGCAGCTCGCCGTTGCCCTGCGACCCTGCGGTGATGATCACGTCGCCCGCGTCGACGACCTTCCCCTTGCGGACGCGATCGAGGACGAGCGAGTCGGAGCCGCTCGCGCCGGGTGTCAGGATGCCCATTGCGGAGCGGCTGGTCAGGTCGGTCGCGCTGACGGCGCTCTCCTCGTCGGTGATCAGCGTCACCCGCGACGAGCCCGAGAACACCCTGGTCACCTGCCCGACGAGCCCCTTGCCGGTCACGACCACGTCGTGCTGGCCGATCCCGTCGTTCGATCCGGCGGCGATCACTACGCGCTGGTCGAACCGGCTCGGCGGGTTGGTGACGACGCGCGCGGTGACGGCGCGGAAGTCGTTCGGGAACCGCGGCAGGTCGCGATAGGCGAGGAGCTTCCTGAGCTCGGCGTTGTCCAGCTGCGCCGACCGGTTGAGGATCGCCTCGCGCCGGAGCTCCTCGACCTGCTGCTTCAGCTTCTCGTTCTCGGACTTCGCGTGGAAGAGGTCGCTCGTCCAGCCGACCGCGTCGCGGAACGGGCGCGAGACGCGCTCGGCCGCGACCTCGAACGGGCGCAGCGCGCTCGCGGCGACGCTCTCCGCGGGATCGAGCGCGTCCGAGCGGAACGACACCGTGATCAGGACGAGCGAGAGCAGCACGAGGCCGCCCACGACGATCCGGCGCTTGACGGCGCTGGAGCGGCTCGAAGGGTACCCGGGGGCGGCGCGCTGGACGGAAGAGCCCAGGACCGCGAGGCGGACGGTCCGGTTCCTTGGCACTGCTCCGGCGGAGTGTAGCGACGGCTCCGCGGACCGTCAGCGGCGGCGCCCGTTGCGCGAGCTGCTGCGCGCGCGGGCCTTCGCGCTGTTGCGCATCGCGTCGAACTCCTCGAGGCTCCGCCCCGAGCCGACCGCGACGCACGTCAGCGGCGACTCCGCGAGGTGCGTCGGCATGTGCGTTTCCTGGCGCAGGCGGTGGTCGAGGCCCTGCAGGAGCGCGCCGCCGCCGGCGAGGACGATCCCGCGGTCCATGATGTCCGCGGCGAGCTCGGGCGGCGTCTTGTCGAGCGTCGACTTGATCGCGTCGATGATCTGCGCGACCGGGTCCTCGAGCGCGTGGCGGACCTCCTCGCTCGACAGGATGACGGTCTTCGGCAGCCCCGTCAGCATGTCGCGGCCGCGCACCTCCGCCTGCACCTCCTCCTTCAGCGGGTGCGCGGAACCGACCTCGAGCTTGATCTCCTCTGCGGTCTGCTGGCCGATCAGGAGCTTGTACTCGCGCTTGATGTGGTTGATGATCGCCTCGTCCATCTCGTCGCCGCCGACGCGCAGCGACTGCGAGACGACGATCCCGCCGAGCGAGATCACCGCGACCTCGGTCGTGCCACCGCCGATGTCGACGATCATGTTCCCGGTCGGCTCCGCGACGGGGAGTCCCGCGCCGATCGCCGCCGCCATCGGCTCCTCGATCAGGTACGCCTGGCGCGCGCCGGCGCTCAGCGTCGCCTCCTCGACCGCGCGCTTCTCGACGCCGGTCACTCCCGACGGGACGCAAACGACGACGCGCGGGTGCGCAAACCGGTGCTGGTGCACCTTCTGGATGAAGTGGCGCAGCATCTGCTCCGTGACGTCGAAGTCGGCGATCACGCCGTCCTTCAGCGGGCGGATCGCGCTGATCGAGCCGGGGGTCCGGCCGAGCATCCGCTTCGCCTCGAGCCCGACCGCGTGGACGTCGCCCGTCGTCTGGTCGATCGCGACCACCGACGGCTCGCTGAGGACGATGCCGCGGCCGCGCACGTAGACGAGGGTGTTCGCTGTGCCGAGATCGACGGCCATGTCGCGGCCGCCGAAGCCCGTGAGGTAATTGAAGATGCCCATGAAGACCGGCGGCTCACTGTAACCCATGCCTGCTTCGGCTCTCCTGCTCGC
>DATHAE010000028.1:0-8861 GCA_035296805.1 Gaiellaceae bacterium | reverse complement strand
GGACGATCGGCGGCTCGCCGAGCCCCTTGGAGCCGAGATTCGTCAGGTGCGCGTCGGGCACGTCGACGAGCTCGCTCACGATCTCCGGCACGTCCGCGATCGTCGGCATCTTGTAGGCGTCCAGCGTCCGCGTCAGGATCGCCCCGGTCTCGGCGTCGACGAGGCGCGCCTCCGAGAGCGTGTGACCGATCCCCTGGATGATCCCGCCCTCGACCTGTGACTCCGCGCCGAGCGCGTTGATCACACGGCCGACGTCGTGGATCGCCGCGACGCGGTCGACGCCGACCTCGCCGGTCTCGACATCGACCCACACCTCGGCCACCTGGACGCCGAAGGTGAGCACCACCATCCCCGTCGGGTTCGGGCCGCGGGCGCCCGTGCCGAGAATCTGGCCGTCCTCGAGCAGCCCGACCACCTCGGTGAGCGGCCACGAGCCGCCGTCGCGCGAGACGACGTAGCCGCCACGCACGTCGAGCACGCGCTGCTCCTTGTCATAGCGCTGCGCCGCGATCTCGACGATCTGGCGCTTCGCGTCGGCCGCGGCCGCCCGCACGGCGGGTCCCATCGACGGGATCGTCGACGAGCCCGCCGAGATCGACGCGTACGGACCGCGCGCGGAGTCGCCGAGCGACACCGACACCTGGTCGAGCGCCACGCCGAGCTCCTCCGCGGCGATCTGCGCCATTGCGGTCCGCGAGCCGGTGCCGATGTCCTGCATCGCCGTCACGACCTGCGCCCGTCCGTCGGAGCCGAGGCGGATCCAGGCGTAGGAGGGCGGCCCGCCCCCGCCGTACCAGATCTGCGACGCCATCCCGACGCCGCGCTTGACGGCCTCGGTCGAGCGCGCGCGCACCTCGTGGCGCCGCTCCCAGTGCGGCTCCGCGCGTCGGTAGCACTCGATCAGGTTCTTGCTGCTGAACGGGCGCCCGTCGCCGACGTCGGCGTGCGCGTGGTTGATCCGCCGCAGGTCGAGCGGGTCGAGACCGAGCTTCGCCGCCAGCTCGTCCATCAGGCACTCGAGCCCGAACGTGCCCTCGACGAAGCCGGGCGCGCGGAACGCCTTCATCGGCGGCGTGTTCACCTTCGCGCCGATCGTCGTGGTCTTCACGTTCGGGCACGCGTACAGCGTCTGCATCGGCCCCTCGGTCGACGCGTTCCAGCCCGACCACCCGAGCGCGTTCACGAACTCGCCGCCGAGCGCGGTCAGCGTGCCGTCCGCCTTCGCGCCGACGACGAGCCGCTGGATCGTCGCGTTGCGGTTGCCCGCGGCGAGGTTCTCCTCGCGGCGGGTGAGCGCGCAGCGCACGGGGCGGCCGGTGCGCGCGGCCAGCTCGGCTGCGATGAAGGTGTAGTCGCCGGGATCGTTCTTCGAGCCGAAGCCGCCGCCCATGTACTCGCAGATCACCCGCACCCGATCGGGCGGCAGCTCGAGCTGCGACGCGATCGAGTCGCGCACGCCCCAGATGAACTGCGTCGAGATGTAGACCTCGAGCGTCTCGCCCTCCCACCGGCACACCGCCTGGTGGGTCTCCATCGAGTTGTGCAGGACGGTCTGCGTGGTGTACGTCGCCTCCACGACCGCGTCGGCCTCCTCCAGACCGCGGTCGAGGTCGCCGCGCTCGCGCACACGCCGGTCGTGGACGAGGCCGCGCGCGATCGCCTCGTCGGGATCGACGACGACGTCCAGTTGCTCCCACTCCACGTCGATCGCCGCGAGCGCAGCGCGCGCCTGCGCGAACGTCTCGGCGCAGACGGCCGCGACGGCGTGGCCCTGGAAGCCGGGCTCGTCGGTCAGCTGCGGGACGTCGCCGGGGCCGATCGCGGCGCGCACGCCGGCCTGCTCGAGCGCACGCGAGAGGTCGATTGTCTTCGCGCGCGCGTGCGCGAACGGCGAGCGCAGGACCGCCGTGTGCAACATGCCCGGGAGCTGCACGTCGGCCGTGTAGCGCGCCTCGCCGCGCGCGCGCTGGAGCCCGTCGACGCGCTCCGCCGGACGGCCGACGATCTCCAGCGGGCCTTCGGGCCACTGCTCGAGCGCGTCCTCCTCGACGACGAGCCAGACCTCCTCGTACCGGCCCTCGACCTCCTTCTCGGTGCGGATCAGCCTCGCCACGTGCGAATCGCCTCCTCGATCTTCGGGTACGCACCGCAGCGGCAGATGTTGCCCGCCATGCGGTGGCGGATCTCCTCGTCGGTCGGCTCCGGCGCCGCCTCCACCAGCGCGACTGCCGACGCGATCTGGCCGGGCGTGCAGAAGCCGCACTGGAGCGCGTCCGCGCGCACGAACGACGCCACCATCGGGTGGTCGCGCAGCCCCTCGATCGTCGTCACGTCGGCGCCGTCGACTTGGTGCACGAGCGTGATGCACGACAGCGTCGGGACACCGTCGACGAGAACGGTGCAGGCGCCGCAGTGCCCCTCGTTGCAGGCGATCTTCGTGCCCGTGAGCCCGAGCTCGTCGCGCAGCGCGTCCGCCAGCGACGTCCCGACCGGCACGTCGATCTCGAACGGCCCGCCGTTGATCGTGACGCTAGGCAACCGCCGTCACCGCCTCGATGTCGGCGAGGTGGATCAGCCGGAACGTGAGCCGGTTCGCCTGCCACCGCTCGCCGTCGTCCTCGATCTGCGGCAGCTGCTGCCAGAGGGCGCGCGCGGCCTCGAGCAGCTCGCGGATGCGATCGACCTCGTCGGCGCTACCGTTGCGCTCGAAGCACGTGTTGATCGCAAGGCCGAGCATCCCGACCGTGTCGGCCTGCCGCGTCCAGAGAAGCGGCGTGCACATCGAGAGGTACTGGTGGATGCGCGCGAGCTGCATCGTCTGGACGATCGTGTCGCTCCCGAGCGGCCTGGACGGCTCCGGCAGCTCGTCGCCGTCGGCGAGGCGGTTGGCGTTCCGCACCAGCAGGTCTCGCAGCCGCTCGTCGTCGTAGCCGGCGGCGCGGGCGGTCTTCACCGCGATCATCAGCGAGGCCGGCTGCTGGCCGTACGGGTAGTCGGATGCATAGAGCACCTGCTCCGGCGGGATCTGGCGGTGGAAGTCGAGCAGATCGACGGGGCTCCACACCGAGGTGTCGAAGAAGACGCGGCGGTGGCCCGCGAAGTTCGCTGCCAGCGCGGCGAGGTCGGCGATACCCGCGTGAGCGATGATCAGCGTCGCATTGGGGTGGCGATCGACCAGCCGGTGCAGGCCCTCCGCGATCGGAGGCAACCCACGGCCGCCGTGGATCAGGATTGGAACCTTGCGGTCGGAGGCGAGCTCGAACACGGGATCGAGTCGCTCGTCCGTCGCGGTGAAGCGCTGCGCCCGCGGGTGGAGCTTGATCCCGCGGGCGCCTTGCTCGATGCAGCGCGTCGCCTCCTCGATCGGATCCTCGTTGAGGTCGAGCCGCACGAACGGGATCAGCCGGCCGTCGCTGCGGTCGGCGAAGGCGAGCGTGCGGTCGTTCGCGGCGCGGAACCCGGGGTGCCGGTCGGGCTCGTCGAGGCAGAACATGAATGCGCGCGAGATCCCGTACCGGTCCATGATCCCGAGCAGCTGGTCGTAGTCGCCGACCATCCCGTCGATGTCGGTACCGAGGTGCAGGTGCGCGTCGAAGATGTCGGACCCGCCGGGCAGCGCGCGACGCAACTCCTCGTCCCAGATCGCGACGAGCTCGTGCGCGCGTTCGAGTGCCTCTTGCACCCCGTGAGTCTAGTCTCGGGCCGTGAGGCTGGACCTGAGGGAACACGAGTGCGGCCTGTCGCGCCGCGCCGCAGTCGCGATTCTCGCGGCGCCCGCCGCCGGAGGCACGCTGGTCGCGGCGGCAGCCGCCGACGACTCGCTCTACCGGACACTCGTCCGCGAGGACGCGCTGCTCGAGTGGCTGCAGGTGCTGCTCTGGGCGGCCGCGTTCGTCTTTGCCGTCGTGCTCGTCGGACGGACGAGCGGACGTGAGCGCGTCGCATGGGCGGTGTTCGCTCTCGGCGCCCTCGCGGCGGTCGGCGAGGAGCTCGCCTGGGGACAGCGGATCGTCGGCTTCAGCACGCCCGACGCGCTCGCCGACGGGGACAAGCAGGACGAGGCCACGGTTCACAACCTGCGTGAACTGGAGGCGCCGACGCGGCTCGCGGTCGCGGCGGTCGCGGCGGCCGGGTGCGCGGCGGCGTGGAAGACCGTCCGCGTCCCGCGTTGCCTCACCGGCGCGTTTGCGCTCGTTGCCGGTTACGAGGTGCTCCGCGTCGCCGCCGGCGAGAGCCCTCCCTACTGGTTCGCGAAGTGGTCGGAGTGGCCGGAGACGTGCTTCGCCGGCGCGCTCGCTGCCGTCGCGGGCCTGACGTTCCGTCGCTAGAGTCCTCGCCCGTGCCCGACGTCGTGATGTACGCCGACACGTTCCGCTCGCCGGAGCTGCGGCACGAGGTGGCGCTCGGCGTCCCCGACCCCTTCCTGTACGTCGAGAAGGACGGGCAGAAGCACATCATGATCGGGTCGATGGAGATCCCCCGGCTCACCGAGCTCGCGATCTTCGAGCTGCATCCGCCCGAGGAGTTCGGCGCCGACGAGTTGCGCGCGAGCGGGCGGAAGCCGTCCGAGATCAACGAGGAGTTGCGCCTCCGGGCGCTGCGCGCGTTCGGCGTCGAGAGCGCCGTTGTGCCCTTCGGCTTCTCGCTCGGCGTGGCCGACCACCTGCGTGCGAACGGGATCGAGCTCACCGTCGACCGAGACTTCTTCGACGACCGCCGGCGCGTGAAGACGCAGTACGAGCTCGAGGGGATCCGGCGCGCGCAGGCAGCCGCCGAGGCCGGTATGGCCGCGGCCGCCGACCTGCTCCGGCGCGCGAAGCGCAGCGGCGAGGTCCTGCACCTCGACGGCGACCCGCTGACCTCGGAGCGCCTCAAGCTCGCGATCGCACAGGAGCTCGTCGCGCATGGCGCGACGGCGGACGAGTTCATCGTCGCCCACGGCGGCCAGGCGGCCGTCGGCCACGACATGGGGTCGGGCCCGATCAGGCCCGGCGAGACCGTGGTGATCGACCTCTGGCCGCGCGACAACGAATCGTTCTGCTACGCCGACATGACCCGCACCTTCGTCGTCGGCGAGCCGTCCGACGAGGCGGTCGAATGGCACCGCCTCTGCACGGAGGCGCTCGATCGCGCCGTGTCGCAGATCCGCGGCGGCGCACCGGGGAAGGCGATCTTCGACGCGACGTGCGAGATCTTCGAGGCGGCGGGTTATCCGACGCAGCGCACGAAGCCGGCGGGCGAGACGATCGCAGACGGCTTCTTCCACGGCCTCGGCCACGGCGTCGGGCTCGAGGTGCACGAGCAGCCGGGGATGGGCCAGATCGCGGACAAGGCCCTGAAGGCCGGCGACGTCGTCACCGTCGAGCCGGGCCTCTACCGCCAGGGCGTCGGCGGCGTCCGGCTCGAGGACCTCGTCCTCGTCACCGAGGACGGCGCCGAGAACCTGACGAGCTTCCCGTACGACCTCAGCCCGTAGGCGTCCGCAGCGACACGTCGCGAGGGCCGCCTCGCGGACGTGCCCCGTCGCGCGTCCGGAGACGGCGAGGCCCAGTTGTCCGGGCCTCGCCGTCTTGCGTGGGCGGGACGCTCAGCCGCCGGGCTGAAGCGCGCCGTTCGCCCAGAGCTGGTACCGGGCGTAGTCCGTGATCTGCTCGGTCGGCTCGTCGTACGTGACGATCGCGCCGACGACGTCCGCTTGCGTGCCGACGATCCGGCGGAGCTTGCCCGCGTCGAGCGTCGCCTCGAACGTCGAGCTGAGCGGGATGGTGCCGAGCGCGACCGGCGTCTTGCGGTTCGTGTCGATCCCGACCAGCTGCACCGTGAACCCGGTGACCTTGACGGGGTTCACCTCGGTCAGAGACTTCCACCCCGTGAGCGTGCCGTCGCCGACGGCCACGCCGCCGACCGTGATGTTGTCGACCCAGACCCCGTCGAAGTCGACGCCGCGAGTGTCGGAGTCCGTGATGTACCGGAACGAGATCCAGACCTTCTGGCCGGCGTACGGCGTCAGGTCGAACACCTCGTGCTTCCACGTCGTCGACTCGCCGTTGAGCCCCGGCAGGTTCGACTTCAGCTTCGCGTTCGCGCTCGGCGACAGCTGATTCGTCGTGTCGCCGTTGCCGAGCGACGTCCACGTGTTCCCGCCGTCCGTCGACACCTGCACGAACAGCGAGTCGAACGCGACCTCCGTGCTCCACAGGATGTCGGCCGCGAGCGTGGGAGTCCCCGCCGGAACCGTCACCTCGTGCGCCATCGCGTTGTCGAGGTTGTCGGCCCGCCCGCCGAAGTAGGCCGGGTTGCCGGCCTGCAGCGGCGGGTTCGCGTCCACCGTCCACTGGGTCGGGAGCGGCGCGAACTGCGTCGTGCCCTTGAACTTCAGCGAGCTGAGCTGCTCGGCCGTCAACGGGTTCTCCGCCCCGTCCCGCAACTGGACGTAGTCGGAGCCGTTCGGCGGCGCGCCAGGTGTCGAGTACGCCTCCGTGGTGCCCCAGTAGATGTCCGAGTTCATCGCGCCGATCTGGAACGGCGCGGGCGAGCTGCCGTCGCGGAGGCCGACGCCCGTGTCGAGCGCCTTGTCGGCGGCAACGGTCGCCGCCCACTCGTGGATGACGTCCTGCGCCTTCTTGCCGGTCAGGAACGAGTCGAGCACCTTCTGGAGGCCCGGGAGCCCGTTCGCGTCCTCACGGTGCAGCGCCGACATGAAAGCCGAGCCGTAGTGATTGGACAACCACAGCGCGAACGTGAAGGCCGCGCCGTAGTCGCACAGCGTCTCGAGGTCGCCCTGGTCGTTCCAGTTCGTGAGCGAGTTCTCGGGACCGCTCGTCGCACGCGGGTTCGGATTGGCCGGGGTCTGAACTCCGAGCCAGCCGAGGAAGCACTGGATGTGGGAGTCGAAGCCGGTCTGGGTGATCGGCGTCGCCGGATCCACATATCCGGTCAGGGCGATCGCGTAGTCCGACAGGCCCTCGTTGACCCACGTGTTCTCGCCCGGGCTCTCGTACGACTCGAGCAGGTGCTGGTACTCGTGCGCGAACACGCCCTCGTAGAGGAACGGGCGCGCGGGCTTGCTCGTGCAGAAGTTGCCGACCACGGGCTCGTTCGGCGGGGTTGCGCCCGTCCGGTGCGTCCAGTCGTACGAGTCGACGGTCATCACGTTCCGGTCGAGGTTCGTGTTGATCCCGGAGGAGAAGAACCCGGCGATGTACGACAGCCCCTGGCTGTTGTTGAGGTCGTTGTAGTTCTCGTCGCGAACGTTGTCGACGAGGATCACGATCTTGTCGCCGTCGCCCGCGTAGTAGTTGTCGCCGCCGGTGAGCGAGAACGACGTCCCGGGCTCGCCGCGGAGGGCGTGCGTGCCGTCGCGGAACGGCGGGACGCTGAACTCTGTCGACTCCTTCGCGTAAATGTTGCTCTCGAACTGGTCGGCCAGGTACGCGACCTGTGCGTCCGTGAGTACGTTCCGGTCGCCGTCGTTGCGACAGTCCCCGGCCTTGAAGTCGAGCACCTTGGAGACCCAGATCTCGGAATGCGCCGTGATCGCGCGTAGCTTGAACAGGCGGTCGCGGACGAGCGCGTTGCCGTTGCGCGAGTACCAGAACTTCTCGGTCCCGAGTGCCGGCGTCTGCACGGCCGCGGACGCGAGCGTGCGCAAGCGGTTGAGCGACAGCGCGAGTGCAGGAGCGTCGGCTTCCTCGAGCGTGGCGTCGTCGTTCAGGACGATGTCGCTTCCGGTCACGGCCGACCGTTCCGGCGCCTTCGCGAGCGCGGAGCCGGCGAACGCGAGCGCGGCAAGAACGATCAGGACACCCACGAGTGGGCTTCGCATGTAGTTGTCCCCCTAGGTCGTGCATTGCGCCGCGACCGCTGTCACAGCGGGCTCCGGATGACCCCGGGAAGCCGCAGGCGAATGTACACGTCCCGGATATCGATGTCTAGATGCTCCCGCGACATCTCCGGAACAGGCGTCGCGGCGGCTGCGAGGCGCCGGCCGTCGACGGTTCGCGTTCGAGGAGCGCGCCGCGCGCGAGCCCGTAAAGTTCGCGCCCGTACTCCGGCGAAAGGGGCGGGAACGTGACCGAGACGGCGCAGGGCCAGGACATCGATACCCTCCTCCTCGAGGAGCGCCGCTACCCGCCGCCGCGCGAGTTCGCCGCGCGCGCGAACGCGCAGCCGGAGATCTACGACGAGGGCTTCGACGCCTTCTGGGAGCGCGAGGGCCGCGAGCGGGTCACCTGGTTCGAGCCGTTCACGAAGCTCTACGAGTGGGAGCTCCCGTACGCGAAGTGGTATCTCGGCGGGAAGCTCAACATCGCCCACAACTGCGTCGACCGCCACGTCGAGGCCGGCCGCGGCGACCGCGTCGCCTACCACTGGGAGGGCGAGCCCGAAGGCGAGCGGCGCGACATCACCTACGCCGAGCTCCAGCTCGACGTCGTCCGTCTCGCGAACGCGCTGAAGGAGCTCGGCGTCCGCAAGGGGACGCCCGTCGGGATCTACATGGGGATGGTCCCCGAGACGGCCGTCGCGATGCTCGCGTGCGCGCGCATCGGCGCGCCGCACACCGTCGTCTTCGGCGGCTTCTCGGCCGACTCGCTTTCCGGGCGCCTGCAGGACATGGAATGCGAGGTGCTGATCACGCAGGACGAGGCCTGGCGGCGCGGGGCGACGGTGCCGCTGAAGCGCACCGCCGACGCCGCGCTCGCGGAGTCGCCGACGGTGACGAGCGTCGTCGTCCTGCGCCGCACCGGCAACGAAACGCCGATGACGGAGGGCCGCGACGTCTGGTGGCACGACGTCGCCACCGACGACGCCGCGTGCCCGCCGGAGCCGATGGACTCCGAGGACCTGCTCTACCTGCTCTA
>DATHAE010000027.1:0-6642 GCA_035296805.1 Gaiellaceae bacterium | reverse complement strand
GGCGACCTCTTCGCCGCGCACGCGCGCGACGTGAAGGGCGATCCCGACCTGCTCAACCTGACGCGGCCCGAGATCGTGACGGAGATCCACCGCTCCTACTTCGAGGCGGGCGCGGACATCACGACCACGAACACGTTCACGGCGACGTCGATCGGGCAGGCCGACTACGGCCTCGAAGGCGCCGTCAACGACATGAACGTCGCCGGGGCGCGCCTCGCGAGAGCCGCCGCGGACGAGGCGGGGCCGAACCGCTATGTCGCCGGCTCCGTCGGCCCGCTCAACGTCACGCTCTCGCTCAGCCCGCGCGTCGACGACCCCGGTTACCGCACGCACACCTTCCACCAGGTGCGCGAGGCGTACGCGGAACAGATCCGCGGGCTCGTCGAGGGCGGCGTCGACCTGCTGCTGCTGGAGACGATCTTCGACACGCTGAACGCCAAGGCCGCGATCGTCGCCGCGCGCGAGGTGGCGCCGGAGATCCCGCTGTGGATCTCGGCGACGATCGTCGATCTGAGCGGCCGGATGCTCTCGGGGCAGACGATCGAGGCGTTCTGGACCTCGGTCGAGCACGCGGATCCGCTGATCGTCGGCGTCAACTGCTCGCTGGGCGCGCACGAGCTGCGCCCGTACGTCGCCGAGCTGGCGCGGATCGCGCCGTGCCTCGTCGCGGCGCACCCGAACGCGGGCCTCCCGAACGCGTTCGGCGGCTACGACGAGACGCCGGAGGTGACGTCGACGCTGCTGGGCGAGTTCGCCCGCTCGGGGCTGCTGAACGTCGCCGGAAGCTGCTGCGGCTCGACCCCCGAGCACACGCGCGCGATCGGCGAGGCGGTGGGTGGTCTCGCTCCGAGAGCTTGTGACACTGTGTCACATGTTAAGGGCCGCCGCACACGCTGGAGCGGGCTCGAGACGTTCGAGATCGGCCCCGACACGGGGTTCGTGATGGCCGGCGAGCGTACGAACGTGACCGGCTCCGCACGGTTCCGCCGCCTCGTCGAGGGCGGCGACTTCACCGGCGCCGTCGAGGTCGCGCTCGAGCAGGTGCGCGGCGGCGCGAACGTCCTCGACGTGAACATGGACGCCGACCTGCTCGAGTCGGAGCGCGCGATGCGCACGTTCCTGAACGTCGTTGCGACCGAGCCCGAGGTCGCGCGCCTCCCGATCATGGTCGACAGCTCGAAATGGTCTGTGCTGGAGACCGGCCTCCAGTGCATCCAGGGCAAGGGGATCGTCAACTCGATCTCGCTCAAGGAGGGCGAGGCGGAGTTCCTGCGCCAGGCGCGCCGGATCCGCGACTACGGCGCCGCCGTCGTCGTGATGGCGTTCGACGAGGAAGGCCAGGCGACGGACGCCGAGCGCCGCGTCGAGATCTGCGGGCGCGCCTACGACCTCCTCGTCGGCGAGGGCTTCCCGCCCGAGGACATCGTCTTCGACCCGAACGTGCTCGCGGTCGCGACGGGGATCGAGGAGCACGAGGGGTACGCGAAAGCGTTCATCGAGTCGCTGCCCCGGATCAAGGAGCGCTGCCCCGGCGTGCACACGAGCGGCGGGATCTCGAACCTCAGCTTCTCGTTCCGCGGCAACGACCACCTGCGCGAGGCGATGCATTCCGCGTTTCTCTTCCACGCGATTCGCGCCGGCCTCGACATGGGGATCGTCAACGCCGGCCAGCTGATGGTCTACGAGGACATCGAGCCCGACCTGCTCGAGCGGGTCGAGGACGTCCTGTTCGCGCGGCGCCCCGATGCGACCGAGCGTCTCGTCGAGGTCGCCGAGCGCGTCCACGGCGAGGCGACGAGGCGCGAGCGCGACCTCTCGTGGCGCGAGGCGCCGGTCGGGAAGCGACTGGAGCACGCGCTCGTGCACGGGATCGTCGACTTCATCGAGGCCGACACCGAGGAGGCGCGGCAGGCTCACGCGCGCCCGCTCGACGTGATCGAGGGCCCGCTGATGGACGGAATGCGGGTCGTCGGCGACCTCTTCGGCTCGGGGCGCATGTTCCTCCCGCAGGTCGTGAAGTCGGCGCGGGCGATGAAGCGCGCCGTCGCCTACCTCGAGCCGTACATGGAAGAGGAGAAGGGCGGCTCCTCGGCGCAGGGCAAGGTCGTCCTCGCGACCGTGAAGGGCGACGTCCACGACATCGGCAAGAACATCGTCGGCGTCGTCCTCGGCTGCAACAACTACGAGGTGCTCGACCTCGGCGTGATGGTGCCGGCCGAGAAGATCCTCGACACGGTCGAGAGCGAGGGCGCCGACCTCGTCGGGCTCTCGGGCCTGATCACGCCGTCGCTCGACCAGATGGTCGACGTCGCGACCGAGATGGAGCGCCGCGGCCTCCACCTCCCGCTCCTGATCGGCGGCGCGACCACGTCGCGCCAGCACACGGCGGTCAAGATCGCGCCCGCGTACTCGCACGAGACCGTGCACGTGCTCGATGCGAGCCTCGTCGTCGACGTCGCGTCCAGCCTCCTCGACGGCGAGCGCCGCCGCGAGCTCGACGTGGAGAACCGGCGCCTGCAGGAGCGCCTCCGCGTCCAGCACGCCGAGAAGACGCGCCGGCCGCTGCTGCCGCTCGCGGACGCGCGCGCGAACCGTGACCGCGTCGAGTTCGCCGACCTACCGACGCCGCCGTTCACGGGCACGCGCGTCGCGGAGCCCGCGATCGAGGAGCTGATCCCGTACATCGACTGGCAGTTCTTCTTCCACGCGTGGGACCTGAAGGGGAAGTTCCCGGCGATCCTCGAGAACCCGGCCGCGCGGGAGTTGTACGACGACGCGCAGGAGCAGCTGCCGTCGCTCTCGGCCCTCCGCGCCCGCGGCGTCTACGGCCTCTGGCCTGCTCACGCAGAAGGCGACGACGTCGTTCTGGACGGGACGCGCTTCTGCTTCCTGCGCCAGCAGGCGGAGAACGACGGGCGGCCGAACCGCAGCCTCGCCGACTATGTCTCGCCTGCCGGCGACGCCGCCGGAGCCTTCGCAGTCGCGATCCACGGCGCGGACGAGCTCGCCGAGATCCACCGCACCGAGCACGACGATTACACAGCGATCGTCGTGAAGGCCCTCGCCGACCGGCTGGCGGAGGCGTTTGCCGAGTGGCTGCACGAGCGCGTGCGGCGAGAGTGGTACGCCCCGGACGAGCAGCTCTCGCCCGACGATCGGCTCGCCGAGCGCTTCCGCGGCATCCGGCCCGCGTTCGGCTACCCCGCGTGCCCCGACCACAGCGAGAAGCAGAAGCTGTTCGACCTGCTGGGCGCGCGCGAGCTCGGGATCGAGCTGACGGAGAGCTTCGCCATGATGCCCGCCGCGGCCGTCTCGGGGATCTACCTCGCGCACCCGAAGGCGCGCTACTTCGCCGTCGGCCGCATCGGCCACGACCAGCTCGAGGACTATGCAGGTCGCAAAGGTGCACCCGTCGAAGAGGTCGCACGATGGCTCTCGCCAAACCTCTCGTAGCCGCCGCGGCGGCTCTCGCGCTCGCGTCTGCGGCGCTCGCGGCCGGCCCTCGAACTTCGCGATGAAGGGCATCTCGATCGGGACCGAGGTCGCGTTCCTCGAGACGACCGCGATGGTGCGGAGGGACTGGAGCCGGACGATCCGGCAGTTGGCGTCGTGCCTCGCCTCGGTCGTCCGGAAGGACTTCGGAAGCGGCACGAAGGTGCTGCTCGCGCGCAAGGTCTCGTTCCCGCCGGTCGCGCCGTCGGTCGCCGCCTGTCGCGTGTCCACCGTCGTCACGCGCAGCGGGCACACCGTCCGTGTGTCCGTCGACCTCTTCCTGCTGGGAGGGGACGCGCCGAGATCTCCCTCACGTTCTTCTATCCCACGAATGTGCAGGCGGCGATGGTGCCGGCGGAGACCCAAATTTGCCAGGCTGGTCGCGAGCCGGATCCACGGTTAGCGTCGGCCCGGCCGTCGGCTATCCTGTCGCCGCAGGCGCCTCCGGGCGCCGCTTCCTCGTATGCGGACGACACTGAAGAGAGGCGTCGGGCGCGGCGCCGGTGCGAACGGTGATGGGAACGGCCACGCCGTCTTCCCGCCCGGGCCCGTCAGCGCCGTCACGCGCTATCGCCAGCCCCCGCCGCCGCCCCGCACGGGACTGTCGCTGTTCTGGCGGATTCTCGTCGGGACGCTGCTCGTCGTCGTCTCGGTCGGCGCCGCGCTCGCCGGCGGCTCGTACCTCTACTTTCACCAGTCGGTCGAGGCGGTGCGGGCGCACTCGCCGGACGTGAAGGTCGCGCAGAAGCAGCTCGATGTGACGCTGCCGGGTGCGGCCGCGATCGCGCTGATCGTCGGCTACGACCACCGGGACGGCCCTGAGGGCGACCTCGAATCGAGATCGGACACGATCATGCTCCTGCGCGCCGACCCGGAGACGAAGACGATCACGCTCCTCTCGTTCCCGCGCGACCTCTGGGTCGACGTCTACTGCCCGCCGAAGCCGGGCCAATCGGCGCCCGCGGTCACGCAGGACAAGATCAACGGCGCGTACTCGCGCTGCGGGTCGGGCGGGACGCTCGAGACGGTGCGCCACCTCACGGGGTTGCCGGTCAACTACCTGATCACGGTCAACTTCCACGGCTTCCGCCAGATCGTCAACGAGGTCGGCGGCGTCTGGATGGACGTCGACCGCCGCTACTACAACAAGAACATCGGGACCGCGGAGACGGGCTACGCGGACATCGACGTGCAGCCGGGGTATCAGCGGCTGAACGCCACGCACGCGCTCGAGTTCGTCCGCTACCGCCATTTCGACTCGGACTTCTTCCGCCTCGCGCGCCAGCAGGCTTTCGTGCGGGCGTTCAAGCAGCAGGTCGGCCAGAACTCGCGCACGGACCTCGTGCGAAAGCTGCCGGGACTCGTGTCGGCGATCACGAAGAACGTCGAGGTCGGCGTCGGCGGCAACAACGAGCTCTCCGGCAAGACCGTCCTCTCGTACGCGCTGTTCGCCGCGACGCTGCCGCCGGGGCACTTCTTCCAGTCGCGGCTCGAGAACCTCCGGGACGACGCCGCGTACGACGTCATCGCCGATCCAGCGGACATCCAGAAGGCGGTCAACGCGTTCGAGCATCCGGACGTCGAGGCGCCGAAGGTCGCGAACGCCGCCGCACTCGGCAGGCGCCTGCCGCGCAAGGCGCCGCCGCCCGCGCGCACGGCGGTGACGGTCCTGAACGGGAACGGCGTCGCCGGCGCTGCCGCGAACGCGGCGGCCCAGCTTCGCGACCGCGGCTACCGGACGGTCGACCCGCCGAACGGCCGCCAGGCGGACGCGCCGGCGCAGTCGTTCCACTCGAAGGTCTACTACGACCCGAGGAACCCGGAGGCGAAGGCCGCTGCCGAGGAGCTGCGGAAGCTGATTTCCCCGGCCGACGTCGAGCCGAAGCCGACGACGCCGCCGCTGCGCGCGCTCGACCCCGGCGCGATGCTCCTCGTCGTCGTGGGGCAGACCTTCCACGGCCAGATCACCCCCGTGCGCGAGCGCGCGGTGCCGAAGCGGCAGCCGGCCTTCGTCCGCGCCGACCCCTCCGGGGCCGAGCAACTGCTGCAGCCGCTGCGCGCGAAGATGCCGTTCACGCTGATGGTGCCGACCGTGCTCGAGCGGTCGTCCACGGCCGACTCGTCGAAGCCGGTCCGGATGTACTGGGTCAAGAAGGACAAGAAGGCCGTGCGCATGGTCTTCCGGTCGGGTGCGAGCGAGTACTGGGGCGTCCAGCAGACGGACTGGGACGACGCGCCGGCGCTCGCCGACAAGAGCTTCCGCCACATCCTCAAGGACGGACGGACGTACGACTTCTACTACACCGGCGGGAAGCTGCACATGGTCGTCCTGCACTGGCGGGGCGGGACGTACTGGGTCGTCAACACGCTCCTCGACTCGCTATCGAACGAGACGATGATCGCGATCGCGAAGGGTCTCAAGCCGCTCCCGGCGGCCTGACTGTCGGCCGCTGCACAACCAAGTTCTTCTAACAAGGTCAGGCTAAGCTGAGCGAAATGGCGAGGGTGGGAATCTTCGGCGCCGGGTGGGTCGGTCTCGTCACGGGCGCGTGCTTCGCCGACCTCGGGCACGAGGTCGTGATCCGCGACGTCGTGCCCGAGAAGATCGAGCGGCTTCGCGCGGGCGAGGTCCCGTTCCACGAGCCCGACGTCCCGGAGCTGCTCGAACGGAACCGCGACCGGCTCACCTTCACGCTCGACGTCGACGACGTCGCCGACTGCGATTTCCTCTTCGTGTGCGTCGATACGCCGCCGACCTACTCGGGTGACGCCGACCTTTCGCGCGTCTGGACGGTGGTCGACGAGCTGCCGGAGCTCGAGGGACGGCGGATCCTCGTCATGAAGTCGACGGTGCCCGTCGGCACGGGCGAGAAGATCCGCCATGGGCTCGACCTGCGCGGGCTGTCGCACGTCGCGTACGCCTCGAACCCGGAGTTCCTCGCCGAGGGCAATGCGGTGCGCGACTTCATGCATCCGGACCGGGTCGTGATCGGTGCGTTCGACGACGCCGACTCCGACACGGTCGCCGCCCTCTACGAAGGCATCGACGCGCGCGTCGTCCGCTGCGACGTCAACTCGGCGGAGATGATCAAGCTCGCCGCGAACGCGTTCCTGATGACGCGCATCTCCTTCATCAACGAGATCGCGAAC
>DATHAE010000026.1:0-5337 GCA_035296805.1 Gaiellaceae bacterium | reverse complement strand
CGCGCCGAACGAGCCTAGTGACACAGTGTCACAAGCGCCGTTCGAAGCGCCGCTCCCGGCCGCGGTCCGGGACGGCAAACGCGAGCTGCGGCTCTCGAATCTCGACAAGATCTTCTGGCCGGACGGCGACGTCACGAAAGGTGACCTGCTGCGCTACTACCGCGCGGTCGCTCCGGTGCTCGTGCCGCACCTGAAGGACCGGCCCTTCACGATGCGGCGGTATCCCGACGGCGCCTACGGCGAGGCGTTCTTCCAAAAGGACGCGCCCTCGCACATGCCGGACTGGATCCCGACCTTCCGTGCGCTCGTCTCGACGCGCGAGCGGTCACGCGCGAAGAAGTGGGTGAGCTTCCCGCTCGTGAACGACGAGCTCGCGCTCCTCTGGATGGTGAACATGGGCTGCATCGACATGAACACGTGGTACTCGCGCGTCGACAAGCCCGACCGCCCGGACTTCGTGCTCTTCGACCTCGACCCTACGCCCGAGGTGCCGTGGGGGCAGGTGGTCGAGGTCTCGCTGATCCTCCGCGAGCTTCTCGACCAACTCGGGCTGCAGTCGTTCCCGAAGACCTCCGGCGGGAAGGGCTTCCACGTGCTCGTCCCGCTCGACCGGCGCTCGACCTTCGAGGACACGCGCTCCTTCTCGGAGATGGTCGCCGGCGCGATCGCGCGCGCACACCCGACGCTGGCGACCACCGAATGGTCGAAGGCGCGCCGCCGCGGCGTCCTGATCGACGCGAACCAGAACGGCGAGGGCAAGACGATCGCAAGCGTCTACTCCGTTCGCCCGAAGCCCGGCGCGCCGGTCTCGACGCCCCTCCGGTGGGACGAGGTGGACGACAAGCTCAACCCGTCGATCTATTCGATGCCGGTCGTCCTGGAGCGCATCGAGCAGTTCGGCGACCTGTACGCGCCGCTGCTGAAGACGCGCCAGTCGCTCTCGAAGGCTCTCGCCGCGCTCGGCTAGCGGGTCTTCTGGCTAGACCGTCTCGTCGGGCTCCGGGAGGACGGCCTCCTCCGCAGGATCAGCGAGGTAGTCGCCGGCAATCGGCTCGTCCGGGAGGCCGAGGCCGCCCTCCTCGCCGCGCTCCGCGCGCTCCTCGTCGCCGCGGCCCCAGCGCTTGAAGAGATCCTTGAGTCCCATCCCAGCGGGATCCTACGGCGCTGCTCCGAACAACGGCAAGAGCGGTGCGAGCCGCTCGATCTCGACCGGCACGGGCGAGTGCCAGCCGTTCCGGCGGCGGACGAGCTTCGTCGAGCGCACGCGCTCGCCGCGCGGGCGGTGCCATTCGGTGCCGGCGGCGGTGTAGCCGAGCCTCGCCGACACCCGCCGCGACGCCTCGTTGTCGTCGTGCGCGGCCGACCACGCCTCCTCGGCACCGAGGTGCGCGAACGCGAGCTCGAGCGCGGCCGCCCGCATCTCCGTTCCGAGGCCGCGGCCCTGCCGGCCGCGGCCGAGCCACGAGCCCGTGTCGACGCGCCGCGTCCGCGCGAACGACCGCGCGCCCAGCGCCTGCGTCCCCACCGGTCGGCCGTCCTCGAACGCGATCAGGTTCAGCGTCCAGCGCGCAGGGCGCCACGACGCGACCGCGTCCTCGTGGAAGGCGACGAAGTCGTCGCGGAAGGAGGGCGACGAGGCGCTGTCCGTCCACGGCACCGTGAACGGCATCTCCTCGGGCGGGTGAATCCCACGCCGCGCCACCTCCGCGAGCTCCCGGAGCTCGGCCAGCGTCGCGAGCCGCAGCTCGAGCCGCGGCGTCCGGACGCGCAGCCCCGTCAGACGGTGCGGCGGGCGCAGGAACAGGTGTCGTTCGTCGACGACGTCGAAGCCGAGCTTCGCGTACAGCTCGCGCGGCCAGTCGTCCGCGAGCGCCTCGAGGTAGACGAGCTCGTGGTCGCGTCGTGCGACGTCGACGACGTGCTGGACGAGCGCGCGGCCGAGGCCGTGGCGGCGGAACTCCTCGACCGTGTTCACGTCCTCGATCTGCGCGGTCCGCCCGTCGCTGCGCAGCTCGCAGTAGGCGACGACCCGCGTGCCGGCGCGCACTGCGAAATGCCGCATCGGCAGCGCCTCGGCGACGCGCTGCTTCGCCAGCGCCAGGCGCTTGCCCAGCTCCTCCGTCCCCCACGGCGATCGCAGCGTCGACTCGCGGCGCACGCGGTCGAGGTCGTCGAGGGAGACTTCGCGCACCGCCGAGGAGTCGACGCGTCTGTCGGGCTCGCGCCGGTGCGCCATTACGACGTGCACCGTCACGTTCCACCCGAGCTGGCCGAAGCCCGGAGCGAGCCGCTTGCCGCCGCGGTCGACGGTCACCTTACGGTGGAACAGGTGTGCTTGCAGCTCGTCGGCGAGTGCGGCGAGCGACTCTGCCCTACGGCGAGTCGTCTCGAGCCGCAGGAAGTTGACGTCGTAGACGTCGCCGATCGACGGCGACGAGATCAGAGTCCCCCACGGGAACCGTTCGGCGTGCTCCGCGGCGCCGTCCTCGAGCCTGTGCCTGAACGCGCGGATGCGCGCGACGTCAGACGTCGCCGAGCTCCACCACGTCGCGCCGGAAGAGGAGCGCGGTCGTCCAGTCGACGACGACGCGCAGCTTTCGAGTCAGGAGCGGCAGCTGGTAGAGGTGGTACGTCCGCGTCACGAACCAGCCGGGGAAGCCACGCAGGGGCAGCCCCATCACGTCGGCGATCCCGCGGTAGCGCCCGAGCGTCGCGACCTGGCCGAGCATCCGGTAGCGGTAGACGTCGACGTCGCCGCTCAAGTTCTTCGCCAGGCGCCGCGCCTGCCGGAGCGCGTGCTGGCACGTCGGCGGATCGGTCGCCCCGGGAGTGGCCGCATTCGGGACGGCCGCGCAGTCGCCGAGCGCCCAAACGTTGTCGTGGCCCTCCACGCGCAGCGTCGCGTCGACGACGACGCGGCCGCGCTCGTCGAGCGGCAGCCGCCAATTGGCAAGTGCCGGCACCGGCTTCACGCCCGCCGTCCAGACGAGCGTCGCGGTCGGGATCCGCTCTCCGTCGGAGAGGACGGCCTCGTGCGCGTCGACCGACTCGAGGGTCGTCGAGGTTCGCAGCTCCACGCCGCGCTGAGCCAGCTCGCGCGCGGCGTACTCGCCGAGGCGCGTCGGGATCTCCGGGAGGATCTTCGGCGCCGCGTCGACCAGCACCCAGCGCTGACGAACTTCGCGCAGCGACGGGTACCAGCGGAGCGCGTCACGGACGAGGTCCGACAGCTCCGCGAGCGCCTCGACGCCCGCGTACCCGGCGCCGACGAACACGAACGTCAGCTGCCGCTCGACGTCGCCGGTGGCCGCGAGCTCGAGGCGGCGCAGCACGTGGTTGCGCAGGCGGATCGCGTCCTCGAGCGACTTGAAGAAGTGCGCGTGACGGTCGAGGCCGGGAACGGGGAGGACGCGGCTGACGGCGCCGAGCGCGAGCACGAGCCGCTCGTACGCGATCTCGGCGTCGCCGGCCTCGGAGGCGACGCGCACGACGCGGGCGCCGAGGTCGAGGGTCGTGGCCTCGCCGAGCACGAGCTCTGCGTGCCGCGCCATCACGCGTACCGGGACGACGCAGTGGCGAGGCTCGAGCGTCCCCGACGCCGCCTCGGGGAGGAGCGGCGTGTAGAGCATGAAGTTCTCGGGGCTGACGATCGTCGCACCCGCGCGCCCGAGCAGTCGCGCGACGTACGCGCCGGCGAACCCGCCGCCGAGAATGAGCGTCCCTCCGCGTGCTGCACGTGTCGCCACAGCCGCATTGTCGCCGCCGTCACGTGCGCGCGCGCAGCTCCTCGATGCGTCGGCGCAGGAAACGGCGCTCGGTCTCCTCCGGTGCCAGCGCGAGCGCGCGCTCGAATGCGTCGACGGCTTCGTCGTCGCGGCCCAGCCGGCCGAGGAGCTCGCCGCGCGCGGCGTGGAGGTAGTGGTACCCGTCGAGCTGCAACTCGTCCACGATCGCGAGCGCAGCCTCCGCGCCCTCGGCCTCGGCGACCGCGACCGCGCGGTTCAGCTCGACGACGGGTGACGGCATGAGCCGCGCGAGCTCGCCGTAGAGCGCCGCGATCTGCGCGTCGTCGCGCGGTTCCTCGGTGTGCAGCGCTGCGATCGCCGCCTGCACCTGGTACGGCCCCGGCGAGCGGAGGCGAAGCGCCCGCTCCAGGATCGCCTTCCCGTCGGCGATTTCGCCGCGGTCCCAGCGCGCGCGGTCCTGGTCGCGGAGAAGGACGAGCTCCCCCGTCGCCGTCAGCCGCGCCTCGCGCCGTGAGTCGTGGAGGAGCATCAGCGCGAGCAGGCCGTGCGCCTCGGCCTCGTCGGGCATCAGGCGCACGAGGATCCGCGTCAGCCGGATAGCCTCGGCGCAGAGGTCGCGCCGCACGGGCGGGCCGTAGCCGGCGTTGAAGATCAGGTACAGCACCGCGAGCACCGCCCGCAACCGCTCGGGGAGCAGGTGGTCGGGTGGGACGCGGAACGGGATCCCGGCGTCGCGGATCTTGCGCTTCGCGCGGACGAGCCGCTGCGCCATCGTCGCCTCCGGAACGAGGAACGCTCGCGCGATCTCCGGCGTCGTCAGCCCGCCGAGCGTGCGGAGCGTGAGCGCGACCTGGGTTTCGGTCGCGAGCGCGGGGTGGCAGCACGTGAAGATCAGCTCCAGCCGCTCGTCCGGGATCGCCGTCTCGTCCACCTCCTCGTCGTGTTCGGGGTCGGCGCCGACGAGGAGCGGGAGCTTCGTCCGCAGCGTGCGCTCGCGCCGGATCCGGTCGAGCGCGCGGTTACGGGCTGTGGTCACGAGCCACGCGCCCGGGCTCGCCGGCTCGCCGTCGCGCGGCCACCGCGCGGCCGCAATCGCGAACGCCTCCTGCGCGGCTTCCTCGGCGAGGTCGAAGTCGCCGAGGAAGCCGATCAGCGCCGCGACGACGCGTCCCCACTCCTCGCGGAAGACGTCGTCGATCAGCGCTCCACCACCGGGCGCACCTCGACCGCCCCCTGCCGAGCGGCCGGGATCCGTGCAGCGATCGCGATCGCCGCGTCGAGGTCGTCGGCCTCGTAGAGGAAGTAGCCGCCGAGCGCCTCCTTCGTCTCCGCGAAGGGGCCGTCGGTCGTGAGCGTCTCGCCGTCGCCGTTCACGCGGACGGTGGTCGCGGTGGTCGCCGGATGAAGCTCGGCGCCGCCCGCGATCCCGGGCGATTCCGAGACCGCGGCATACTCGCCGTAGATCGCCTGCTTCTCCTCGTCGGAGCGGCTGTCCCACTCCTCGTCGTTGCCGTAGATCAGGAGCATGTACTGCATCGAGAGCCTCCTCGGTCGCTGGTCGACCCTACGACGAACGAGGAGGCTCGGAATC
>DATHAE010000025.1:0-12241 GCA_035296805.1 Gaiellaceae bacterium | reverse complement strand
TGGATGCCGAGCCGGTGCGCGAGCGGCGCGTACACGTCGAGCGTCTCGCGCGCCTTCTGCACCTGCTTCTGCTTGCCGAGGTACTCGATCGCGCGCAGGTTGTGGAGCCGGTCCGCAAGCTTGATCAGGATCACGCGCACGTCGGCGGCCATCGCCACGATCAGCTTGCGGTAGTTCTCGGCCTCCGCCTGCTCGCGCGACTGGAACTGGACGCGCGTCAGCTTGGTGACGCCGTCGACGAGGATCGCGATCTCGTCGCCGAACTCGCTCCGGATCTCGTCGAGGGAGACCTCGGTGTCCTCGACCGTGTCGTGGAGGAGCGCGGCGGCGAGCGTGGCCTCGTCGAGCTGGAGCCCGGCGAGAATCTTCGCCGCACCCCACGGGTGGTAGATGAACTCCTGGCCCGAGCGGCGCAGTTGGCCGTCGTGTGCGCGTGCGGCGTAGTCGAACGCACGCGTCAGAAGCTCGCGGTCTGCGTCCGCCTTGTAACCCTCGACCTCGGCGATCAGCTCGTCGACGAGGTCCTGATGTCGTTCGAGTACCGCCACAAACCCAGTGTACCGCCGCCCGTTTGCGGCCCCGATCCCCCGTTCGGGTCTGACGGTTCGAAGGAATCCAGTCGATGCTGACGAACGTTGCAACCCCATGCTGCGCCGTCGCCGACATACCAAGAAGCTGCTGCGGGTCGCCCGCATGCTCCGCGATCTCGACGCCGTCGTGGCCGAGGATCGCGAACCGCGCCGCCCCGCCTCGCGCGTCGCCCTCGGCCGCGTCTAGGACGTCGCGCGGCACCCGCCGCGCAACGTCAGCGCAACGTCGAGCGCTCGGCGTCCTACTCGTCCGGCTCGCCGTCGTCGTACTCGAGCGCCTCGATGCGGCCGATCACGCCGAGCCCGCGCCAGAAGATCTTGTTCGAGCGCGGGTACCAAGCCATGTCGTTCGGGCGCCGCGTGCCGTAGGTGAGCATCGTCACTCCCTCCGGGCCGGCGAGGAACGAGTGGGCGATCCTCGTGCCCGCAGGCCTGGCGACGACGTGCCCCGGCCGGAGTGAGATCTCCTCGTGCGCCGCGCCGCGCGCCGCCGCAACCGGCGACGGCCAGAGCTCGAGGGTGCAATCGCCCTCGACGATCACAAACACCTCTTCCTCCTCGGAATGGCAGTGCGGCGGCGAGCCGCGCCTTCCGGCCGCGAGCTGCTCCCAGTGCAGACCGGCGAGCGTCGAGCGCTCCGCGGTCGCGAGCGGCGCGGTCGTCATCGCGCCGTACTCCTCGAGCTCAACGTCGTCGACGTTGAGGATGTTCTCCGGCCGCGGCGCGGGTTCGCCGTACGCGAGCGGCGCGACCCCTGCCTCGACGTCCCACGGATCGTCATCGCGCCCCTCGACCCACGGCCAGCCGATGCGGATCGCGCGCGACCGTGGCAGCCAGCCGATCTCGGTCGGGTGCCGCGTGCCGAACACGAGGTATTCGAGGCCGTCTGCGCCCGCGACGAACGTGTGCTCGTGCTCGTCCGGCCGGTGGATCACGCAGTCGCGCGGCCGCACCTCGTGCACCTCGTCGTCCTGCCAGGCAAGTCCCGACCCGTCGAGCACGAAGTAGAGCTCCTCGGAGGCGCCGTGGGAGTGCGGCGGCGTCGGCAGTCTTCCCGGCGCGACGCGGACGCGGTTGACGCCGACGCCGCGGGTCCCTGCGGCGTCGCCGAGCCGCTGCCAAACGGCGTCCATCTCGCCCTTCGCCCGGTGCTGCGACTGCACCTCGTCCCAGTGCGCGACCGACACGGGGGGATCATTCCATCAACGCCCGCTCGAGGCGCTCGAGGGCGTCGCTTGTCGTGCGGCTCGAAACACAGCAGCGACCTCGCCTCGTCACAGCTCGCCTCGTCGCCGACCCACGCGCCGGCGGCGAGAACCCAGCCGACGACCGCCAGACATTTCCACCCCACCGCGAGCCGACGAACGCTCGCGGGCGTCCTCCTTTCGCGACGTCTCGCGGAAGGCCCGGCCTCCCGGGCGGCGACGGTCCTACGCGGCGCGTGCGAGCACCGGCGGCTCGTCCACGAGCAGCCGCCGAAAAGCCTCGGACTCGAGCAGCGACCGCTTCGCCCCCTCCCCCAGCTCGAGCTCGGTGAAGATCGCCCGCGCCTCCGGCGTCCACGCGGCCTCGCCGGCGCGCCACTGGGCGGCGAGCCACTCGCGTAGCTCTTCGAAGCGGTCGGCCGAGTCGAAGATGCGGCGCACCACGAGCTGCGGCGACACCGTCCCGTTCCACCGGTTCTCCTGGAGGCGGAACGCGACGTCGTAGGAGCCGGTGCGGCGGAAGCGGTCGACCTGCGCGCCGATCCCAAACGCGATCGCCGAGCCCGCGTCGCGGCCGCGGTGGCGGACGCGGAACTTCAGGTGCTTGTCGCCGTCGCCAACGGTGCCGACCTCCGTCAGCTCGCACCCGTCGACGAGCAGCGTCACGTTCGGGTTCCCGAGCCCGAACGGCGCGAGCCGGCCGAGCTCCGCGCAGAGGTCGAGGCTCAGGGTCCGGCCTGGGACGATCGCGTCGACGACCGTGCGCGGGCGCAGGTCGGTCTCCGCGAGCGTGGCATCGGCGTGCGCAGCAAGCGCCGCCGCGAACGGCTCGACGTTCTCGGGCCGGATCGAGAGGCCGGCCGCGGCGCGATGGCCGCCGAAGCGCTCGAGGTGCGGCGACGATGCGGCAAGGCCCGCGTGCAGGTCGTACGCGCCGACCGACCGTCCCGAGCCCTTCCAGTGGGGCTCGGCGCCCGCGACCAGGACGACCGGGCGGCTGTACCGCTCGACGAGGCGGGAGGCGACGATCCCGATCACGCCTTCGTGCCAGTCCTCCCCGGCGACGACGTACGCCTTCCGGCGCCGCTTCGCGTCGGGCCATGACTCGACCTGGTCGACCGCGGCGCGCACGATCCGCTCCTCGACCGCCTGCCGCTCGCGGTTCAGCCGCTCGAGCTCCTCGGCGAGGAGCCCCGCCTCGTGCTCGCTGTCGGTGAGTAGGAGATGGAGCGCGGCGGACGGCCGCCCCAGCCGCCCCGAGGCGTTGATGCGCGGCGCGAGCCTGAACGCGACGGCACCCTCGTCGACCGCGGCCGGATCGACGCCCGCCACGCGCATCAGCGCGCGCAGGCCGGGCTTCTGCGTCTGCCCGAGCCGCCGGAGGCCGCTGAGCGCGAGCGCGCGGTTCTCGTCGACGAGCGGGACGACGTCGGCGATCGTCGCTAGCGCGACGAGGTCCAGATGCCGGTCGCAGAACGGATGCTCCGGCCCGAGGATCGCCTGCGCCAGCTTCCAGACGACGCCGGTCCCGCACAGACCGTGGAACGGGTAGTCGCCCCTGAGCGGCGCGACGACGGGGCAATCCGGAAATGCGTCCGCCGGGCGGTGGTGGTCGGTCACGACGACCTCGAGCCCCAGCCGCTTCGCCTCCTCGACCTCGTCGACGGCGGTGATCCCGCAGTCGACGGTAAGCACGAGGTCGAAGCCTTCGCGCGCGAGCCGCGCGAGCGTGTCGCCATTCAGCCCGTACCCCTCCTCGAAGCGCGACGGCAGGTGCCACGCGGCGTCGGCTCCGAGCTCGCGCAGGAGGAGCGAGCCGAGGGCGGTGGCGCAGATTCCGTCGGCGTCGTAGTCGCCGTGGACGCAGATCCGCGCACCGGCCGCGACCGCCCGGACGATCGCGGCGACAGCCTCGCGCATGTCGCCGAGCGAGAACAGGTCGTGCTCGGGCAAGCCGCCGTCGAGGAACGCGCGCGCCTCGCCGGCATCACCGAGGCCGCGCCGCGCGAGGACGGTTGCCGTCACCTCGGAGACGCCGAGGGCAGCCGAAAGGCGCCGCACGTCGGCGTGTGCGCACGGCGCGATCGTCCAGATCCCGTTCTCCATCGGCAGTTCGAGCGTAGAAAGAGGGTCGGACGGAGGTGCACAGGAATCCGCTGTAAATGTGCTTCAATTCCGTGCCGGTGGCCGTGCTCAGGACGTTCGTCGCTCTCCTCCTCGCGGCCGGAATCGCGTGCGCCGCCGCTCCGGCCTCGACGCCGACTCCGCTGATCGCGCCCGGCGTCACCGTCCTCGGCATCCCGGTCGGCGGCCTCTCGTCGGAGCCAGCGCGCGCCAAGATCGACACCGCGTTCTCGCAGCCGATCCAGGTCGTGTACCGCGGACGGCCGATGACGCTCACCCCGGAGAACTTCGGGGCCGGGGCCGGCGTCGACGCGGCGGTGACGTCGGCGCTCGCCGCGACGCCGCGGAGCAAGATCGCCCTCCCGATCAAGTACTCGAACCACAGCATCGACACGTACGTGCGGTGGCTCGCCAAGCGCCTGTACCGGCGCGCGGTCGACGCGAAGTTGCTCGGCGTCAGCTCGGGTGGGTGGCCGCTGATCTCCGAGGACAAGACGGGCCGGGCCGTCCGTACCGACACGCTCCGGCGCGCGCTCGTCCAGCAGCTCCAGACGGTGCACCGGACGCCGGTCCAGGTTCTGACGAGTCCCGTCGAGCCGAAGGTGCGGCGCTCGACCTACGGCCACGTGATCGTCATCAACCGCGCCGGGAACTCGCTCAACTTCTTCTACAGCACGACGTTGGTCCGCTCGTTCGGCGTCGCCACGGGCCAAGCGCAGTACCCGACGCCGAGCGGGACGTTCGAGATCGTCGACAAGCAGCGCGACCCGTGGTGGCATCCGCCGGATTCCGCGTGGGCGAAGGACGCGAAGCCGATCCCGCCGGGGCCGGGCAACCCGCTCGGCACGCGCTGGATGGGTCTGACCGCGCCGGGCGTCGGCATCCACGGCACCCCCGACGACGCCTCGATCGGCTACTCGGCCTCGCACGGGTGCATCCGCATGCACGTTCCGGACGCGGAGTGGCTGTTCGACAACGCCGACTGGGGTACCCCGGTCGTGATCATCTAGGCCGGGGCCGGCCGCTCCTCCTCGCGTTTGCGTGCGGCGGCGTTGCCGCCGTTCAGCAGGTCCTGGAGCAGCGGGAGCGTCGCGAGACCCGTGCCGAGGACCTGGCACGTGATCTGGTTCATGCCTTCGGCGCCGTTCATGACCACGAGGTGGTCTATTTCCGCGGTGCTTCGGCCGGCGATCCGGGCGTCGGCTCCACCGCGCGCGTGGTGCGGCGCGGCGGAGGTTGAGGATGTAGTTCGTCGGGTCGCCGGTCTCCTGGATCTGCAGCGAGTCGATCACGAGCCCGAGCCGCTCCATCTCGTGCGCCCGACGACTTCCGCGTCTCCTCGGCGAGGCGACTGCGCTCGCGGATGATGTCCTCGACCGTGAGCGAGCCGACGAAGGGCCGAGGGCCGCCGACCCTACGTCGCGGCCGCCCGCCCCGAGGCCGGTGATGATCAACGCCTGGTCGGGCTCGGCGACGCGCCACATCAGCTTGACCAGCGCCGCGACGCGCGCCGCGAAGGATCGCGGGCGCGACGAATCGCGATCAGGAACGCGGGGATTGCAGCGACCATGGCGACGGTGCTCCTCTCTCGCCCGGCATCCGGGCGACCTTGACGGAGCGCGGGCCGACGCGCTCGACCACGACGGCCTCGGTGCCGACGTCGATGACCTCGCCCGCGTCGAACGCGTCGGCGTGGAACGCCTCGCGCCCGCCGCGGATCGCGATCATCACCTCACCGATCGTCCCGGGCGCGATCCGGCCGGTGACCTCACCGACCGCAGACTCGATCCCGGTTTCGGCCATGCCGCCGTTGTGACGATCCGCCCGCTGCCGTGCCGCGAATTCTCGGGTCAGCCGCCCTCGCGCGGGAGCTCGACGCCGAGGTAGGTGAGCACCACGATCAGGCCCGCAAGAGCCACGAGGCTCCCGACGATGAGGCGCGGATGAGGGCTTTCGCGGATCGACTGGACGAGGCCTCGGCCGAGCAGGATGAAGATCGCCGCGGTCACCCCGACGGCGATCACGATCAGCGGCGCCATGACGACGGCGCGCTCCCAGCCGGCGACTTCTGCGAGCAGGACGTTCATTACCATCCGCCATGGTGCCTGACGCGAACTACACCTCCGGCGACGACTATCTCGTCGAGTTCCTCGGCTACCGCTTCAGCTTCAACGGCTTTGACTTCGAGCAGCGCGTCGTCGCCGCCGCGGTCAAGCTGGGGCTCGTGGTCGCGAACGAGCTCGACGACGAGGAGACGGCGGATCTGGTCGCGCTCGCGGCGCAGGGGCTGATCGACGACCCACAGTCCCGCCTCGGCCGGTACCTGGTGCGCAACTGGGAGCGGGTCTCGCTCGTGCACGGCGAGTCGCTCGTCTACTGGCTGCGCAAGCTGATCTTCCGCGGCGCGTGGCTCGACCACCAGGTGAAGCGCGGCGCGCTCGAGGTGGTCTGGGACGAGGTCGAGGCGGAGTTCGCCTATCAGCATCCGGGCGGCGGGAGGCCGCTGCTCGAGCTCGCGCCGGTCCCCTCGTGGCACGAGCTCCAGTTCCGCGGTTGACGCGCGCGGCGGGTGCCGGTGCGGCTGGTCGTGCTGGTGCGCGCGTCGGGCGGCGCGTGCTTGAGGAGCTCGGCGCGCGCCGCGCGCCGCTCGTCGAAAATCACGAAGTCGGCACGCTTCCGTCACAGACACGTGATGGTTTTGGGGGTAGCCTGACCGGCGGGTGGAGGGTGGCCGAGACCCCACCCAGGGTGGGGCGGCCCGGCTTTGGGGGCTCGCGAGCCGGCGAGATCGCGCGCACCTTCCGCCGCGAGCGCGCGTGGACGGCGCAGCGAGCGGCCGTCGCGGCGATCGCCGGCGGCGCGTACCTCGCGGCGCTGCTCGCGCTCGACCGCTTCGCGTCCTACCCGCAGCAGCTCCTGCTCGGCGTGCTCACCATCGCGGTCTTCCTTGCCGCGCTGTCGCTCGTCCCGGCCGCGCGGCGCCTCCAGGCGCTCGGCGTCGTCTGCTTCGCGACGATCGGCGAGGCCACGGGCTCCCTCCTCTGGGGCGTCTACCACTACCGGCTTCACAACTTGCCGCTCTTCGTCCCGCCCGCGCACGGGCTCGTCTTCCTGACCGGGCTCGCGCTCGCTGTCGCACTGCGCCGGCACTCGCGCGCGCTCGTCGTGGTCGCGGCGACCGCCGCGGCGGCCTGGGGCGTCCTCGGCCTCACCGTTCTGCCCACCGGCGACGTCGCCGGCGCGATCGGGGTCCCGCTCCTGCTCGCGTTTCTGTGGCGGTCGCGCAACCGCGCAATCTATGCAGGAGTATTCCTCGTCGTCGCCGCGCTCGAGCTCTACGGCACGGCGCTCGGTACCTGGCAGTGGGCGCCTGAGCTGCCGGGCCTCGGCATCCCGGACGGCAACCCGCCGTCAGGTGTCGCGTCGGGGTATGTCTGGTTCGACGTGATGGCGCTCTGCGTCTTCGCGCCCGCCGTCCGGCGCGTGGCCGAGCGCCTCCGCGGCACCCCCGTCGGCGTTCCCGCCGACCGACGGTCATGCCGCGCGCGCCGACTCGTGGCCCGCGACCGCGACCGCCGCGCCCCGCGCGCGGCGCTTGTCGAAATCGCTCAGCATGAGCGTCACGAGGTCCCGGCATCCCCGGCCGCACTCGCACTCCCACATGACCCACTGGTACGGGCCCGAGTGGCGGACGAGGCGCGCGAGCGCATCGTTGTTGCTGATTGCCCTCACGGCAGGTGAGACGTCGTCAGGACGCGGAGGTTGGCGCCGCCGAAAAACCGAGCGGATGCGACTCGTCGGCGGCCGCGAGCGTGACGCGCGCGACCGCGACGAGCGGCACGACCACCTCCTGCGGCTCGTCGCCGAACGGCACGAGCGTGACGAACCCGCCGCCGGGCTCGGCGGAGATCGCGGCGAGCGTGAGAGACGAGCCGTCGCGCAGCTCGACCTCCACGACGGCCGCGCCGTGCTCGTCGGCGAAGCGTGCGATCTGGCGCTGAATTGAGGAGACGAATTCGTCGTGCGGTCCCGGGAGCCACAGCTCGTTCATTGCGGCAGCGTAATTCGAAGCCGCTCGCGCCAGCGGTCCGGCTCCTCCTCGACGAGAAGCGTCAGCGCATCCGCCCGCTGAGGGAGCGGCAGAAGCGGCTCCACGCGTGGCCGGAGCTTCGCGAGCGCCGCGTCGAGCTCGTCCGGCTCGACCTCCGCGAGCGTCGCGTGCGGGGTCACGTCGTCGTGGAGGCCGCCGTACGGCGGGTACGCCGGAAACGCCCCGTGAACGGTCGCGAGCAGCGCGCGGAACGGCTCGATCGGCTCGGGGGCGAGCCACACGACGTGCGCGAACGTCTCCACCCGCGCGAGCGCGAAGTCGAACGCGCGGTGCCGCTCGACCGCCGCCCGCACCCGCGCGAGATCGTCGTCGCGGAGCTCGGCGACCGGGACGAACGGATAGAGGACGGTGATGTGGAGCGGGATCCCGCGCGCGACGGCCCCGGGGTGTGCCTCCCGATGCACCGCCTCGAGCGGCGGCGCGTCAACCGTGACGACGAGCGCCGTCTCTAGAACAGCGCCGATGTCGGAGCCTCCGCAGCGCCGACGTGAGCGCGGCCGAGAGCGGTGACGACGCGGCCGCGCGGCGTCCGCTGCAGGAAGCCGAGCTGCAGCAGGTACGGCTCGTACACGTCCTCGATCGTCTCCGACTCCTCGCCGAGCGCGACCGCGAGGGTCGACACGCCGACGGGGCCGCCGCCGAACTTCTCGACCACGCACCGCAGAAGCTCCCGGTCGAAGCGCTCGAGGCCCGCCGCGTCGACCTCCAGCAGCCGCAGCGCCTCGTCCGCGACGGCGGTGGTGACGACGCCCGCGTGGCGCACCTCGGCGACGTCGCGGACGCGGCGCAGGATCCGGTTGGCGATCCGCGGCGTCCCGCGCGCGCGGCGCGCGATCTCGTCGCCGGCGTCGTCGTCGACCTCGACACCGAGGATGCGCGCGCTGCGCCGAACGATCGTCGCGAGCTCGTCATGCGCGTAGAGGTCGAGGCGGAACGTCAGCCCGAAGCGGTCGCGGAGCGGCGTCGTCAGGAGCCCGGTGCGCGTCGTCGCGGCCACGAGCGTGAACGGCGGCAGGTCGAGCGTCAGCGTTCGCGCGGCGGCGCCCTGCCCCATCACGATGTCGAGCCGGAAGTCCTCGAGCGCCGGGTACAGGATCTCCTCCGCGGCGCGGCTCATGCGGTGGATCTCGTCGATGAAGAGGACGTCGCGCGCCTCGAGCGAGGTGAGGATCGCGGCAATGTCCTTGCGCTCGAGATTTGGCCCCGCAACCTGACGGATCCCGACCCCGAGCTCGTTCCGCACGATCTGCGCGAGCGAGGTCTTGCCGAGTCCCGGCGGCCCCGCGAGCAGGACGTGGTCGAGTGCGTCGCCGCGACGTTTCGCCGCTTCGAGGGCGATCTGGAGCTGCTCCTTCACGCGCTCCTGCCCGACGAAGTCGTCGAGCGAGCGCGGGCGCAGCGACCGCTCGAGCTCCTCCTCGGCGTCCGTCTGGAGCGGCGCCAGGAACTGCGTCACGCGGCCCTCCGGAGCGCGTGGCGCACCTGCTCCTGGACGGGCAGCGTCTCGTCCACGTCGGCGAGCGCCCGCTCCGCCTCGAGCAGCGACCACCCCAGCTCGACGAGCGCGTCGCGCGCCGTCGGGTCGACGGGCGCGCCGACGGTGTCGTGGACGACGCCGAGCTTCTCCTTCAGCTCCAGCACGACGCGTTGCGCAGTCTTCCGGCCGATGCCCGGGATCGCCTCGAACCGCGCCGTGTCCTCGCGTGCGATCGCGCGTGTCAGCTCACCGGGCGGCGACCCGGCGACGATCGCGAGGGCCACCTTGGGGCCGACGCCGTTCACGCCGAGTAGGAGCTCGAACAGCTCGCGCTCGGCGCTGGAGGCGAACCCGTACAGCTGCAGCGCGTCCTCACGCACGTGCGTGTAGATCTCGACCGTGATCTCGCCGTCCCCGAGGCGGTGGACGGAGGGCGTCGCCTGCACGAGGTAGCCGACGCCGGCCACGTCGACGACGAGGCCGGTGCCCGAGCGGCCGTCGATCCGTCCGCGCAGGCGCGCGATCAACTCACGTACCTCAGGAGCGGCGGCGCGAGCGCGTGGCAGATCGCGACCGCGAGCGCGTCGGCGGCGTGGTTCGGCCGCGGGAGGTCGTCCAGCGCGAGGATCGTCTTCACCATCCGCTGTACCTGCTCCTTCTCGGCGCGGCCGTGGCCGCAGACCGCGTGCTTGACTCGCGCCGGTGCGTATTCGATGCATTCCACGCCGCCGGACGAGGCGGCGACGAGCACGGCTCCCCGCGCCTGCCCGACGGAGAGCGCGATGCGGGCGTCGGCGCCGACGAACGACTCCTCCAGGGCGACCGCATCCGGCGCGTGCTGGGCGATCAGCTCCCGCACCCCATCGAAGATCGTGAGCAGCCGGAGCTCCGTGCGCTCCCGCGCCGGGGTGCGCCACCAGCCGTGGCACGTGGCCCTGAGGCGCCCGCCGCTTTCGTGGACGATTCCGTACCCGCATGCAGCCGTCCCTGGATCGATGCCGAGAACCTTCACGACGACACGTTAGGCGCCGGTCCGGACGTTCCTCTCGCGGAGGTGTGACCGCGTCGTCGCGCCAGGACAGGTCTGGAAGAATCGACACACAATCGGCACAAAGGACACCTTGCGCCCACCCCATCCGCGGGCGATGCTGATGGCGGGTGGCGGGTGGAGGTCCCCACCCAGGGTGGGGATTACCCGCGCGCGCGGGCGCGGGCGCGCGTTCGATTATCTGATGCGGAGCAGCAGCTACGTCTACCTGGTGCGGAGCAGCAGCTACGCCGCGCCGAGCAGCAGCGCGAGTAGCGCCTTCTGCGTGTGCAGGCGGTTCTCGGCCTCGTCCCAGACCGCCGACTGCGGGCCGTACAGCACGTCGGCCGCGATCTCCTCGCCGGGGTGCGCGGGCAGGCAGTGCAGGACGATCGCCTCCGGTGCGGCGAGGTCGAGCAGCTCGCGGTCGAGCCGGTACGGCTCGAGAGCGCGGAGGCGCCGGTCGCGCTCCTCCTCCTGCCCCATCGAGATCCACGTGTCGGTGACGAGCACGTCCGCGCCGGCGGCGGCCTCACGCGCGTCGCGCGTGACCTGCACACCCTCCAGAGCCGGCTCGTACCCGGCCGGGGCGGCGACGACCATCTCCATCCCCAGCATCGGCGCGAGCCTCGCGAGCGAGACGCACACGTTCGAGCCGTCGCCGACCCACGCGATCCGGGCGCCGCTCGTGCCGCCGAGCCGCTCCCTGATCGTCAACCCGTCCGCGAGCGCCTGACACGGGTGCTCGTCGTCCGTCAGCGCGTTGATCACCGGAATCGAGGCTGCTTCCGCCCACGCGTCCACCTCGGCCTGCGGCCCCGTGCGAATCGCGATCGTGTCGAGGTATCGGGACAGCACGCGCGCGGTGTCCTCGAGCGACTCGCCGCGCGAAAGGTGCATCTCCTCGGCCTGAAGCTGGAGGGACGCGCCGCCGAGCTGCGTCATCGCGACCGCGAACGAGGTCCGCGTCCGCGTCGAGTGCTTTGTGAAGTAGAGGCCGAGCGTCTTGCGCGGCGTAAGCGGCTGCGGATCGCGCTTCAGCTCGAGCGCGAGATCGAGGATCGCCTCCGCCTCCGCGGGCACGAGATCGCCGATCCGCGTCAGGTCGCGCCCGGCGAGCGCGACGTCGAAGGGTCTCACCGTGGCCGTCACGCCCATCGCCTCCTCGCCTCCTTCACCGCCGCGGCGACGTCGATGCCGCGCGTCTGCAGGTAATCGTCTGTTACGAGCGCTGGTGGCGCGAACGTCCCTTCGCGGACGCCGGCGGCGACACGCTCGTGCGCGTCCCGAAAAGGAATTCCCTCGCGCACGAGCGCCTCGGCGGCATCCGTCGCGCGGAGGAGCGGGTCGGCGGTGGCCGCGGCGAGGCGCTCGCGGTCGAGCTCGAGCGCGCGCACGAGAACGGTGAGCGCTCCGAGCGCTCCGGAGAGGTCGCGGCGGGCGCCGAACACGGTCGGCTTGTCCTCCTGCAGGTCGCGGTCGTAGGCCAGCGGGAGGCTCTTGATCGTCGCCAGCAGGCCCGTGAGCCGCCCGATCGCCGTCCCCGCCTTGCCGCGCGCGAGCTCGGCGACGTCGGGATTGAGCTTCTGCGGCATCATCGACGACCCCGTCGCCGAGCTCTCGCCGAGACGCGCGAAGCCGAACTCGCTCGTCGTCCAGAGAACGAGCTCCTCCCCGATCCGCGAGAGGTGGACGAACAGCACCGAG
>DATHAE010000024.1:0-2328 GCA_035296805.1 Gaiellaceae bacterium | reverse complement strand
TCGCCGAGGGCTCGCGCCGCGGCGACTGCCTCCCGGAGCGCCTGCTCGGCCTCGATCAGCTCGCCGCGCTCCTGGAGCGCGGCGGCGAAGTCGAGGAGGCGCTCGACGCGGTCGGCGTCGACCGGTGTGGAGAGCGCGACTGTGCGCTGCAGCAGGCTCCGGGCGGCACCGGCATCGCCGCGCGCCAGAGCGCGGTGACCGGCGCGTGCGAGCGCGGCCGCCGCGCGCGCAGCGACGTCGGCGTCGACCTCTGCGAGGTCCTCGAGCAGTCGGAACGCGCACTCCAAGTGCCAGCCCACGAGCTCGTCGACGTCCCGCCCGTTCACCTCCAGCCACTCCGCGAGCTGGCGGTGCATGCGCGCTCGGTCGCGCTTCGGCAGCAAGTCGTAGGCGGCGTCGCGGATCAGGATGTGCCGGAACCGATACGCAGCGCCGGATGTGAACGAAACGCGGTGCGGACGGATCAGCTCCTTCCGCTCGAGCGAGCGCAGCACGCTGTCGAGCTCCTCCGTCGCGGCGAGCGCGGCGAGGGCGTCACGTGAGAACAGCCTTCCGGTGACCGCGGCGCAACCGACGACGTGGCGCTCCGTCGGATCGAGGCGCTCGAGTCGCGCCGTCAACAGGGCGTGGATCGTCGGCGGCACCGTCGCCGCCTGCGGGTCCTCGCGCGCGAGCTGCAGCATCTCCTCCAGGAAGAGCGGGTTCCCTTCCGCGACCTCGGTGATCGTCTGGCGGAGCGAGGGCGCGAGGGTGCCGCCGCCGAGATTGTCGAGCAGCTGCTCGGACTGCGCGGCGTCGAGTGCTTCCAGCAGCATCGTCGTCGCGTTGAGCTTGCCGCCGCCCCAACTCGGGCGGTCCTCGAGCAGATCCGGACGCGCGAGGCACGCAATGAGGACGGGCGCGTCTTGGAGCGACTCGGCGAGGTGCTCGACAAGGTCGAGGAACGTCGCGTCGGCCCACTGAACGTCGTCGAAGCCGAGGACGAGCGGATACTGCCGCGCGAGGGCCTCGACGAGACGCCGGAAGGCGCGGAAAATCTCCTCGTTGGATGCGTTCCCACCGCGGCCGAGCGCGCTGTCCACGGCGCGGGCGTCATCGTCGTCGATCAGTGGGCGGAGATCACCGACGGCGTGGACGATCTCGCGCAGCGGCCAGAACGTGATTCCGTCGCCGTAGGGAAGGCAGCGCCCGACGAGTGTCGACGCGTCGTCGTGGACCTCGACGAGCAGCTCATGCAGTAGCCGCGACTTCCCGACCCCGGCCGGGCCGAGGATCGTGGCCAGATGGCACGAGCGCGACGCGGCCGCGCGGGTGTACGACTGACGCAGGAGCGCAAGCTCGTATTCCCGGCCGACGAGCTCGGAGTCCAGCCGCCGCGCGCGCCCCGGGGCATCCGGCAGCGTGGCCGTGATCCGCCAGGCGTCGACGCGGGTCGCCTTGCCCCTCAGCTCGAGCGGCTCCAGCGGCTCGGCGAGGACGGCGTCCCGCACGAGGTTGTAGGTCGTGGCGCCGACGATGATCTCGCCCGGGCTCGTGACACTGCGGAGGCGCGCGGCCGTGTTCACGGCGTCGCCCGTGACGAGCGTGTGGTCGTCACCTGCGACGACCTCGCCCGTGTTCAGCGCCGTGCGTGCCCGCAGCTCGTGCGACAGCGTCGCGTTCAGCTTCCCGAGCACGTCACGCATCTCGGTCGCCGCGCGAACCGCCCGCACGGCGTCGTCCTCGTGGACCTGCGGTATCCCAAAGACGGCCATGATCTCGTCGCCGATGTACTTCTCGACGACGCCGCCGTGGCGCTCTACAACCGCGCGCATCTCGTTGAAGTAGCGCGCCATCAACTCGCGGACAGCTTCCGGATCGACGGCCTCGCCGAGGCCCGTCGAGTCGACGACGTCGGCGAAGAGAACGGTGACGGTCTTGCGGGTCAGACCCTTCACCCCTTCGAGTCTAGGACGGAAGCGCCGCCGGAGAAAATGCGCGCCCCGACGGCGGCGCATCCCGGGGCGCCGCGGCCGGCGCTGTGCGTGACTCGTCCCGCTCTCGGCACAGATCGGGCACAGACACGTGACACGATCTCTGCGATCGTTCCCGAAGGGGCCGTCGCGCCCCCAACGGGGGGTCCCGCGGCCCTTCGCCGGCCGCCGCTCCGAAAAGGACGAGCCGCCGCGCCGGCCCGCGCGGGCCCCGCCCCGCCGCGACTCGAGCCGCCACCGCGGGCGCCGGCGCCGAGCCGCGTACACTGTCCGGCCGTGTTCGACACGCTCTCCGACAAGCTCCAGAACGCCCTCGGCGACCTCCGTAAGACGGGGAAGCTCGACGAGGAGCAGA
>DATHAE010000023.1:0-26634 GCA_035296805.1 Gaiellaceae bacterium | reverse complement strand
TCGGCTCCGAGGTCTACCACTCGCTGAAGAAGGTGCTCGGCGCACGGGGCCTCTCGACCGGCGTCGGCGACGAGGGCGGGTTCGCGCCGAACCTCGACTCGAGCGAGGCTGCGATCGACGCGATCCTCGAGGCGGCGGACGCGGCCGGCCAGCGCGACCGGATCGCGATCGCGCTCGACCCGGCGACGAGCGAGGTCTTCTCCGACGGCGTCTACCGCTTCGAGGGGCGCGAGAAGCGCTCCGACGAGATGCCCGCGTTCTGGGGCGAGCTCATCGACCGCTACCCGATCGTCTCGATCGAGGACGGTCTCGCCGAGGACGACTGGGAGGCGTGGGCGCGGCTCACGTCGGAGCTCGGCGACCGCGTGCAGCTCGTCGGGGACGACCTCTTCGTGACGAACCCCGAGCGCCTGCGCCGCGGGATCGCAGGCGGCGTCGGGAACTCGATCCTCGTCAAGGTGAACCAGATCGGGACGCTGACCGAGACGCTCGAGGCGGTCAGCACCGCGCACACGGCCGGCTACACGGCGGTCATCTCGCACCGCTCGGGCGAGACCGAGGACGCGACGATCGCCGATATCGCGGTGGCGACGAACGCGGGCCAGATCAAGACCGGCGCACCGGCGCGCTCGGACCGCGCGGCGAAGTACAACCAGCTGCTCCGCATCGAGGAGGAGCTCGGCGAGCGCGCGGTCTATCCCGCCTGGGACGCCTTCCCGCGCGCGCGACGCTGACGCGTTGCGAGCGCGCCCCACCGCGCTCGCTCGCGTCGTCCCCCTCGAACGTCGTCTAGGCCGCGTCCGCCAGGTGGTGCTCGCGGCCGCACGACGGGCAGAGCGCCCGCTGCGCGGACTGGATCAGCTCGAGCGCGGCCAGCGTCTCGCGTGCGCTGCGGCGCAGGCCGACGTGGCGGATCACGCCCTGCGGGTCGAGGATCAGCGTCACGCGGCGCGACTCCTCGACGTCGGTGAAGACCGGGAAGCGGACACCCTCGCTCTCGAGCCGCGCCGCAACGTCCTCGTAGTCGTGACCCGTTGCCGCGACGACGACGGCGGCGTCGGCGTTGAAGGCGTCGTCGAGCGCAGCCAGCTCGAGGATGTCGAAGGTGCGCGCGCCGAGTGCGACCACGAGCCACGAGCCGCGGAACTCGTCGATGCCGATGCAGCGCCGCTTCTCGCCGCGAACGTAGGCGTCGGCTGCGAGGGCGGGCGTCGTTCCGATCGTGATCCTCATGTGCGTACCTCCTGCGAGCGGTGTCGGAGCGAATCTACGGCGCGGACAGCCGCAGTTCGTCGGCCGCGCGGGCGATCTTCGGGTCGTCCTTGCGGACGATCCCGCCGCGCTACGCTGCGCGCGTGGCTGCACAACCGCGCCGGACGAAGATCGTCGCGACGCTGGGGCCGGCGTCCTCCAGCCCGGAGTCGGTGAAGGCGCTCGCGGTGGCGGGCATGGACGCGGCGCGCCTCAACTTCTCCCACGGGACGCAGGAGGACCACGCCGCCCGGACGCGGATCGTGCGCGAGGTGCAGTCGGAGCTCCAGCGGCCGATCGCGCTGATCGCGGACCTCCAGGGCCCGAAGCTCCGGATCGGCGACCTGGCGGCGCCGCGCAACCTCGTCGCGGGCGAGGAGGTAACGGTCGCCGGCGACGCGCAGGCGTCGAACGGCGTGCTGCCCGTTGCGCCGTCCGTGATCGGCCAGGTGTTGCGGCCCGGCCACGACGTCCTGATCGACGACGGGCTCGTGCGCCTGCGCGTCGAGGAGGTCTCCGAGGGCCGCGCGCTCTGCCGCGTGATCGTCGGCGGCGAGGTGAAGGAGCACAAGGGCGTCAACCTCCCCGGCGTCCCGCTGCCGATCCCGTCCCTGACGCAGAAGGACCTGAGCGACCTGGAGTTCGCGCTCGGCCTCGGCGTCGACTTCGTCGCGCTCTCGTTCGTGCGCGCGGCGGCGGACGTCCGCGACCTCCAGGCGATGATCCGCCAGTACGGCTCGCCGGCGCGCGTGATCGCGAAGATCGAGAAGGCCGAGGCGGTCGAGTGCCTGGACGCGGTGCTCGAGGAATCGGATGCCGTCATGGTCGCGCGCGGCGACCTCGGCGTGGAGATCGGCGCGGCGACGGTGCCGCTCCTGCAGAAGAAGATCATCCTGCGGTCGCTCGAGGCGGGGAAGCCCGTGATCACGGCGACGCAGATGCTCGAGTCGATGATCGAGCACGCCGAGCCGACGCGTGCCGAGGCGAGCGACATCGCGAACGCGATCCTCGACGGCACGTCCGCGATCATGCTCTCGGGCGAGACGGCCGCCGGCGCCTATCCCGTCGAGTCGGTGCAGACGATGGACCGGATCGCGCGGACGATCGAGCCCGAGATGCGGTACCGCCACCAGATGCCCGAGGCAGGGGAGGAACCGACGGTCGGGCGCGCGATGTCGAACGCGGCCTGCGATCTCGCCGAGGCGCTTCGCGCGTCAGCGATCATCGTCCCGACCTTCACCGGCCGGACGGCGTCGGCGGTCGCGCGCCTGCGGCCGCGCCGGCCGATCATCGGGCTGTCGCACCACAAGATCGCGGTGCAGCAGATGGCGCTCGAGTGGGGGGTGACGCCGCTCCTGATGCCCGAGACGCGCGACGTCGAGGACCTGTGGGCGCGCTCGGTCGAGACCGCGCGCAGCGCCGGTTCCGTCGAGACCGGCGACCGCGTCGTCCTCACGGCGGGCACGGCGGTCAATCTCCCCGGCTCGACGAACGTGATCAAGGTCGACATTGCGTAGACGACTGCTCGGCGCGCAGTAGCGAGCCCCCGCAAGAGCACGGGGTGCGACGCTCCGCCGAATGACGATCGCACGCGTGCTTGCCTTCGGTCGGCTCGAATCGGTCACGGGCGGATCGGCGGCGTCCATCGCGCTCGTCGCTGCACCGGCGTCGGAATCGCCTACGGTTCAGGCGTGACCGCCGGCGCGTACTCGATCCCCGAGGTGCAGCGTCTGCTCGCGACGCTCGTGGCGTCGAAGCCCGGCGGGCGCGTCGCCGAGATCGGGACCGCCTACGGCGAGGGGGCGCGCGCGATCGCCGACGCGCTCCCGTCAGGCGCGACGTTCGTCACCGTCGAGATCGACGCGGAGCGGGCGGCGCACGCGCGAGCGGCGCTCGCGGGGTCGCGCGCGGAAGTGCTCGACGGCGACTGGCGCGACCTGTTGCCGCAGCGCGGGCCGTTCGACCTCGTCTTCGCCGACGGCGGTCGCGACTACGACCTCGTGATCGACCTGCTCGCTCCCGGCGGCATCGTCGTCAAGGACGACCTGTCGCCGGACTGGCCGGACAACGAGATCGACCCGACGCGGCGCGCTCTTCTCGCCGACCCGCGCGTCGAGGCGATCGAGATCCTCGTTCGCGACGACATGGCTGCGATCGTCGCGAGCAGGAAGGCGTAGCCGGCCGGCGAAGGGGCGAGCATGCTCCGGCCGACCCGCCTGCTCGCGCTCGGCGGCATCGCCCTGATCGGGTTCCTGTACTGGAAGCCGATCAAGACCTACTTCGAGACGAAGCACGAGCTCCAGCGGCAACAGGCGCAGGTCGCGGAACTCCGCGCTCAGAAGCTGCGGCTCGAGCAGCGGGTCGCGACGTCGCTCTCGGGCGAGGGGCTCGTCCGCGAAGCGCGGCGCCTCGGCCTCGTGCAGCCGGGCGAGCGGCTCTTCATCGTGAAGGGCATCGACGCCTGGCGCGCCAAGCGCTGACCCCGCAGCGCTAGCCTCGCCCCGTGGACGACGTCGAGATCGTCGCGCGGCAGCTCGGGCGCCGTCCGCGCGCGTTCCGCGGCGTCGCCGTCCGCTGCCCGTTCGGGCGGCCGGCGGTCGCCGAGCAGAAGGCGTTCGACGAGCGCGGGTCGCCGTTCCCGACGCAGTTCTGGCTCACCTGTCCGCACCTCGTCGCGCAGATCTCCCGCCTCGAGGCAGCCGGAGGCGTCGAGCGGTGGACGCGCGCGGCGGCCGAGAACGCCGGGCTCCGCGCGAGCCTCGAGCGCGCCCACGACGAGCAGCGGTCGCTGCGGCCCGAGCTGCCGGGCGGCGTGGGCGGCGCGACGCGCGGCGGGAGCCTCAAGTGCCTGCACGCGCACGCCGCGTTCGCGCTCGCGCGGCCGGGCTATGAGCTCGGCGACCGCATCCTCGCCGACGCGGGGGAGCTGTGGCCGCGGGACGCCTGCTGCACCGCTCTATAGTGGCGCGCCGGTGGACGTGGAGCTCGCACGGCAGCAGTGGGGGGACGGCTACCGGCGCCTGGAGGAGCTGCGCGGCGACCGGGGGCGCTACGAGCGCCTGCTCGGGCAGGTCGACGTCGTGACGGCGGAGCTTCGGCGGCGCGTCGGCCAGACGTTCAGCCTCGACGAGCTGGCAGCCGTCTACGACGGAGCCGATGCGTGGGCGCGCGACGCGGTCGAGGACGCGGACGACGAACCGGGCGCGGTCCACGAGGTCTCAACCGTCGGCGACGCGGCGTTCCACCTGTACGCGCGCGGCGCGACGGACTACGCGCCGTGACCGACGCGCCGAGCCGCCCGCGGCGACCGCCGCGGCGGCGTCGATCGGCCCGGGCGACCGCCCTCGCGGTCGGAGGGGCGGTCGTCGCGTTCCTCGCCGGCATCGCCTTCGGCCAGGCGTTGGACGACAACGCGCCGCCCGGCGGGACGCAGACGATGATCCGGACGCTCAAGCCCCTCCAGCTCCCGCCGGCCGCGCGCGAAACCGTCACGGTTACCCGGGCCGCGCGTTGACCCCGAGGGCGCGGCAGCTTTCGATAGATTTTACGTGGATGAGCTTTCAGCGGCCAGGACCGAATCGCCGTGCGCCGGTCGGCGAGCCCGAGTGGCTCACGCTCGGGCAGGCGGCGAAGTTCCTCGGCGTCGCGCAGTCGACGATCCGCAAGTGGTCCGATCAGGGCCGCGTCCCCGCCTTCTACACCCCCGGCGGCCACCGCCGCTACCGGCGCCGCGATCTCGAGGCGTTCCTCGACCGCTCGGGCCCCGGGGGCCAGGAGACGGGCCCGCTCGTGCTCGTCGTCGACGACGACGACCGGCTGCGCGAGTTCATCCGCGTCAACCTCGAGCTCGAGGGCTACACCGTCCGTGAGGCCGAGAGCGGCGACGCCGGCCTCGCGGCGATCGAGGACCAGGCGCCGGACCTGGTGCTTCTCGACGTGATGATGCCCGGCGTCGACGGCTGGGAGATGCTCCAGCGCATGCAGGAGCGGCACGGCTCGATCCCCGTGATCATGTTCAGCGGCAAGGTCGACGAGGATTCGCTGGCGCAGGCCGCCGACCGCGGCGCGCGCGCGGTCGTCGGGAAGCCGTTCGACCCGCACCAGCTGATCGAGCGCGCGAAGCAGCTCGTGCCCGCGTAGCCCCGCGGGTGCTCGGCCTCGACCGGCACCTCGACCGGTGGGTCGTGCACCACCGCACCGAACCGTTCGACACGCTCTTCGTCTGGCTTTCGAAGGCCGGCTCGAGCGGGCTCATCTGGGTCGTCATCTCGGTCGTGGCCGGGATCGTGTGGCGCCGGTACGCGCTCTTCGGGGCGACGCTGCTGACGGTCGTCGTCGCAGACACGTCGAACTACCTGCTCAAGGACGTCTTCGACCGCCAGCGGCCCTCCGTCCGCTACGCCGAGCCCGACCCGCTCCTCCACGCGCCGTCGTCTCACTCGTTCCCGTCCGGCCACGCGGCGACGAGCTTCGCGTGCGCGACCGTGATCGGCGCCTCGGTCCCAAAGTTGCGCGTGCCGCTCTACGTCCTGGCGGCGCTGATCGCGTGGTCGCGCGTCTACGTCGGCGTCCACTACCCCCTCGACGTCCTCGTCGGAGCGCTCTACGGGCTGGCGGTAGGACTCGTCCTCGTCAGAGCTCTTCCGCGACTCGCAGAACTCCTCCTGCGATCACTCCGAGCGCGGAGACAAGGCTGATCCAGATCCCGAACCAGCGCCCGTCCGCCGGGAGGACCGACTCGGGGATGTCGATCACCCGCACGAGCACGAGGATCGTCGCGACCGCGCCCAGGGCGACGATCACGAGGCTCTCGGGCACCGTCGGCGGCAGCTCCACGCCCGACTCGCGGAGGGCGACGATCGCGAGCACGGCGAGCCCGACGAAGAAGACGATCTTCCCGACCAGGCCCGTGTGCCAGCCGGTCACGGCGAGCGTGACGCCGTCGCCCGAGCCGGTGTACCAGCCCATGAACGCCGACAGCGTGAGCACGAGGCCCGAGATCCAGGTGACGCGCTCTCCGGCCGCCCAGATCCCGCCGGCTGCAGGCCGGAGGTACCCGGTCGGAGTCGGCGCGCCCGGCTCCGGCACGTCGGCGAGCTGGCCCGGGGGTTCCACGGCCTGTAGTATCAGGTATCGGTCGGTCAGCATCCTCCCGCAACCTGCATGCGGCAGAAAGGGGACAACCGATGCTGCACGGAGAACGCGCCACCCTCGCCCCGGACGACGATTACGTCGAGTTTTTGAAAGCCGGAACACACGCGACCGGACAGTTCCACTGTGCGGACTGCGGCTACGGCGTCACCATCCACACCCAGCTCCCGCAGTGCCCGATGTGCGGCGGCGACTCGTGGGAGGAAGCAGCCTGGAGCCCGCTCTCGCGCGCGCTCGAGCTCCAGTAGCGCGCGCGTCGCGGCGCCGAGACCCCGCGCCCGACGCGCCGCTGCGCCTAGATCCCGAAGATCTTCTGTACCTGGCTCCAGACCGTCAGAGCCACCACGACGGTCAGGAAGGTGAGCAGCACGAGGACGATCCAGAAGCGGACGTCTGACCGTCGCGCGGCGCTCCTGCGCGCGACCCTGGCGCGGCGGCGGGCGCGTTCGCGGGCGTACGCACGCTCGATCGCAGCCGGGTCGAGCGACGGCGCGTCGTCGTCGAGCGCCGGCGCGCGTCTCGCGGGCTCGGCCATGCCCGGATCCTAGTCATACTGGGCGGTCCGATGGCAGTCGAGGCCGAGCGGCTTCCGGTCGAGAGCCTCGCGCGCGTGGCCCAGCTGCTCGCGTCGGGCCTCGAGCTTCGGCCCGCGCTCGACCACATCGCAGACGCCGTCGCGGAGGCCACGGGCGCCGACGTCGCGGTCGTCCGCGTCCTCGACCACACCGGGATGCTGGTCGCGCGCGCGGTCGCTCCGGCCGACTCGGCGTTCGCGGCCGAGCTCGCGGGCTCGCGCGTCCCGCCGGAGGAGCTCGCCGACGGCCAGGTGCCCCCGTCGACGCTGAAGGTCGCGGAGCGGAGCGGCGCCTCCGGCATCCTCGTCGTGCCCGCGCGCGTCCGCGACCGCGTCGTCGCGGCGGTCGAGTTGCTGCGTGCGGACGAGCCGTTCGATTCCGCCGAGCGGGCCCTCACCGAGCTCGCGGCCGCGCAGCTTGCGCTCGTGGTCGGAAGGCTCGGCGTCTCCGCGGCCTCGGCGGGCGCGGACGGGCGCGTGCGGACGCTCGAAGCCGCCGGCGAGGCGCTGGCTGCCGGCGCCGACACGCGGCGCGCAGCGCAGCAGGCCGTGCGGCTCGCGTCGGACGCGACCGGCGCGACCGGCGCCGCCCTCTGGAGGACGTCCGCCGAGCGCGGCGCCGAGGTCGTCGCGCTCTTCGGCGACGCGGTGGAGGGCGTCCTCGACCGTGCGGGGGAGCTCGCGCGCGAGGCGCTCTCGGGGTGGCGGCCGCTCGCGGTCGAGCACGACGAGGCGCTCCCCGACGACGCGCGCTACGCGGCGTCGGTGCAGCTCGGGCAGCCGCCGTTCGGCGTCCTGCAGCTCTTCTTCGCCGAAGCGCCGTCGGAGCAGGAGCTCGCGGCGCTGGCCGCGTTCGGGGTCCGCGCGGCGCACGCGCTGCGCGTCGGCGACCACGTCCGCGAGGCGGAGCTGGAGCTCGACCGGACGCGCGCGCTCCTGTCCGTCGTCGGCGAGGCGATCTCGCGCCTCTCGCTCGCGCACACCCTCGAGACGGCGGTGGAGCGGATCGCCGAGCTGCTCGCGATCGAGCGCGTCGGCGTGTACCTCCGTGACGGCAACCGCCTCGTCGCCGCGGCCGGCCGCGGCCTCTCGGAGGGCCACGAAGCGGTCGCCGAGCGGCTCCTCGAGCTCGCGCTCGGGCCGCTCCGCGCGCGCGGGACGATCGCCGTCGCGCTCGGCGATCACGACGCGGCGCTCGCGTCGGTGCGGTCGGCGCTGCGAGACGCCGGCGTCGACGCGGCGCTTGCCGTCCCGCTCCACGTGCACGGCGACCCGATCGGGCTGCTCGTCGTCTACCCCGGCTCGCGGATCGTGGCGGAGACCGACAACCTCCTGCTCGCGTCGCTCGCGGCGCAGCTCGCGGTGGCGGTGCAGAATGCGCGCCTCCACGAGCAGGCGAAGGAGCTCGGCGAGCAGCGCGAGGCCGCGCTCCGCGCGGAGCAGGAGGCGTCGCGACAGGTCGGCGCGCTGTACGAGATTTCACGCTCGTTCGCGCAGAGCCTCTCGCTCGACACGACGCTCGAGGCCGTGACGAGCACGATCGTCGACGTGCTCGGCGTCGACGCGGCCGTGATTCGCGTTCCCGACGAGCGCGGCGACCTGCTCGTGCCGCGCAAGGTGCACGTCTCGGACGCGCGGCTGGAGGATCCGATCCGGACGATCCTCGCGCGGCCGCAGGCGCGCCCGCCGCGCGGGGCGCCCCCGACCCTTCTGGACGTGCCCACCGCAGCCGCCCTCGGCGGCGCGCACGCGCTGCTCGTCCCGTTCCTCGAGCAGGGGTCGACGGCGGCGATCCTGCCGATCGAGACGCCGGCCGAGCTGCTCGCGGAGCTGACGATCCTGTCGCTCGATCCCGCGCGGCCGATCGCCGTGGACACGGTCGCGACCGCCGCCACGATCGCCGCGCAGGCCGCCCTTGCGATCGACAACGCGCGCCTCTACCAGCAGCAGAAGGCGTTCGCGGAAACGATCCAGCACGCGCTCCTCCCGCGCGAGCAGCCCGACGTCCCGGGGCTCGATCTCGGCGCCGTCTACGAGTCGGCGGCGCGCGTCGATGTCGGCGGCGACGTCTACGACTTCCTCGAGCTCGCCGACGGGCGGCTCGCGGTCGTGCTGGGCGACGTCACCGGGCACGGCGTCGACGCGACGGCCGACATGGCGATGGCGAAGTTCGTCTTCCGTTCGCTCGCGCGCGAGCACTCGGAGCCGCAGGACTTCCTTGCGCATGCCAACGACGTCGTCGTCGGAGAGATCGCGACCGGGAAGTTCATCACGATGGCGTATCTCGCGATCGACCCGGCGGGGGAGGTGGCGTGCGCGAGCGCCGGCCACCCGGTCCCGCGACTTCTCCTGCCCGACGGAACCGTCGAGGCGATCGCCGTCGGCGGACTCGCGCTCGGGATCGACGCGCCGCAGTCGTACGAGTCGGTGCGCGCGAAGCTGCCCGTCGGCGCCGCCGTCGTCCTCTACACCGACGGCGTGGTCGAGTCGCGCGTCGGCCGCGACCTGTACGGGATCGAGCGCCTCGACGCTGCGCTCGCCGCGCGACACGGCTACGGCGCGCAGGAGCTCGCGGAGGGCGTGCTCGAGGAGTGCCGCGCCTTCGGCGGCGGAGAGCTCACCGACGACTGCGCGATCGTCGTCGTCAAGCGCACGGCGTAGTGGACCTTCGTCGCCGCGACGGCCGGCGGCCGCTCGTGATCGGCCACCGCGGCGCGGCGGCCGTCGCACCGGAGAACACGCTCGCGTCGCTCGAGGCGGCCGTCGCAGCCGGCGCCGACCTCGTCGAGTTCGACATCGGCCTCGACCTCACGCTCTCGCATTCGCGGCGGGAGGTCCCGGGGGAGACGGTCGACCTCGACGGGGCGCTCGACTTCCTGCGCGCTCACGGCTGCGGCGTCCACCTCGACCTGAAGTACGTCGGCGTCGAGCGGCCCGCCGTCGATGCGATCCACCGCCACGGCCTCGCGGGGCGCGCGCTCGTCTCGACCGCGTGGCCGCGGACGGGACGGCGGCTCGCCGCGATCGCACCCGATCTTCCCCGGGCGATCGGCTACCCGCGCGACCGCCTCGGCGTCGCGCGCTTCCGCTGGCCCGCCGGCCTCACCGCGACCGGTGCTGCGGCGCTGCGCACGGCGATGCCGGCGCGCGTGCCCGTGCTGCTGCGCTGGTCGAGGTCGAACGTGCTCGCGCTCCACCACGCGCTCGTCTCGCGCGCGGCGGTGCGGCGCGCGCACGCGCGGGGCGCGCCCGTGCTCGCGTGGACCGCGAACGACGAGGAGCTCGTCGTACGGCTCCGCGACCTGGGCGTCGACGCGATCGTCAGCGATGATCCCGCCATGGCCGTTGCTACCCTGGAAATGACGTGAAACGGGGTCTCTATGTGCTCGTGTTCGTCCTCGTCATTGCCTGCGCCGGGACGTTCTCGGCCGTCGTCGTGGCGGAGACGCTGCCGACCACGACCGGGTCGACGTCGACCGTCACGACCGCGACGAGCACCGCTCCGACGACGACCACGACGACGGTGCCGACGACGACGACAACCGTCCCCACGACCCCGACCTCGACCACGATCTCGACGACCGTCGCGACGACGACGACCACCCGCACGACCACAACCACGACGACGACGCCGCGGCCACCGAGCAAGGTCGTACCGCCGCGCGTCCGGATCGCGAGCGTCGGCGTCGGAGGGCTCAACTCCGCCGCCGCGACTGCCGCCGTCCGCACCGCATTCGTCGCGCGGCTGCCCGTGATCGTCGACCGGACGAGGTTCGACCTGCGCCCCGAGAATCTTGCCAAGCCATACATCACAGGCGCCGTCGCGCGCGCGCGCACGTCGAGGCCCGGCGCGAACGTCAAGCTCGTCGTCGCGGTCCGCGGCGCCGCCGTCCGCGCGGTGACGGCCCGGCTCACGAAGCGCTTCGAGCGTCCAGCGGTCGACTCAGAGCTCACGTTCCGGAACGCGCGGCCGTACGTCACGCGCGAGCGCGCGGGCCGCGACCTGGACGGCAGGGCGATCACGAAGGCGATCATCCGCGCGCTGACACGCAACACGCGTACGCCGCTGCGCTTCAAGACGACCGCCGTGACGCCGCAGGTCACGCGTCGCGGCGTCGGGCCGGTGATCGTCATCAACCGGCTCCTGAACCGGCTCAGCCTCTACCAGGGGATGACGTCGTGGCGAACCTTCGGCGTCGCGACCGGCCAGTCGAGCTATCCGACGCCGCGGGGCTGGTTCCACATCGTCGTCAAGGCGAGGAACCCGTGGTGGTACCCGCCGACGTCCTCCGACTGGGCGCGCGGGCTCGAGCCCGTGCCGCCGGGGCCGGGCAACCCGCTCGGGACGCGGTGGATGGGCATCAGCGCGCCGGGCGTCGGCATCCACGGCACACCCGACGCAGCATCGATCGGCTACTCGGCCTCCCACGGCTGCATCCGGATGAGGATCTCCGACGCCGAGTGGCTGTTCGAGCACGTGGGGATCGGGACGACGGTCTACATTGTTTGAGCGAATCCCGTGATGCGGCTGCTGCGCCTGCTCGCCGTCGCCGTCGTCGTCGCGCTGCTCGGCTTGCTCGTGTGGGACATGGCGCAGGCGGACGGGAGCAAGGTCGCGAAGAAGGTCGACCAGGGGCAGGTCGTCGCCGCGCCGAAGCTCGTGCTGCCGTACCACGACCGCGACGGGTCGTTCGATCTCGCCGCGCAGCGCGGGAAGGTCGTCGTCGTCAACTTCTGGGCCTCGTGGTGCCAGGGGTGCAAGAAGGAGGCCGGCGCGCTGAACGCGGCGGCCCGCTACTGGCGCGACAAGGGCGTCGTCTTCCTCGGCGTCGACGTGAACGACTTCCGAAGCGCCGCGTCGCGGTTCGTCGATCGCCACGATGTCGCGTACACGATCGTTCGTGACGGGCCCGGGTCGACGCTCGGCAAATGGGGGGTGACGGGGCTTCCGGAGACGTTCTTCGTCGATCGCAAGGGCCGCGTCGTCCCGCCGCACGTGCTTGCGGCGGCGACGCGCGAACAGCTCGACGAGGGCATCCGGCGCGCGCGCCGGTCGTGAGGCTCGTCGCCGTTGCCGCTGCCGTCGCGCTGTTCGCCGCGGCGGCGCCGGCGCTCGCGAGCGACCGGCACCCGACGCAGGGCGAGCTCGAGCGCGAGCTCGTGTGTCCGACGTGCCACACCACGCTCGACGAGTCGGACGCACCAATCGCACGCCAGATGAAGGCCGAGATCAGGCGCCGCATCGCGCAGGGCGCGACGAAGTCGCAGATCGAGCAGGAGCTCGTCGACGAGTTCGGCCCGAGCGTCCTCGGCGTGCCGCGCAAGCACGGCTTCGACCTGCTCGCGTGGGCGCTCCCGCTGGGCGGCGTCGGCGTCGCGGCGGCAGGGCTCGCGTTCGGCGCGTGGCGCTGGTCCCGGGCGCGCGATGTTGGTGACACAGTGTCACAAGCGCCCTCCGCCGCGCCGCTCGACCCCGAGCTCGACCGGCGCGTCGACGAGGAGCTCGCGCGCTTCGATGCTTGAGCAGCTCCCGGTCGCGTTCGCCGCCGGCCTCGTCTCGATCGTCACGCCGTGCGTCCTCCCGCTCGTACCCGGCTACCTCTCGGCGATCTCGGCCGTCGACGTCGACCGGCTCGGCGAGCCGGGGACGGCGCGGAAGGTCGTCACCTCGAGCGTCCCGTTCGTCGCCGGGTTCACCGTCGTCTTCGTCCTGCTCGGCGCAGGAGCGGCGGCGATCGGAAGCGTCGTCGACAAGGAGACGCAGCTGAAGGTGGCGGGCTTCGTGCTCGTCGTGATCGGGTTCGCGTTCCTGGGGCTCCTGCCGTGGCCGGAGCGGACGGTCGCGCCGGGACTCCTGCACGGCGCGCGGCGGCAGGGGTCGGGCGCGCTGCTCGGCGGCGCCTTCGCGGTGTGCGCGGCTCCGTGCATCGGGACGGTGCTCGCGTCGATCCTCGTGCTCGCGAGCTCGAGCGGGTCGATCGCGAAGGGCGTCGCGCTGCTCGTCGCCTACTCGCTCGGGCTCGGCGCGGCGTTCGTCGCCGTCGGTCTCGCGTTCGCGCGCGCGATGGGCGCGTTCCGGTGGGTCCGCGACCACTACCGAGTCCTCACCGTCGCGAGCGGCGCGACGCTCGTCGCGCTAGGGCTCCTGCTCTTCTTCAACCGCAGCTGGTGGCTCACCTCGGCGCTCGACGAGCTGATGACGAAAATCGGTCTCGGCTCGCTGTAGCGCCGCGAGGACGCGCTCGACGTCGAGGCGGCGGTGGATGGGCGAGAACGCGTCCAGCCGCCGCAGCGCCTTCTCGCGCTGGCGGGCCGCCGCGACCGGCTTTCCGCGTCCCGCCTGGTAGGCCGAGACGACGACGTGCACGAGCCCTTGGAAGAAGTCGCGCTCGCCGTCGTCGGCCGCGCGCCACGCCAGCTCGAATGCCTCGTGCGCCTCGAACCACTCGCCGCCGCGCGCGAGCGCAAGGCCGCGTTGGTACTCGCTGGCGACGGTGCTATGGTCGGCGGTTGGCATGGCGACGATCCTGCTGTGTGGGGTCGACCTGTTCATCCGGGGGAAGCTCGAAGCTCTTCTTCCGGAGCACCGGTTCGAGACGACGGACGGGATCGACCCGCCTGACCTCGTGATCGCGGACATCGCGCGGCTCGATGCGAACGACGTCGCGGACAACTATCCGGACGTCCCGCTGCTCGGCTTTACGAATCACACGGACACCGCCGGATTGCGCCGCGCGCACGCCGCGGGATTCGACCAGGTGATTGCAAAATCGGCGCTTTTCGAGCGGACGCGGGAAGTGATCGACCCGTTACTCGCCGCGGTAGAGTAGGTCGCCGTGACGTACATCATCGGCGAGCCCTGCATCGATATCAAGGACAAATCGTGCGTCGACGTGTGCCCCGTCGACTGCATCCACGAGGCCGAGCGCATCCTCGTCATCGACCCCGAGGAGTGCATCGACTGCGGCGCCTGCGAGCCCGAATGTCCGGTCGAGGCGATCTTCCCCGAGGACGCGCTGCCCGAGAAGTGGCAGCCGTTCGTGAAGATCAACTACGCGTACGGCGAGGGCCTCGACGTCGTGAACCAGCTCACGCAGCAGTACGCCGACGAGCACGACGTCCAGAACCCGCCGCTCGAGTAGCCGCTCCCCGCGCCGGTCGGGCCGGACGACGACATGCGTACCGGAAGGCGTTGACGCGAACGCGTCGAAACGCGCGGGTGTCGTACGCATGAGCACGCCCGACGAGGGTAGTGCATTGTCTGCCCGGTAACCCACACGGAGGTTGCAGTCCGATGCCTCAGAAGGCATGGAGCGAGAAGCGAGAGCGCCAGTACGAGCACGTGAAGGAGTCGGAGCTCGACGCCGGCCGGTCCGAGGACCGCGCCGAGGAGATCGCAGCGCGGACGGTCAACAAGGAGCGCGCCCAGTCCGGAGAGGCGAAGAGCTCGAGCGCGAAGTCGAAGTCGAGCGGGTCGAAGTCGAAGAGCAGCGGATCGAAGTCGAAATCGAGCTCGTCGAGGTCGAAGTCGAAAGGCAGCTCGTCGAAGTCGAAGTCGTCCGCCTCGAAGTCGAAGAGCAGCGGATCGAAGTCGAAGTCGAAGTCGTCGGCGTCGAAGTCGAAGGGCACGACGTCGAGGTCGAAGACGTCCGCGTCGAAGTCGAAGAGCAGTCCGTCCAAGTCGAAGTCGTCGGGTTCGAAGTCCAAGAGCAGCGGCTCGAGGTCGAAGGGCAGCGGCTCGAAGTCGAAGTCGTCCGCCTCGAAGTCGAAGTCCAGCGCGTCGAAGTCGAAGTCGTCGAGCGCAAGGTCGAAGGGCAGCGGCTCGAAGTCGAAGTCATCGGCCTCGAAGTCGAAGAGCAGCTCGTCGCGCTCGAAGCGCTGACGGGGGCGCAAGTCGCCGAGCCGGATCGCGAGGCGAACCTCGATCGCGATCCGGCTCTCGTTGTCCTCGTAACCAACACGTCCTCCGCGTGCGTTAGAAACACAGTGCGCGGGAACGTCATCGCGCGGCAAGCTACCGAGGAGGTCGTATGAGCCAGGAGTGGATCGACACGGGCGAGCGCCCGGAGGAGGACGTCGGCGCTGCCGGTTCGTCGGCCGGCGAGAGCGCCGCGAGCTCTGCCGCCGCGCAGACGCGTGCGCTCGCCGCGTCTTCACGCGGCTCGTCCGCACGCTCGGGGCCGTCGGGGCGGCGGCGCTCGACGTCGCCGGCGTCGAAGTCGAAGTCGGCGAGCTCGAAGTCGAAGAGCAGCGGATCGAAGACGAAGGCGAAGTCGGCGAGCTCGAAGTCGAAGAGCAGCGGATCGAAGACGAAAGCGAAGTCGTCGAGCTCGAAGTCGAAGAGCGGCGGCTCCAAGCTGAAGACCAGCGCGTCGAAGTCGAAGTCGTCGGGCACGAAGTCGAAGAGCGCTGCGTCGAGGTCGAAGACGAGAGGGTCGAAGTCGACGACCAGCCGCTCGAAGCTGGAGACCAGCGGCTCGAAGTCGAAGGCGAAGTCGGCGAGCTCGAAGGCGAAGAGCAGCGGCTCGAAGGTCAAGACCAGCGGCTCCGGCTCGAAGTCGAAGTCGTCCGCATCGAAGTCGAAGTCGAGCGCGTCGAAGGCGAAGAGCGCCTCGACGCGCCGCCGGTAAGCACCGCCGCCGGCACGCCCCGGCCGTCGGTGGGCCGGGGCGTGCGGCTGCGCTTTCAGGTCGCACCGCGTGGATAAGCTGGCGCGATGGAGCCGAAGACGCTCGACCACGTCGCCTTCTGGGTCGCCGACCGCGAGCCGATCGCTCGCCGGCTCGAGCAGCATTTCGGCATGCACGTGATCTCGCAGGAGCCGAACTTCACGCTCATGGGCGCCGACGCGCGACGCGGGAAGCTGACTCTCTTCGACGCCGAGGCGCCGCGCGAGCGTGGCGCGTTCAAGCACGTCGCGCTCCGGGTCGCGAGCCTCGAGGCCGCGCGCACGGCTCTCCCGCCCGGTGCGTCGGAGGTGCTCGACCTCGGCGAAGGAGTTTGCGTGACGCTCGTGGAGGGCGAGACCGACGTCGACTACGACCTCGACCACGTCGCGCTGTACGCGGAGGACCCCGAGGCGACGGCTGCCGCCTACGACCGCTACGGCTTCGAGCGCGTCGGGCCGACGCGCGTGGAGGTGGGGGGAGCGTTCGTCGAGTTCCATCCCGGCGACCCAGATGCGGGCGACCGGCCGCTCCTCAATCACCTGGCCGTGCTCGTCGACTCGGCCGACGCACACATCGCCGAGGCCGGCGATCTCGGGATCGAGGTCGAGTCGGTCGTCGACGCGGCGAACACCTATGCGGTGTTCCTGTGGGGACCGGAGCGCGTCCGCATCGAGTACGTCGAGCACAAGCCCACGTTCTCGTTGACGTGACCGTCGTCGTGGCGGGGGCCGGGATGGCCGGCCTCGTGGCCGCCACGCGCCTCCGCGAGCTCGGCGTCGCGGCGACCGTGCGGGAGAAGGGGACGCGGCCGGGCGGTTCGATGCTGCTGTCGTCGGGCGTGATCTGGCGCCACCGCGAGTGGGACGACTTCCGTCGCGAGTGCCCCGGCGGCGACGCCCGGCTGCAGCGGCTGATCTGGGACCGCCTCGACGACGCGCTCGAGTGGCTCGTCGCCGCGGGTGCGGTCCCCGTGCGCGAAGAAACCGCGAATCCGCTCACGACGGGGACGAGGTTCGATCCCGCCCAGCTCACACGCGCGCTTGTCCAAAACGGTGGTGTGGAGGGTTCCACACCTAGTGCTGGAGGGGTACCCCTCGATACCTCGGATGCAGCGATTCTCTGCAGCGGCGGGTTCGCCGCCTCGCCCGAGCTGGTCGATCGATTCGTCCGGCCCGCGGCGCGGCTGCGCCGCCGCGGCAACCCCTGGTCGACCGGCGACGGGCTCCTCCACGCGCTCGAGCGCGGGGCCGCGCTCACCGCCGGGATGGACGAGTTCTACGGCCGGAACATGCCCGACGCGGAGTGGGGCGAGGACGACTTCGTGTCGAGGTCGCAGCTCTACGGGCGCTTCGCGCGCATCTTCGACGAGACCGGGAACGAGTTCTTCCGCCGCGAGGACGTGTCGTGGTCGGAGGCGAACGTCGTCCAGGCGACGGCTCACCGGCCGGAGGCGCGCGCCTACTACCTCCTGGACGAGGAGGCGGTTCGCCGGCAGGTGCGTTACGGAACCGTCGCGGAGCTGGTGGCCGCTGCGCCTGCCGCCGCGCGCGTCCGCCTCGAAGAGCTGCCGTTCGACCCGCCGCCGGGGACGCGCGAAGCCGTCCGCGTCGTCGCCGCCATCACGCACACGATCGGCGGGCTCCGGGTCGACGACCGCGCGCGTGTACTGCGCGAGGACGGCTCGGCGATCGACGGCCTCTATGCCGCGGGCGTCGACGCGGGCGGCGTCGCGACCGGCGGCTACGCGTCGGGGCTCGCGCACGCGCTCGTGCTCGGCCTCGTCGCGGCCGAGAGCGCCGCCGCCGGCGAGTAGCGCGGCAGGGCCGCGGCGACTACTTGCCGACGGAGAAGACGCAGGCGCGTGTGTCGCCTGGAAGAGGCGACGCGCCGATCTTGTTCACGACGAGCGTGTGTCCGCCGTCCTCGAACTCGTGCCCCGTCTGCGGCGGCTCGCCGTCCAGCTCGCGAAGCGTGTAGCCGGTCGGCGACCAGACGAAGAGCACGTACCCGTTGCCGTTGTCGTTCGCCACCGGTGCGCGATCCTAACGCTGCGCGACGTACGCGGGGAACTCGACGTTGACCTCGGTGCCCCCGTTGCCGCCCGCGTCCACGACGATCGCCCCGTGCAGCTGGTGGACGCGCTCCTCGATCGCCTCCAGCGATCGCCGCCGCCGCTCCGGCTCGGCGTCGTCGGCGACGCAGACCTTGACGCCCCCTTCGTCGGTCCGCCAGATCCGCACCGCGATCTGGTTCGGCGGGCCGCGCCGGATCGACTGCTCGAGAAGCTCGCGGATGATCGTGTAGAGCGCGACCTGCGTCGTCTGCCCGAGCTCCTCGGCGGCGTCGACGTCGAGGTCGAGGCGGAGCTCGTGCGCCGTCCCCACCCGTTCCGCGAGCGCGCGCGCCGCCGGCCCGAAGCCCTGGTCGCGCAGGACGACCGGCTCGAGCGCGAACGACAGGTCGCGGAGCTCGCGGATCGTCGTTCGGTGCCGATCGACTGCGGTGGCGATGATCGTCCGCGCCTCGTCGTACCGTCCGTCTCCGATCGAGTGCTGGGCGGCGTCGAGCATCAACGCGATCCCCGCGAGGTTCTGCACCGGGCCGTCGTGGAGGAACAACGCGATCCGGCGCCGTTCATCCTGCTCGGCGGCGATCAGCCGGTCGAGCGGTTCGCGGTCGCGGTCCGGCACGGCGCTACTCGATCATCGCCTCGCGGAGCGCGATCGCGACCGCATGCGTGCGCGTGTCCGCTTCGAGCTTCGTGAGGATGTGCCGGACGTGGCTCTTCACCGTCTCCTGGGAGATGAAGAGGCGCTGCGCGACGTCGCCGTTCGACATCCCGTCGGCGAGCAGCTGCAGGATCTCGCGCTCGCGCGCCGTCAACATGTCGGTCTGGTCCTTGCCGCCGAGGAAGGCCGGCATCAGCGCGGGGTCGACGTAGCCCTCGCCCCCCGCGACCTTCTCGATCGCCCGCACGAGGGTCTGGTGCGGCGCTTCTTTCAGGATGTAGCCCTTCGCGCCCGACTCGAGGCCGCGGCCGAGGAGCGACCGCTCGGAATAGGCGGTGAAGATGAGCACCTTCGCCGACGGCATCTTCTCGGTCAGGAGCTTCGTCGCCTCCAGACCGTCCAGTCCGGGCATGCGGACGTCCATGATCACGACGTCCGGGCGCCGCCTCTCGGCGAGCTCGACGGCGGATGCGCCGTCCGACGCCTCGCCGACGACGCGGATGTGCGGCGCGCGGGAGAGCGAGAGGCGAAGTCCCTCACGGACGACCTCGTGGTCATCGACGATGAGCGCAGTGATCTCGTCCGGCATCTGATGGGAGTCTACGCTGGAAGCAGCGACAACTGCTCCGGCGGCTCCGGCGGGGCAAGTGGGGAGCGGCGCCGGTCGCGGACCCCGTGCGCGCGCGCCAGAGCGGCGACCTGCGCCCGAACCGGCTTCGTCTCGGCGGCAGGGAGATACGCCCGGCGCGCGTAAAGCTCCTCGTAGCGCGGCACCAGCTCGGGCCACTCGCGCGCCAGCGACTCGAGGAAGTGCTCGCGCGTCCCCGGCCGCAGGAAGAGCACGTTCGACCAGATTCCGCAGGCTCCGGCCGCGCGGGCCGCGCGCACGACGGCGTCGAGTTGCTCCGGTGCGTCCGAGATCCCGGGCAGGACCGGCGCCATCCCGACCGACGCGCGGATGCCGGCGTCGACGAGCTTCGACAGCGCCCGCAGCCGCTGGGCGGGCGGCGCCGTCGATGGCTCGGTTCGCCGCCACACGTCGAGGTCGACGGTCGGGATGGAGAAGGTCACAGTCACCTTCACCCGCCGCGCCGCCTCCGTGAGGACGTCGAGGTCGCGCACGATCATCGGCCCGCGCGTGATGATCGAGAACGGGGTCTCCGCCTCCGCCAGCACCTCGAGGCACGCGCGGGTCAGGCGGTAGCGGCCCTCCGCCGGCTGGTACGGGTCGGTGGCCGCGCCGATCGCGACGTCCTCGCGCTCCCAGGTCGGCCGCGCGAGCTCCGCTCGCAGCACCTCCGCGATGTTGACCTTCACGCGGATCGACCGGCCGTAGCGCTCGTCGAACGGCCGGTCCGCGCGATGCTCGAAGGCGCGGACGTAGCAGAACGTGCAGCGGTGGGCGCAGCCCATATACGGGTTCAGCGACCACCCGAACGCCATGCCCTTCACGCGGTTGAGCGCCGCCTTGCAGGGTTCCTCGCGGTACTCGATCGCCACCCCGCTGCGCAGTATAGAACATACGTTCGCGAACGGGCGTGGTCGCTGCGGCCGGGCGCGCGGTTTTCGCCGACGGCCTCGTGAGCTACGATCCGCCGTAGATCTGCTTGGACGACGAGCTGCCGCCCAGTATGCGCGCGCCCGTAGGGGGCGCGACCGCATGACTCTCGGACTCGAACTGCTGGCCCTCCTGGGCCTGCTCGTGCTGAACGCGTTCTTCGTCGCGGCCGAGTACGGCCTGGTGACGGCGCGGCGGACGCGGATCATGGAGCTCGGCCACCAGGGCCACCGCCGCGCGCGGGCCGTGCTGCGGATCACGAGCGACCCACCGCGATTCATCTCCGCGATGCAGCTCGGCGTGACGCTGACCTCGCTGGCGATCGGCGCCGTCGGTGAGCCGCTGTTCGCGCACATCTTCGACCCGGTGATGGCGACGGTCCTCGCGGTCATCCTCGCGCTGCTGGTGATCACGTACCTGCACGTGGTGATCGGCGAGCTCGTCCCCAAAGGAATCGCGCTCGGCAATCCCGAGCGCACCGCCCTGACCGTCTCGCCGTTCGTGCGCGCCTTCTTCTTCCTGCTCGCGCCGTTGATCTGGGTGCTGCAGCGGTCGACCGAGATCGCGCTGCGCGCGATCGGGCTCGCGCCGCCCGGCGAGGAGCGCGAGGCTCACTCGGAGGCGGAGCTCCGGATGCTGCTCTCGACCTCCGCCGAGCAGGGCGAGATCGAGGAAGAGGAGCAGGAGATGCTCTACAAGGTCTTCGACTTCGCCGACAAGGAGGTGGCCGACGTGATGGTGCCGCGGCCCGAGGTGGTCGCCGTCTCCGTCGACCTGCCACCGGAGGAGGCGCTGCAGGCGGTTCTCGTCTCGCCGTACACGCGCTATCCCGTCTATCGCGGCTCACTGGACGAGATCCTCGGCGTGCTGCACATCCGTGACCTGATCGAGGCGCTCTACGAGCGCGGCATCGGCGCGGTCCAGCTCGCCGACCTCGTTCGCCCGGCGTACATGGTCCCGGAGACGAAGGATCTCGGCGCGCTGCTGACGGAGTTCCGCCGCACGAACCAGCACCTGGCGATCGTGATCGACGAGTACGGCTCGATGGAGGGGATCGTCACGCTCGAGGACGTGCTCGAGGAGATCGTGGGTGAGATCGAGGACGAGTTCGACCTCCCCGACGAGACGGTCGAACGGCTCGACGACGAGACGATCCGGATCGGCGGCACCTTCCCGATCGACGACTTCAACGAGGAGTTCAAGGTCGACCTGCCGGAGGAGGACTACCACACGGTCGCCGGATTCGTCTTCGGCCGGCTCGGCCGCGCTGCGGCGCCGGGCGACGAGGTCTCGCACGACGGCATCGTGTTCCACGTCGACTCGATGGAGGGCCAGCGCATCGACCGCCTCACGGTGACGTTCCAGCCGTCGCAGCTGCCGAGCGAGCGGATCGAGGACGAGGCCGCCGAGGCCTGACCGCGCCTCGCGGTCGCGGCCGCGGCCGCGGGCTAGCTTCTAAGGTGGCCGTCGATGGACGGCGACGACGCCCTCCGGCGTCGGGCGCGCGAGGCGCTCGCGTCCGGCCCCGAGCGCGCACCGGCGCGAGCGCACTTCCGCGCGCTCGGGATCGACCCTGCGCGGCTCGACGGCCCGATCGTCGGCGTCGCCTCGGCGTGGACGGGGACGATGCCGTGCAACGTCAACCACCTCGACCTGTCGGCACGCGTCGGCGAGGGCGTCGCGGTGGCGGGCGGTGTCGCGCTTCCGTTCAACACGATCGCCGTCTCCGACAACCAGTCGCAGGGGACGCCGGGGATGCGCGCCTCGCTCGTCTCGCGCGAGGTGATCGCCGACTCGATCGAGCTGATGACGCACGCGCACGACTTCGACGCGCTGGTGTGCATCGTCGGCTGCGACAAGACCGTGCCCGGCGCGCTGATGGCGCTCGCGCGCGTCGACAAGCCGGCCGTCGTCCTCTACAGCGGCCCGATGCGCGCCGGACGGTGGCGCGGGCGCGAGGCGACCATTCAGGACGTGTGGGAGGCGGTCGGAGCCGAGGAGCGCGGACTGCTCGCGCGCGCGGACCTCCACGAGCTCGAGCTGCACGCGTGCCCGGGGATCGGCGCCTGTGCCGGCCACTTCACGGCGAACACGATGGCCGTCGCGGTCGAAGGGCTCGGGATCGCCGCGCTCGGCGACGGCCTCGTCCCGGCGGACGAGACTGCAGCGCGCGCTGCCGGGGCCCGGCGTTCCGGCGAGCTCGCGGTGCGGCTCGCAGCCGAGGGCGTCACGGCGCGCAGGTTCCTCGACCGGCGCGCTCTGCTGAACGCGATGACCGCCGTCGCGGCGAGCGGCGGATCGACGAACGCCATCCTCCACCTGCTCGCGGTCGCGCACGAGGCGGGCGTCGCGCTGGCGCTCGACGAGCTCGCCGAGGTGGGCAGCCGCACGCCGGTAATCGCGAGCCTCGCGCCGGGCGGCCGCTGGATGGCCGAGCACTTCCACCGCGCCGGCGGAACCGGCGCGCTGCTGCGCGAGCTCGTGCGCGGCGGCCTCGTCGAGGGCGGTGCTCCGACCGTGACGGGCGAGACGCTGGAGGAGGCGACGCGGGACGCGCTCGAGCCCGATCGCGACGTCCTCTTCGCGCTCGAGCAGCCGTACAAGGAGAGCGGGGCGCTGTACGCGCTGCGCGGGAACCTGGCGCCGGCGGGGAGCCTCGTGAAGCTCGCCACGGCGCCACGGCGCCACTGCGGCCACGCACGCGTCTTCGACAGCGAGGAGGCGTGCACCGACTCGGTGCGGGCCGGGCTCGCGCGACCGGGAGACGTGCTCGTCGTGCGGTACGAGGGGCCGGCCGGCGGGCCGGGGATGCGCGAGATGCTGAGCGTCACCGCCTCCGTCGTCGGTGCCGGCCTCGGCGACTCCGTCGCGCTCGTGACGGACGGGAGGTTCTCCGGCGCCACGCGAGGGCTGATGGTCGGTCATGTCTCCCCGGAGGCGGCGCGGGGAGGGCCGCTCGCCGTGGTGCGGGACGGCGACTCGATCACGATCGACATCGACGCGCGCCGGCTCTCGCTCGAGGTCTCCGACGATGAGCTCGGTGCGCGGCTGGCGGCATGGCAGCCGCCGCCGCTGTCGCCCCTCCGCGGCGTGTTCGGGCGCTACCGCGCTCTCGTCGGCTCGGCGTCCGAGGGCGCCGTCCTCAGCGGCTAGCCCGTCCTCGCTGCGCGGCACGTCCTCCAGACGAGAAGATCAGACCATGGAACGTAAGCGCGCGCTCGTCACGGGCGCCGGCTCCGGTATCGGCGCGGCCGTCGCCCGCCGGCTCGCCGCGGGCGGCGCGACCGTGACCCTCGGCGACGTGAACGCTCAGGCGGCGGAGGCGGTCGCGGCCGCGCTCGGTGCACGGGCCGTCGCGCTCGACGTGCGCGACGAGGCCGAGGTCGCGGCTGCGACCAACGGGGTCGAGATCCTCGTCAACGTCGCCGGCATCGGCTCGACGACAAACGCACCGGACACGACGCTCGAGGTGTGGGAGGACGTCTTCGCCGTCAACGCGCGCGGCACGTTCCTCTGCTGTAAGCACGCGATCCCGGGGATGGCCGCGCGCGGCGGCGGCGCGATCGTGAACATCGCCTCCGTCGCCGGCCTCGTGGGGCTGCGGAATCGCGCCGCCTACTGCGCGTCGAAAGGTGCGGTGATCGCGCTCACGCGCGCGCTGGCGGTCGACCACGCCGCCGATCGCATTCGCGTCAACGCCGTTGCGCCCGGAACCGTCGACTCGCCGTGGGTGCGGCGGCTCGTCGAGGACGTCGGCGACTCGCTCGACGCGCTCCGTGCCCGCCAGCCGCTCGGCCGGCTCGGCACTCCCGACGAGATCGCCGACGCCGTCGCGTACCTCGTCGGTGCCGAGTTCGTGACCGGGACGATTCTCGTCGCTGACGGCGGCCTCACCGCCGCCTGATGGACGCGCTGGTCGTGGAGCCGGGGGTCGCGCACTCGGCCCGCGTGGAGCGCGTCTCGCCGCCGCGCGAGGACGGCGTGCGCGTGCGCGTGCTCGAGGTTGGCATCTGTGGGACGGATCGCGAGATCTCGGAGGGTCTCTTTGGCGCCGCTCCCGACGGCGAGGCAACACTCGTGCTCGGCCACGAGCTGCTCGGACGGGTCGACGACGACGGGCACGGCTTCTTCCGGGGTGATCTCGTGACAGCGACGGTGCGCCGGTCGTGCGGCCGCTGCGTCGCGTGCGCAGAAGGCTCGCCCGACGCGTGCCTCACGGGGAATTACTCGGAGCGCGGGATCACGCGCCTGCACGGGTTCGCACGCGAGGCAGTCGTGGAGGACCCGGTGCAGCTGATCCCGGTGCCGCGCGAGCTCGGGCGGCTCGGCGTGCTCGCGGAGCCCGCATCGGTGTGCGCCCGCGCGATCAGGCACGCGCGCGCGATCGGCGCGCGCCAGCCGTGGCGGCTCGAGCGCGCGCTGGTGATCGGCGGCGGCGCCGTCGGGATGCTCGCGACGATCTTCCTGCGTCTCGCCGGGATCGACGTGACGACGGCCTCGCTCGAGCCCGCGAACGCCGTCGCCGACCGGGTCGGCGCGCGGTATGTGTCCACTGCCGCGACGCCGCTCGCGGAGCTCGGCCGGTTCGACCTCGTGCTCGAGGCGGCGGGGAACGCGCAGGCGATGGCGGCGACCCTCGGGCTGCTCCGGCGCGGCGGCGTCGCGTGCCTCCTCGGCATCGATCCGCGCCGGCAGCAGGTCGCGGTCGACGGCCAGACGCTCGGCGTCGACACGATCCTCGAGAATCGCGTCCTGTTCGGGAGCGTCAATGCGCACCGGCAGGACTACCTCGCGGCCGTCACGGACCTCACTCGCGCGCGGACGGCTTGGCCGGGCGCGCTCGACCTGCTCGTCGCCCTGCGCGTGCCGCTCGATCGGTTCGCCGACGCCTTCGCGCACCGCGGTGGCAAGGCGACGCTCGTCCTCGACGAGCTCTAGCTACAGCGACCGGTACGCGATTCGCTCGCGGACGCCGTTCTCGCCCGAGCGGACGATCGCGTCGCAGACCTCGGCGGCGCGGTAGCCGTCCTCGAAGGTCGCGCCGTACGGCGCCACGTCGCCGTCCTCGGCGATCGCGCGCAGGACATGGTGCAGCTCGTGGACGAACGTCTCGCCCCAGCCGACGATGTGGCCGGGCGGCCACCAGTGCTCCCAGAACGGGTGGTTCGTCTCGGAAACGAGCACCGTCTTGAAGCCGCGCGCGCGGTCGCCGTCGGCGCGGAAGACCTGGAGCTCGTTCAGGCGCTCCATGTCGAACGCGACCGATCCCTTCGAGCCGTTGATCTCCCACTGGAACGCGTTTCGGCGCCCGAGCGCGAGCCGCGTCGCCTCGATCGTGCCGACCGCACCGCTCTCGAACTCGACCGCGGCCTCGAGCGCGTCGTCGACGCGGCGCCCCGGCAGGAACGTCTTGACGAAGCCCGACACGGACCCGATCTCGCCTGCGAGGAAGCGCGCGAGGTCGACGACGTGCGCGCCGAGGTCGCCGAGCGCGCCTGACCCGGCCTCGTCCGGTTGGAATCGCCACGTATCGAGAGTCGGGTCGTCGCCCCAGTCCTGCAGGTACCGCCCGCGGAAGTGCCGGAGCTCCCCGAGCTCGCCGGCTTCGACCATCTCCCGCGCCAGCCGGACCGCCGGCACGAAGCGGTAGTTGAACGCGCAGAGGTGCTTGACGCCTGTCGCGGCGACGCGGCGCCAGATCTCGTAGCTCTCGTCGGCGTCGCGCCCGAGCGGCTTCTCACAGACGACGTGCTTGCCCGCCTCGGCCGCGGCGATCGTCGGCTCCGCGTGGAGCGAGTTGGGGCCGCCGTTGTCGAAGAGGCCGATCCGGTCGTCCTTGACGAGCTCGCGCCAATCCGCCGTCGCGTACTCGTAGCCGTAGCGCTCCGCCGCCTCGCCGACCGCCTCCTCGTTCCGGCCGGCGATCCCGACGAGCCGCGGCTCGAGCGGCGGCGGCCACGTCATGTACGCGATCTTCTTGAACGCGTTCGAGTGGGCCTTGCCCATGAACGCGTAGCCGAGCATGCCGATCCCGATCTCCGCCATCGGGCGATACTACGCAGCCGCGACCGACCCGACAGGAGGCTCGTCAGTGCAACCCGTGAAGTGGGGGATCGTCTCGACCGCGCACATCAACCGGCTGCTGATCCCGGGCGCGCACGCGTCGCCGAAGGTCGAGCTCGTGGCGGTCGCGAGCCGCGACCAGGCGCGCGCGGACGACTACGCACGCGAGTGGGAGATCCCGCGCGCGCACGGCTCGTACGAGGCGCTGCTCGCCGACCCGGAGATCGAGGCCGTCTACATCTCGCTTCCGAACAACCTGCACGTCGAATGGTCGATCCGCGCGCTCGAAGCAGGGAAGCACGTGTTGTGCGAGAAGCCGCTCACGCGCCATGCCGACGGGGCCGAGGAGGCGTTCGACGCCGCCGAGCGCGCGGATCGCGTCCTGAGCGAGGCGTTCATGTACCGCCACAACCCGCAGACCACGCGCCTGAAGTCGCTCGTGGACGAGGGGGCGATCGGCGAGCTGCGCCTCGTCCGCGCCTCGTTCAGCTTCGCGATGTACGACGACCAGAACATCCGGCTGCGGCCCGAGCTCGACGGCGGGTCGCTGATGGACGTCGGCTGCTACTGCGTCAGCGGCTCGCGGCTGCTCGCGGGGGAGCCGGAGACGGTGTACGGGCAGGCGTGGTACGGCCCGTC
>DATHAE010000022.1:0-11277 GCA_035296805.1 Gaiellaceae bacterium | reverse complement strand
GCGTCCAGCTTGTGGCGCCAGATCTCGCGCAGTTGCCGCTTGATCCGGTTCCGCACGACCGAGTTGCCGGCGGCCTTCGGCACCGCGAGCCCGAGGCGCGGGTCGCCCGGATCCTCCTCGCGGCGGAACCAGTAGAGCGTCAGGAACCGCGTCGAGACTGACCGTCCCTGCCGGTAGACGGCGTCGAAGTCGCGGGAGCGCGAAAGACGATTACGCCGCTGCACCGCTTACGCCGAGAGGCGCTTGCGCCCCTTGGCCCGGCGGCGCTTCAGGATCACGCGCCCGGCACGCGTCGACATGCGGGCGCGGAAACCATGCTTCCGCTTCCGCCGGCGCACGTTCGGCTGGTAGGTCCGCTTCATGAGTCGAAAAGAATGAGAAGAAGCCGGCGATCCGCCGGCCGCGGGCCAGTATAGACGCTCTGTGCGGCGCCTCCGTTGTCCACAGCCGGGCGCGGTGGCAAAAGCCGTGGAAACGCCGAGGAGCAGCAACGGGCTCCCCGCGTTTTCCACAGCTGTGGAGACCTGTGTGGAGAGCGGTATTCCCTGCAAAAGGCGGGTTTTACGGTTCGCGCTGCGCCGAAAATCCTCATTGAAGCCCTCGGCTCGGGGTTGGTATTGTCGCCGACCGACCCCCGAGGAAACGGAGTCGCAGCGCCGGTGGAGCACCCAATCGAGTTCGACGCGGAAGGCCTGTGGGACGACGTCTCCGCTCGGTTGCAGGGGGCGCTCAACGAGACGACCTTCCAGACCTGGTTCGGCGACGCCGAGGGCGCCGAGCTCGACGCCGACACCTTCGTCCTCGCCGTCCCGAACGACTTCACGCGCGAGTGGATCGAGAGCCACTTCCTCGAGCTGATCCGCGCCGCGGTCAAGGACGCGACGGGATCGGAGCGGCGCGTGCACCTGCGCGTCGATCATGCCGAGGCGGCGGTCCCGCTCGCTGTCGGCGCCGGAGCCGGACCGCCCGTCCCGCTCGCGCCGCGGACGCTCGTCCCGCCGCCGCTCCCGCGGCCCGACGCGGCGGGGATCAACCCGAAGTACACCTTCGACTCGTTCGTCATCGGCTCCTCGAACCGCTTCGCGCACGCCGCCGCGCTCGCGGTCGCGGAGGCGCCGGCGCAGGCGTACAACCCGCTCTTCATCTACGGGCACACGGGGCTCGGCAAGACGCACCTCCTGCACGCGATCGCGAACTACGTCGGCCAGCACTCGAGCGAGCTGACGGTGCGCTACGTGACGTCGGAGACGTTCATGAACGACTTCATCAACAGCCTCCGCGACAAGCGGATCGAGGGGTTCAAGCAGCGCTACCGCACGTACGACCTGCTGCTGATCGACGATGTCCAGTTCTTCGAGAACAAGGAGCGGATCCAGGAGGAGTTCTTCCATACCTTCAACTCGCTCTACGAGGCGAGCCGGCAGATCGTGATGTCGAGCGACCGGCCGCCGCGCGACATCGCGACGCTCGAGGAGCGGCTTCGCTCGCGCTTCGAGTGGGGCCTGATCACCGACATCCAGCCGCCGGACCTGGAGACGCGAATCGCGATCCTGCGCATGAAGGTCAGGAACGACCGGATCCAGGTCGACGATCCGGAGGTGCTGACGTTCGTCGCCTCGCGCGTCTCGACGAACATCCGCGAGCTCGAGGGCGCGCTGACGCGCGTCGTCGCCTTCTCGTCGCTCACCGGCCGGCGCATGGACGTCGACCTCGCCCAAGACGTGCTGAAGGACGTCTTCCCTCAGGGCGAGCTCGCGGCGGTCTCGATCGAGAAGATCCAGGGGCTCGTGTGCGAGCGTTTCGGCGTCGAGCTCGACGAGCTGACCGGCGACCGCCGCTCCCAGAACATCGTCTACCCGCGCCAGGTGGCGATGTACCTCTCGCGCGAGCTCACCGACTCGTCGCTCCCCAAGATCGGCAAGCAGTTCGGCGGCCGCGACCACACCACCGTGATCCACGCGACGTCGAAGATCGCGCGCCTGATCCGCGAGGACAGGTCTGTGTACAACCTCGTCCAGGAATTGACAGCCCGGATCAAGCAGGCCCGGTGAGCGCGCGCGCTGTCGAAACCGGGGACAACCGCCCCGTCCGGACCCACAGCCAGAATGGCTCCATCAGTGTGAAAGCGGGACTTCTCCCGTCGTTCACACCCCCTATGTACTACGACGAGGTTTCAATTAGATGATTGACTCAGACATCGTGGTGGGCACGAATCCTCTGGACAACGACGAGCCGCCCGCCGGCGCAGGCCTCAAGGTCACGGTTGCGAAGGACGAGCTCGCCCAGAGGCTCGGAATCGTCTCGCGTGCCGTCTCCACCCGCACCGCCGTCCTCGTGCTCGGCGGGATCCGATTGCGCGCGGAAGCGGGTCGCCTGCATCTGGCCGCGACGGACATGGAGCTCTCGCTGCGCGCGTCGCTCGAAGCCACGGTGGACGGAGAGGGCGAGGTCGTCGTCCCGGGCCGGCTCCTGCTCGACATCGCGCGATCGCTGCCGGGCGACGACGTCTCGATCACGCACCGGCCGGAGGAGGCCGCCGTCGCGGTCACGTCGGGTACGGCCAGCTACCGGCTGCACACGTACTCCGCCGAGGACTTCCCGCGCCTGCCCGAGGTCGAGACCGCCCGGCTGCACGCGATCGAGCGTGAGGCCCTCGTCGAGACGATCGCGCGCGTCGGACGCTCCGCCTCGCGTGACGAGAGCCGCCCCGTTCTGACCGGGATCCTCGTCCGTTTCGAGCCCGGGAAGATGGTGATGGCGGCAACCGATTCGTACCGGCTGGCCGTCAAGGAGACGCCCGTGAACGGCGAGCTGCCGGACCTCGAGGCGATCATCCCGGCCCGCGCGCTGCAGGAGCTCGCGCGGATCGCAGGCGCCGGCGAGGAGGTGCAGCTCGGGCTGCTCGAGAACCACGTGGTGTTCGGCGCCGACGGGACGTGGCTCACGACGCGGCGCATCGACGGGCAGTTCCCGAATTACCGCCAGCTCCTTCCGGAGCAGTTCGAGTACGAGCTCCAGCTGCCGCGCGAGGAGTTGCTCGAGGTCGTTCGCCGCGTGTCGCTGATGGCGCAGCGCAACTCGCCGCTGCGGCTCCGCTTCGCCGAGGGCGAGCTGACGGTGTCCGCGGTCACGCAGGACGTGGGCGAGTCACGCGAGTCGCTGCCCGCGTCGTTCTCGGCGGACGCGATGGAGATCGGTTTCAACGCCGACTTCCTGCGCGACGGCCTCGAGTCGGTCGACGCCGACACGCTCAAGCTGAAGCTGATCAGCCCGTTGCGGCCGGCCGTCCTCGAGGGCGAAGCGGACGACTACACCTACCTGATCATGCCGATCCGCCTCGCCGGCTGATCGTCGAGCGCGTCACGCTTCGGAACTACCGCTCGTACGCGTCACTCGACCTCGAGCTCCGCACGGGGATCGTGCTGGTCGTGGGCGAGAACGGCGCCGGCAAGACGAACCTGCTCGAGTCGCTGCACCTGGCGACGCAGGGGTTCTCGCCGCGCACGCGCACCGACGCGCAGTTGATCCGGTTCGGCGAGACAGCGGCGCGCGTGTCGCTCGCCGGGCGGCGCGAGGAGCGGCCGGTCGAGGTCTCGGTGACGCTGCGAGAGGCGGAGGCGAAGGAGGCCCGACTGAACGGCGCGCCGCTGCCCTCGGCCGAGGCGCTCCGGCGTGAGTTCTCGACGCTCGTCTTCACCCCCGACCGACTTACGATCGTGAAGGGCCCGCCGGCGGCCCGGCGCGCCTACTTCGATCGCGTCCTCGGCCGCGTCTCGCCGCCGCAGGCCGCGGTGCCGCAGGACTACGCCGCGGTACTCGTGCAGCGGAACGCCGCACTGCGGCGCGTGCAGCTCGGCCTCTCCGACACGGCGGCGCTCGCACCGTGGACCGAGCGCGTGGCCGACCTCGGCGGGCGGCTCGCCGAGGCGAGGCGCGAGACCGTGGCCCGGCTCGAGCCGGGGTTCGCGGAGCGGGCCGCCGAGCTCGGCGTCCCGACGGCGCGCCTCGGTTACGACACGGAGCCTCCCACGGTCGCGGCGCTCGAGGCTCGCCTCCAGCGCGACGTCGACCGCGGCGCGACGGGGATCGGACCGCACCTCGACGACGTCCTGATCGCGAGCGGCGACCGCGATTTGCGCCGGTTCGGTTCCCAGGGAGAGCAGCGCCTGGTCGTGCTCGCGCTGCTCCTCGCCGAGGCCGAGTTGCTGCCGCGCCGCCCGCTGTTCCTGCTCGACGACGTGCTCTCGGAGCTCGATGCAGGTCGGCGGCGGATTCTGGCCGCGCGCGTGTCGGGGGCCGGCCAGACCCTGGTTACGGCCACCGAGGCCGTGTCGCTTCCGGCCGAGCCCGCGCAGGTGGTGGAGGTGGTTCCCGGCCGTGCATGGTGACCGCGACCGCCACGCCGAGCTCTCGCCGCTTGCCGCCGACGTTCGCCGCGAACTCGGCCGTCACGGCGCGCAGGCCGGGATGGCTGAGCTGCTCGAGCGCTGGCCGGCAGCCGTCGGCCCGGCGATCGCGCGCGTCGCGTGGCCGGCGCGGATCGCCGGTGACGGCACGGTCCACGTCAACACCGCCGACTCGGTGTGGGGGTTCGAGCTCGCCCAGCGGGCGGCCGACATCGCGGGGCGGCTCGGCGTTCCGAAGGTGAAGTTCGCGCCGGGCGCGCTGCCGTCCCCCGAGCCTCGGGCCGAGGACCGCCGGCGGGTCGTGCCGCGGCCGCAGGACGAGGAGCGGGCGGCCGCGCTCGCCGCCGCGATCGAGGACGACGAGCTGCGAGAAAGTGTGAAAAGAGCGATTGCATTGAGCCTCGCCGGGGTGCCGCGCGACCGCTCCGTCTGATACACTTTCCACAAGCCGCGAAACAGTTGTTTTGCAGGCTTTTTCTTCTATGGCGAAGACTTCCGCGAAGGCAGGCTACTCCGCAAAGGACATCACGGTCCTCGAAGGTCTCGAGCCGGTCCGGCTGCGGCCGGGCATGTACATCGGCTCGACCGGCCCGCGAGGCCTCCATCACCTCGTCAACGAGGTGGTCGACAACGCCGTCGACGAGGCCATGGCGGGGTACAACGATTCCGTCGCGGTCACGATTCACCCCGACAACTCCGTCACGGTCCGCGACCGCGGTCGGGGCATTCCGGTCGACGTGATCCCCGAGCAGGGGATCTCTGCCCTCGAGGTCGTGCTGACGAAGCTCCACGCCGGCGGGAAGTTCGGCGGCGACGGCTACAAGGTCTCGGGCGGCCTGCACGGGGTCGGCGTCTCGGTCGTGAACGCGCTGTCGGAATGGCTCATCGCGGAGGTCGAGGTCGGAGGGAAGATCTACCGCCAGGAGTTCGCGCGCGGGGTGCCGCAGGGCGCGATGGAGGTCGTAGGTAAGACGAAGGAGACGGGGACGGCAATCTCGTTCCTGCCCGACTCGGAGATCTTCGACGAGACCGAGTTCAGCGCTGCGACGCTGCTCGCCCGCCTCCGTGAGATGGCGTTCCTCACGCGCGGGCTCCGGATCACCTTCACCGACGAGCGCGCGGACGCCGGCGAACCGGTCGAGTTCCACTATGAGGGCGGCATCAAGGACTTCGTCGCCTACGTCAACGAGTCGAAGGACATCGTGCACAAGCACATCGTCTACTTCGCCGGCGCGACCGACCAGGGCGAGGTCGAGGTCGCGATGCAATGGAACAACTCCTACCAGGAGAGTGTCTTCAGCTTCGCCAACAACATCAACACCCACGAGGGCGGCTCGCATCTCTCGGGCTTCAAGGCCGCGCTGACGCGGACGCTCAACGAGTACGCGCGCTCCAAGGGCCTGCTGAAGGAGAAGGAGGACAACCTCGACGGTGAGGATGTGCGCGAGGGCCTCGCGGCCGTGATCAGCGTCAAGCTGACGAATCCCCAGTTCGAGGGCCAGACGAAGACGAAGCTCGGAAACCCATGGGTTCGCGGCCTCGTCGAGCAGTCGGTGAACCAGAAGCTGGCCGAGTTCCTGGAGGAGAACCCGACCGATGCGCGCCAGGTGATCAGCAAGGCGATCTCGGCCGCGCGCGCTCGCCAGGCGGCGCGGAAGGCGCGCGAGCTGACGCGGCGCAAGTCGGCCCTCGAGAGCATGTCGCTGCCGGGCAAGCTCGCGGACTGCTCGATCAACGATCCGGAGGCCGCCGAGCTCTTCATCGTCGAGGGCGACTCCGCCGGCGGCTCGGCCAAGATGGGCCGCGACCGCACCTACCAGGCGATCCTGCCGCTGCGCGGAAAGATCATCAACAGCGAGAAGAACCGCATCAACAAGGTTCTCTCCAACAACGAGATCCAGGCGATGATCACCGCGATCGGCACTGGGATCGGCGACGAGTTCGACGTCGAGAAGCTTCGCTACCACCGCGTGATCGTGATGACGGACGCCGACGTCGACGGCTCGCACATCCGCACGCTGATCCTCACCTTCCTCTACCGGCAGATGGCGGAGCTGATCGACCGTGGCCACGTCTACATCGCGGTCCCGCCGCTGTACCGCGTGAAGCTGAGCGGGCGCGAGTCGTACTTCGAGAAGGATTCGCAGCTCGAGGACCTGCTGGCGCGTGAGCGGATCCCGACGGTCGAGATCACCGATCGCGACGGCACCTCGGTCAAGGTCTCCGAGGCGCGCTGGGCGCGGTTCTCGAAGGAGCTCGCGCAGTACGAGGGCTACTTCGCACGCCTCCGTTCCGACTTCGGCCACGGCGCGGCTGCGCTGATGATCCAGCACCGCCTCGTCGAGCACGAGATCGAGTCGCCCGACGATGTCGACGCCGCTGTCGCCGCGATCGCGCCGAACGGCTACGAGCTGTCTGTGCTGGAGCGCGGCGAGGACGGCTTCCAGGTGCGCCTGGTCGAGACCGAGACGAGCGCCGCTCGCATCATCACGATCCCCGCGGAGCTGCTCGCATCTCCGATCTACGTCAACCTGCGCAAGGCGTACAACCGGCTGCTCGAGGTCGTCGGCGCGCCGCCGTTCACGGTGACGATCGGGAAGGAGCGCGATCTGGCCGAGACCTATGACGCGCTGCGCGCGAAGGTGCTCGACGCGGCGAAGCAGGGGATCCAGGTCTCACGCTTCAAGGGCCTTGGCGAGATGAACGCGGAGCAGCTCTGGGAGACGACGATGGACCCGGCGAAGCGGCTGCTCGTCCGGGTCGACGTCGAGGACGCGTCTGCCGCCGACCTGCTCTTCTCGAAGCTGATGGGCGACCAGGTCGAGCCGCGGCGCCTGTTCATCGAGGAGAACGCGCGGAACGTCAAGTTCCTGGACGTCTAGGGCCTAAGGAGCGAGTGAATGTCTGAGCTGGAGACGGGGGCGCTCGGCCCGGGCCGGATCGAGCCGCGCGAGCTCGAGCAGGAGATGCGCTCGAGCTTCCTCGACTACGCGATGAGCGTGATCGTGTCGCGCGCCCTCCCGGATGTGCGCGACGGGCTGAAGCCGGTGCACCGGCGCGTCCTCTACTCGATGTGGTCGAACGGGAACCGCCCCGGCCGGCCGTACGTGAAGTGCGCCAACATCGTCGGCTATGTGATGGGCAACCATCACCCGCACGGCGACAGCGCGATCTACGACACGCTCGTCCGTCTCGCACAGCCCTTCTCGCTCCGCTACCCGCTGGTCGACGGCCAGGGCAACTTCGGCTCGATCGACGACGACCCGCCGGCCGCTATGAGGTACTGTTTGAGCGGTCAAGTACGGGTGGCGACGACATCGGGGACCGTTCCGATCCAGTCGCTCGTTCCCGACGCCGCTCCCGAGTCCGACAACGACGTCGAGCTCACCGTTCTCGACCGGCTCGCTCGCCCGGTACACGCGTCGAAGCTGTTCCACTCCGGGAACCACCCGACGCTACGGCTACGGACCCGCGAGGGCTACGAGCTCGAGGGTACGCACAACCATCCGGTGCTGTGCCTGGTCGACATGGCCGGCGTTCCGCTCGTGCTCTGGAAGCTGCTCGAGGAGATCGATCCCGGCGACCGCGTACTTATCGCTCGGAAGCCCCGTGCCGTCGATTCGTCGCTTGACGATGCCGAACGGAAGACCGCGCTGCTGCTCGGTGCTTGGGTAGCCGAAGGGTGGCTCGGCGATCGCCGGGTCGGCTTCGATAATGCCGACCGCGAGTTTTTCGACGCTGTCGTCGATGCCTACGACGGTGTTGTGGGTGGTGCCCGCTACACGCGCTTCACGACCGTTTCCGGCCGTGACATCTGGCGATTGCAGGCGACGCGTTCCGCCGCCGTTGAAGACAGCCCGCTGGCGGAACTTGGAACGGCATTCAGTTGCGAAAGAGTTGTTCCCGAGCGCGTCTGGCGCGGGTCGCAGGCGTTCAAGCGCGTTTTCCTGCAGGCGCTCTTCACTGGTGACGGCTCCTCCTCACTCCTCCCGCGCAAGACGATGCAGGTCTCGTACTCGACCTACAGCGACCAGCTTGCGACGGACGTCCAGCTTCTGCTGCTCGAGTTCGGTGTGATCAGCCGTCTCTGCCGCTACGACAAGGGCGAGATCAAGGTCGTGATCACGAACCGCCGCGACGCGCGCCTCTTCGCGCGCAACGTCGGCTTCCTCGGCGCGAAGCAGGCGAAGCTCGACCGCGAGCTCGCGCAGGTGCCGACGGAGAGCCGCGCTCTTGCCAGCGATCACGTCCCGTTCGTCGCCGACTACATCCGCACGGACTGCGGCTCGCGGTGGACCGACAAGGACTGGCTCCGCCGGCACAACGTCGATCGCATCGAGCGGTGGGAGCGCGAGGGGAGCGCGATCCTGGAGCGCATCCGCTCGAACGAGGTGAAGCGCGTCGTCGAGCCGCTCGTCAGTGGCGACTACTACTACGCCGAGGTCGCAGCGATCGAGGACGCCGGCGTCCAGCCCGTCTACTCCCTGCGAGTCGACACCGACGACCACTCGTTCATCACGAACGGTTTCGTCAGCCACAACACGGAGGCGCGCCTGGCGCGGCTCGCGGAGGAGATGCTGCGCGAGCTCGACTCGGACACGGTCGACTTCGGGCCGAACTACGACGAGTCGAAGCGCGAGCCGCTCGTCCTCCCGGCGCGCTTCCCGAACCTGCTCGTCAACGGCAGCGCCGGAATCGCGGTCGGAATGGCGACGAACATCCCGCCGCACAACCTCGGCGAGGTGACGGCGGCGATCGTGCAGCTGATCGACAAGCCGGACTCGAGCGTCGAGGACCTGATGCGCCACGTGAAGGGGCCCGACTTCCCGACGGGCGCCTACATCGTCGGGCGGTCGGGGATCCGCGACGCCTACCGCACCGGCCGCGGACGCGTGGTGATGCGCGCGCGCGCCCACATCGAGGAGCTCCGCGGCGGCAAGAGCGCGATCATCGTCACCGAGCTCCCGTACGGCGTGCGCAAGGGCGGCGACGGCGGCGTGATCAAGAAGATCGCTGATCTCGTCAACGACAAGGTGCTGACGGAGATCTCGGATCTCGCCGACCACTCCGACCGGACAGGGATGCGGATCCAGATCGAGCTCAAGCGCGACGCCGTGCCGCAGGTCGCGCTGAACAAGCTGTTCAAGCACACCTCGCTCCAGACGACGTTCGGCTACAACGCCGTCGCGCTCGTCGACGGCGTGCCACGGACGCTGTCGCTGCTCGAGCTGATCCGGCACTACGTCGACTTCCAGCGCGAGATCGTCACGAGGCGCTCGAAGCACGAGCTGCGCGAGAACGAGCGCAAGGCGCACCGTCTCCTCGGGTACTTGATCGCGCTCGACAACCTCGACGCCGTCATCGAGCTGATCCGCAGCGCGCGCGATGCCGATGTCGCGCGGGAGCAGTTGATGCAGCGGTTCGAGCTCTCCGAGACGCAAGCGAGTGCGATCCTCGAGCTGCGGCTGCGCGCGCTGACCGCGCTCGAGCGACAGCGTGTCGAGCAGGACTACAAGGATCTCCAGGAGCGGATCGCGGAACTGCGCGAGCTGCTCTCCGACGAGGCGAAGATCGACGCGAAGCTCAAGGAAGAGCTGCTCGAGCTGAAGGAGATCTACGGGCGCGGCGACGATCGCCGCAGCGAGATCGTCGCCGCCGAGGAGGAGCTCGAGCTCGAGGATCTGATCGCCGAGGAGGACATGGTGATCGCGATCACGCGCTCCGGTTACATCAAGCGCCTACCGGTGACCGCGTACCGCGAGCAGCGCCGCGGCGGCATCGGCGTGATGGGGATGGATCTGAAGGACGAGGACTACATCGAGCACCTGTTCGTGGCGTCGACACACGACTACATCCTCTTCTTCACCTCCGTCGGGAAGGTCTACCGGCTGAAGGTGCACGAGCTGCCGCTCGGGTCGCGCCAGTCGAAGGGCCGCGCGATCGTCAACCTGCTCCCCTTCCGCCAGGACGAGCAGGTGCGGGCCGTGATCCAGACGCGGAACTTCGAGGAGGCCGAGTTCCTGCTCTTCGCGACGAAGAACGGCGTCGTCAAGAAGACGAAGCTCGCCGAGTACAACACGCCGCTGAAGGCGGACGGGATCATCGCGATCAAGATGCGCGACGGCGATGAGCTTGTCGCTGTCCGCCACTGCTCGCCCGGCGCGGACGTCCTGCTCGTCTCTCGCAAGGGACAGGCGATTCGGTTCGCGGAGAAGGACGCGCGCATGATGGGCCGAGCGACGGAGGGCGTCCGCGGCATGACCCTCCGTGCCGGCGACGATGTCATCTCCGCTGCAATCGCCCACGACGACGCGGACCTGCTCGTCGTCACCGAGAACGGATACGGCAAGCGCACTCGCGTATCCGAGTACCCGAAGAAGGGCCGCGGCGGGCTGGGCGTGAAGACCGTGCAGCTCACGGAGGAGCGGGGCCAGTTGGCGGGCGCGCGCGTCGTGCGCGACGGCTACCAGGTGATGCTGATCTCGACGGGCGGCACCGTGATCAAGTTGCCCGTCACCGACGTGAAGCGACTCGGCCGCTCGACGCAGGGCGTGATCGTGATGCGTCTGCGCGAGGGCGAGCGGGTCTCCTCGCTTGCGCCGGTCGTCGACCCGGGCGAGGACAACGGTGCGGCCGACGTGCCGGTCGCGCCGCCAGAGCCGTAGCTCGTCGCACGGGTCTCGCCCCCGGCTGCCGAATTCGCCGCTCGTGGCTTCCCTTTTGCGAATTTGGGCGATATAAGAGCTAAGCGAGGGGTTGCTACCACCGAGCGAAGAGGAAGCGCAAATGTCGTACAGCAAGCAGGTCGACCTGCTCGAGCCGATCGACATGGCCGAGCACCTGGACAAGATCGAGCTCTACCTCGGGCAGG
>DATHAE010000021.1:0-5371 GCA_035296805.1 Gaiellaceae bacterium | reverse complement strand
CGGCCGCGCGCCGCGCGGAGCGCCGGCAGGAACGCCTGCGTGACGCGCACCTGGCCGACGACGTTGACGTCGAGCTGGCGCGCCAGCTCGTCCGGCGGCAGGAACTCGAGTGGCGCCGCGATCGCGATCCCCGCGTTGTTGACGAGCGCGTCGAGCCGGTCGAGGGCGGCCGCCGCTGCGCCGACCGCGTCTGCGTCGGTGACGTCGAAGACGAGCTCGCGCGTTCCCTCCGGCGCCTCGCCCGCGCGCCGCACCGAGGCGTGGACGTCCCAGCCGCGGGCGGCGAGCCAGCGCGCCGTCGCGGCGCCGATCCCGGTGGAGGCGCCTGTGACTAGCGCAGAAGGGATTCCGCCACCGCCGCGCGGTGCTCGCGGCCGTAGCCGAGCGCGGACTCGATCCAGAGCGCGCGCTTGTAGTACCGGTGGAGCACGTGCTCCCACGTGAACCCGATCCCGCCGTGCACCTGGATCGACCGCTCGCACGCGGAGACGGCTGCCTCGGCCGCCTGCGACTTCGCGGCCGCGACAGCGAGCGGCGCCTGCTCGTCGCCCTCGGCGACGGTCCACGCGGCCCAGTAGGCGAGCGACCGCGCGAGCTCGACCGCGACGTAGGCGTCCACGATCGAGTGCGAGACGGCCTGGTACGTCCCGATCTTCTTCCCGAACTGCTCGCGCTGCCCGACGTACGCGATCGCGAGCTCGACCGCCTTCGAACCGATGCCGACTGCGTCGAGCGCGAGCGCCGCGAGCAGCCGCAGCCGCACCTGCTCCCATTCGCCCTGGGCGGACCGCGATCCGTTGTCCGAGACGACGCCGAGGCGCAGCGTCTCGTCCACCGTCGCTACCGCCGTCCCCTGCGCCTCGAGACTCGTCATGTCGGGACGCAGGACGCGGTCGACCTGCTCGAGGTGCGGCACGAAACCGTCGACCTCGATCGACCAGGTCTCGTCGCCGGGTTGCCCGGCGACCTCGTTCAGCACGTACGGCCCGTCGTAGAGCGCGCGCCCGAGCTCCTCGAACAGCACCGCCGCGTCGACGAAGTCGAACTCGTCCGACTGGAGGATCCCGACCCAGCCGAGCTCGCGCAGCTGGTCCATCGAGGCGGACGGATTCGCCTCGAGGAAGGAGCGCGCCTCGCGGCGGAGGTCCTCCTGCTCGGGCGTGAAGGTGAAATCCATCAGCGGCGCTCCATCTCTATCGACTGCGGGGAAGGCCGAGCACGCGCTCGGCGATGATGTTGCGGAGGATCTCGCTCGTCCCGGCCTCGATCGTGTTACCCCTGGAGCGGAGCTGCTGGTACTGCCAGTAGCCCTCTCCGTGGCCGCCGCCGTCGGTCAGCTGCGCGTGCGAGCCGAGAACCTCCAGGGCGAGCTTCGTCAGGCGCTGGTTGTTCTCCGACCAGACGAGCTTCGAGGCGGAGCCCTCGGGGCCGGGGATGCCCGTCTTCACGAGCGTCGAGAGCGAGCGCATGTTGGTGTAGCGCAGCGCCTGGAGCTCGATCCACTCGCGCGCGATCCGGTCGCGCAGGATCGGATCGTCGACGTTGCGCTCCTTCGCGAGCGCGATCAGCTTCCGCACGGCGACGTCGAGAGTCGCGGCGAGCGCGAACCCGAGCGTCCCGCGCTCGTGCAGAAGCGTCGTCATCGCGACCTGCCAGCCGCCGCCGACCTCGCCGAGGAGGTTCTCCTTCGGCACCTGCACGTCGCTGAAGAAGATCTCGTTGAACTCGGGGTGACCCGTGATCTGCACGAGCGGCCGCACCTCGACTCCCGGCGTCTTCATGTCGGCGATCACGTAGGTCAGCCCCTTGTAGCGCGGCGCCGCCGGGTCGCCGAGCCCGACGAGGATGCAGTGGTCGGCGATGTGCGCGAACGACGACCAGACCTTCTGACCGTTGACCAGGAAATGGTCGCCCTGGTCCTCGATCCGCGTGCGCACATTGGCCAGGTCGCTCCCCGCGTCGGGCTCGGAGAAGCCCTGGCACCAGATCTCGTCGGCCGTGAGGATCTTCGAGAGGTAGCGGTCCTTCTGCGCGTCGGTGCCCCACGCCATGATCGTCGGCCCCGCCATGCCGATCCCGATCACGCCGATGTGGCCGGGCGCCTCGGTGCGCGCCATCTCCTCGAGGAAGATCGCCTGGTGGCTGTAGGGCGCACCGGAGCCGCCGTACTCCTTCGGCCACGTCAGGCCGGCATACCCCGCCTGACCGAGCTTGCGGCTCCACTCGCGGTCGGCGTCCTCGAAACGGCGCCCGCTGCGACTCTTCGACTCGTCGGGAAGGTTCTGCGCGATGAACTCGCGCACCTCCTGCCGGAAAGCCGCCTCGTCCTGGGTGTCGCGCAGGTCCACACGACGATCTTAGATCGCCGCGGCGCGCGCCGAGGCCGACATCTATCGTCGCGGCGAGATGGCCCTCGACGTCCGGGTTGAGACGGTGGTGGCGCGGCCGCGCGAGGAGGTCGCCGAGTACCTCTTCGACTGGCGCAACGACACGGAGTGGATCGGCGGCATCTCGGAGGCGCGCCGCGTCGGCGACGGCGCCTTCGGCGTCGGGTCGCAGGTCGCGCGCGTGGCGAGGTTCCTCGGCAAGCGGATCGAGTACGTCAACGAGGTCGTCGACCTCGACCCCGGCCGCCGGCTCGCGATGCGGTCGGTCAAGGGCCCGTTCCCGATGCGGGTCACGTACGAGGTCGACGACGCCGGCGCGGGAACGCTCGTGCGGCTTCGCAACGAGGGCGGCCCGTCCCGCGCGCTCGGCCTCCTGTGGCCGTTGCTTTCGCGGGCGGTGCGCCGAGCGACGCAGCGCGACGTCGACCGCCTGAAGCGAATCCTGGAGTCGCGGTGATCGCGCGCTCGCGGCGTCCCGCGCGGCGACGCCGGCCCTCGCGTTGACACTTCCGTCACGGTGCCTGGCACCGGACGTGGCCGTTTCGGCCACCGGCCGGTTTTGGCGCAGCGATCGCACGCGCCGGGCCGAGGTCACACTTCTGCCACACGCTCGCGACACTTCCTTCGCCATGCCTGGCACCGAGGCATGGCCGCTTCGGACGGGCGCGGCCTCAGCGGCTACCGGCGGCGCGCCCCGGGCTCGAGCGACGGAGGCGTGTATCCCGCGTCCGCGGGGTTGATCGTCGTGCCCGGCGCGACGAGCTCGTCGATCGCGTCCAGCAGCTCGTCCGAGAGGTCGACGTCGGCCGCGCCGAGCTGGCTCTCGAGCTGCTCCATCGTCCGCGGGCCGATGATCGCCGCGCTGATCGCCGGATGGCGCAGGACGAACGCGATCGCGAGGTGGATCAGCGACAGGCCCGCCTCCTCCGCGAGCTGCGCCAACCGGTCGGCGACTTCGAGCTTGCGCTGGTTCTCGGGCAGCGAGAGGTCGAACCGCTTCGGGATCCGCCCAGCGCGCGACGACCGCGGCGGCTCCTCGCCCTTGCGATACCGCCCGGAGAGCCAGCCGCCGGCGAGCGGGCTCCACGAGAGGACACCCATGCCGTAGCGCGCGCACACCGGGAGCACGTCGCGCTCGATCCCGCGGACGAGGATCGAGTAGGGCGGCTGCTCGCAGACGAATCGCTCGCGGCCGCGGCGGTCGGCGACCCATTGCGCCTCGACGATCTCGTGCGCCGGGAACGTCGACGACCCGAACGCGCGGATCTTTCCGGCGCGCTGCAGGTCGGTCAGCGCACCGAGCGTCTCGTCGATGTCGGTGTCCGCCTCCGGGCGATGGATCTGGTAGAGGTCGATCCAGTCCGTCCGCAGGCGGCGCAGCGAGCTCTCGACCTCCTGCACGATCCAGCGGCGCGAGTTCCCCTGCTGGTTCGGGTCGTCGCCCATCCTCCCGTGCACCTTCGTCGCGAGCACGACGCGATCGCGCCGACCGGCGAGCGCCTTCCCGACGATCTCCTCCGACTCGCCGCGCGCGTAGACGTCGGCGGTGTCGACGAAGTTGATCCCGGCGTCGAGCGCGCGGTGGATGATCCGGATCGACTCGTCGTGGTCGGTGTTGCCCCAGGCGCCGAACATCATCGCGCCGAGGCAGAGCGGGCTGACCTGAACGCCGGTGCGGCCGAGCGCGCGGTACTCCATCAGCGACCCTTCGCAGCCGCGCCACGGAGCGTCATGCACGTGGAGGTCGAGTGCGCGACGAGCGAGCCGCGCTCGTCGGTGACGCGGCACTCTACGAGGCCGACGGTTCGTCCCGCCTTGATCACCTCGCCGGTCGCCACGACGCGGCCGCTCCAGACGGGCTTGAGGTAGTTCATCTTCAGCTCCAACGTCGCGAAGCTCTCCCCGTCGGCGAGCAGCGAAACGTATGCCGCACCCATCGCGGCGTCGGCCAGGACGCAGAGGATGCCACCCTGCAGCGTCCCGAGCGGGCTCGAGTGCCGCTCCTCGGCGTCCAGCTCGAAGGTCGCCCGACCCTCCTCCATCGCCGTCAGCCGGATGCCGACGAGGTCGGCGACGGGCGGCGGCGGGATGCTCCCGTCGAGGATCGCGCGGAACCGCTCGGCAGTCACGGCGTCAGCACCGTCCGGATCACGTCGCCGTCGCGCATCGCGTGCAGCGCCTCGTCCCAGGTCTCGAGCGGCGCCGTCCGCGTCACCATTCCCGCGAGGTCGAGCTTCCCCTCGAGGGCCCACTGCGCGAGCCGCGGGAAGTCCTCCTGCGGCAGGTGGTCGCCTCCGTGTGAGACGAGGATCGCCACGCGCTTCGCGAACAGCCTCGGCAGGTCGAGCTCGGCCTTCTCGCCGCTCGGCGAGAGGCCGATCAGGACCGCGGTGCCGCCCGACGCGAGCAGCGAGAGGGCGAGCTCGAACGTTCCGCGCCGGCCGACCACGTCGAAGGCAAAGTCGACCGGCCCCTCCCCCACGTCGGTCGCGCCGAACCGGCGCGCCTGCTCGAGCTTGCGCTCGTCGAGGTCGATCGCGCGGATGTCGGCCGCGCCCGCGATCCGAGCGCCCTGGATGACGGAGAGACCGACGGCGCCGCAGCCGATCACCGCGACGCGTGCACCCTCCCAGACCTTCGCGGTCTCGAGCACGCTCATCACGCCCGTCGCGACGGCGCAGCCGATCAGGCAGGCGTGCTCGGCCGGAAGGCCGTCCGGCAGCCGCACGGCGGCGACTGCGGGAACGACGGTGCGCGTGGCGAACGTTCCCGTGCGCAGGACGGGCGTCAGGTCCCCGCCGCCGGTGCGGTGGAGGCGACCGGGCGCGGTCGGCGGGCGGCGGCAGCGGCGCGGCTCGCCGCGACGGCACGCAGCGCACTCGCCACATGCAGCCTTCCACCCGATCACGACGCGGTCGCCGGCGCCGAGTCCGTCGACGCCCTCGCCGACCGCCTCGACCGTGCCCGCGCCCTCGTGACCGAGC
>DATHAE010000020.1:0-4810 GCA_035296805.1 Gaiellaceae bacterium | reverse complement strand
GACCGCGAGCGCCTGCACGAGCACCTCGCGCGGCTCGACGACGCGATCGAGCGCGGCGACGATGCAACGGCCCGCGAGCGGCTCGCCGACCTCCGCCCACATGCGGGCGACTCGCGCGCCTACCAGGAGCTCGAAGGGTCGCTCGCCGAGGACGCGTACTGGCGCCAGAAGACGTGGAAGCGGATCGCCGTCATCGGAGCGGGACCGGGCATCAACGTCCTGCTCGCCATCGCGCTCTTCGCCGGGCTCTTCATGGTCGGCACGATCGAGGTGACGCGGCGCGTGGACGCCGTGGTCGCCGAGCCGGCCCGGTCGTCGGGGATGCAGCCGGGAGACCGCATCCTCGCGATCGGCGGCAAGCACGTCGCGGCGGAGGACATCCCCGACGCGATCAACGGCACCGGCGGCCGTCCCGTGACCGTCGTCGTCGACCGGGCGGGGCGCCGCGTCCCACTCGGACCGATCACGCCGCGGCTCGACGAGGGGCGCTACCGGATCGGCTTCCGCCTCACGGGCACGATCGGCCCCGGCGAATCGCCGCCCGCGGCGCTGAAGGACGCGCTCGCGGTCACCTGGTCGGTGACGTCGCAGACCGGGCAGACGATCGGGCGGCTCGTCACGGGCAAGGGGAGCGACGAGATCTCGAGCTCCGTCGGCATCGTTCGCGTCTCGTCGGCGGCCTTCAAGCAGGGTCTGCGCGACTTCCTCTCCGTGATGGGCCTGATCAGCCTCGCGCTCGCGCTCCTGAACCTGCTCCCGGTGCTCCCGCTCGACGGCGGTCACATCGTGATGTCGATCGCGGAGCGCCTCCGCGGCCGGGCCTTCTCGCAGGCCGTCTACATGCGCTTCGCGGCCTTCGGGTTCGCACTGTTCGCGCTGCTCCTCTACCTGGGCCTCCGGAACGATCTCTTCGGCGGCGCCGGCTAGGGCTCGCCGCGCCGCACGACGACGCCGTCCACGAGCGCGAGGAGGGCGAACGCGCCCCGCGAGCAACCAGCGGCGAGACGGCGCCGTCGCCGACGGAGAAGCCCCACGAGCCGAGCGCCACGAGCGCGCCCAATTCGAGGCGGAAACGCACCGCCGGCGCGACCGCCTGCACAGGCCGATCATGACCGGTTGCTACAACCCCGCGGCTACGATGGCCGCGTGGCCAGCGAACGCTCGGTGCGCGTCGGCGGCGTCCGCATCGGCGGCGGCGCTCCGGTCGTCGTTCAGTCGATGACGCTCACGAAGACGCACGACGTCCCGGCGACGACGGCGCAGATCGCGGCGCTCGCGAGCGCCGGCTGCGAGGTCGTCCGCGTCGCCGTCCCGAAGATCGAGGACGCCGACGCGCTCCAGAAGATCGTCCGCTTCAGCCCGCTCCCGGTGATCGCGGACATCCACTTCAACGCGAGCCTGGCGCTGCGCGCGATCGATGCAGGCGTCGCCGCGGTTCGGATCAACCCCGGCAACATCGGCGGGGACGACAAGGTCGAGCAGGTCGTGCGCGCGGCCAAGGCGAAGCGGATCCCGATGCGGATCGGCGCCAACTCGGGCTCGCTCCCGCGCCACCTGGAGGAGCTCGCGCAACGCGACCAGGCCGAGGCGCTCGTCGAGGCGGCTCTCGAGGAGGTGCGGCTGCTCGAGCGGCTCGACTACCGCGACTTCAAGATCAGCGTCAAGTCGAGCCACGTGCCGACGATGATCCGCGCCTACCGGATGCTCTCGGAGCGCGTCCCGTATCCGCTCCACCTCGGTGTCACCGAGGCGGGGCCACCGTTCACGGGCTCGATCAAGAGCGCAGTCGGGATCGGCGCGCTGCTCGTGGACGGGATCGGCGACACGATCCGCGTCTCCCTCACCGCCGACCCCGTCGAGGAGGTGAAGGTGGCCTGGGAGATCCTCAGGTCGCTCGGCCTGCGGCAGCGCGGCCCGGTCCTGATCGCCTGCCCGAGCTGCGGCCGCGACAACGTCGGCGTCCAACAGCTCGCCGAGCGGGTCGAGGAGCGGCTGCAGTCGTATCCCGACCACTTCGAGGTCGCCGTCCTCGGCTGCGCGGTCAACGGGCCCGGCGAGAGCGGCGATGCCGACTTCGGGATCGCCGGCGGCCGCGACGTCGGCTTCGTGTACGCGCACGGCCGCGTGTTGAAGAAGGTCTCGAGCGACATCCTCGTGGAGGAGCTGTTCCACGAGATCGACCGCTGGATCGAGGGCGGAATGCATCGTCCGAAGCGGCTGAAGATGGCGAAGCCGGCCGCCCTGGCGATGGCCGAGGCGTCCGCGATCCCGCTGGGCGACTAGCCTCCGGCGCAACGATGATCGCCCGGGCGTCCCAGCTCTTCCTGCCTACCCTCCGCGACGCGCCGGCCGACGCCGAGGCGGTCAGCCACAAGCTGCTCGTGCGCGGCGGCTTCATCCGCCAGGTCAGCGCGGGCGTCTGGACGTTCCTGCCGCTCGGGTGGCGCGTGCACCGCAGGATCGAGCAGATCATCCGCGAAGAGATGGACGCGATCGGCGGCCAGGAGATGTTCGCCTCGGTGCTGACCCCCGCGGAGCTCTGGGAGCAGACCGGCCGCTACGGGAGCCCCGAGCTGTTCAAGCTCGAGGACCGCAACGGGCGCCGGTTCGTGCTCCCGATCACGCACGAGGAGACCTTCACCTTCCACGCGCTCGAGCTCCAGAGCTACCGGCAGCTGCCGCAGATCCTCTACCACTTCCAGACCAAGGGCCGCGACGAGCCGCGGCCGCGCGCCGGGCTGATCCGCGTGCGCGAGTTCGTCATGAAGGATGCGTACTCGTTCGATCGCGACGCCGAGGCGCAAGAGGTCAGCTTTCAGAAGCACTGGCGCGCCTATGACCGCATGTTCGAGCGCTGTGGGCTGCGCTACTCGGCCGTCGCGGCCGAGTCCGGGATGATGGGCGGGAGCGCGTCGTTCGACTTCCTCGCGCCGGCCGGCTCGGGCGAGAACACCCTCGTGACCTGCGAGAACGGCGACTTCGCAGCCGATCTCGAGATCGCGCGCGCGATCCCGCGTGCGCCCGAGTTTCCGCCGCCGCTCGACTCGCCGGAGGAGGTCGAGACGCCGGGAATCGCGACGATCGACGCGCTGGCGGAGTTCCTCGGGATCGACCCGGCGGCGACCTCGAAGGCGATGCCCGTCGTGAAGCGCGACGGCACCGTCGTCCTGGCGCTCGTGCGCGGCGACGACCGGCTCGAGGAGGCGAAGCTGTTGGCCGCGGTCGGCGAGGACGTGCGCCCGGCCACGGACGACGAGATCCGCTCGGCGTTCGGGGCCGACCCCGGCTCGCTCGGCCCGATCGGCTTCGACGGCGAGGTGATCGCCGACGAGACGCTCCGCGACGGCCAGTTCGTCGCCGGCGCGAACCGCACCGGCGCCCACCTGCGCGGCGTCGAGCAGCGGCGCGACTTCCAGGCGCGCTTCGCGGACATCCGCGTCCCGCGCGAGGGCGACCGCTGCCCGACGTGCGGCGGCGCGCTTCGCTTCGAGACGGCGATCGAGGTCGGCCACATCTTCAAGCTCGACACTCGCTACTCGGAGCCGCTGAATGCGCGGTTCCTGGACGACGACGGGCAGGAGAAGCCGCTGGTCATGGGCTCGTACGGGATCGGCCCTGGGCGCGTGATGGCCGCCGTCGTGGAGCAGAGCCACGACGAGAACGGGATCGTATGGCCGGCGTCGATCGCCCCGTACGACGTCCACATCGTCGCGCTCCCCGGCGGCGAGTCGATCGCCGACCAGGCGGCGGCGGCGTTCGCCGCCGCAGGCCGCGACGTCCTGCTCGACGACCGCGCCGACGCCCGCGCGGGGGAGAAGTTCGCGGACGCCGACCTGATCGGGATCCCGCTGCGCGTCACCGTCGGGAGGAAGAGCCTCGAGGACGGCGCGGTCGACGTGCGCGACCGGGCGACCGGCGCCGACCGACGTGTGAACGTTGCCGATTTGGGCACGGAGACCTAGATGGTTGTCGGCAACTCCCGCCCTCCCGGATGACGACCCAGACACGGCGCCAGGAACCACCCTCGGCCTTGCCCGGGCTGAACACGTAGGCGTGGCACGGAGGCGCAGATACAGCCCGGAGCCGTTCGGGCAGGCGGTCGAGCGGCTGATGAACGAGGGGGGCATCACCTACCGCGCGCTCGCCGCAAAGACGGGGCTCTCCGCCGGCTACCTCAACCACCTCGTGCACGGGAACCGCCCCGTGCCGTCGAACCAGGTCGTGGAGCAGCTTGCCCGGGCGCTCGGTGTCGAGGCCGACCACTTCCGCGAGTACCGCGTGCGCGTGATCACCGACCGCCTCGAGGCGATGCCGGAGATGATCGACCGGCTCTACAAGCGCCTCGAAGGCTGACGCCTCGCCGCCGCTAACCGCGGCGCCGTTCGGGCGTCTTATCTGTGGCCGGTGGGGTCCCGGCAAGCGACCACTGGGGGGTTAGGGACCCCACCGGGCAGTCCACCCTAGTCGGTGGGCTAGGACGGTGATGTTGGGGTCGTGTGAAGCTCGCCGCCGTGGCTGCGCGCCAGGAGCTCGTCCAGGCCGATCGAGAGCCGCTCGCCCGTGGCGGCGTCTTCGAGATACGCGCGCGCCCCCAGCACGCCGCCGGGGTCGACGCCGTGGAGGAGGCACCGGCGCTCGCCGTACGCCACGACTGCGTCCCGCCTCAGGTGCGCGATCACTGCGAACCGCCGAGTGCGCGGAAGACACGGAATTCGAGATGAAGGTTCATGCCTCGATTGTCGGGGTGGAGGCGCGACTTGATCGATCCCTCAACAGGTGGTTCACCAGGCCGGTGCACTTCGTCGCCTCG
>DATHAE010000019.1:0-17439 GCA_035296805.1 Gaiellaceae bacterium | reverse complement strand
TGAAGACCGCGAGGCCGATCAGGCCGAGGACCGTTTCCACGGCTCCTACAATAGCCCGGTGCCCCGCGCCTGCGTGATCGTCCTCGACGCCGTCGGGGCAGGTGAGCTCCCCGACGCCGCCGAGTACGGCGACGAGGGCTCCGACACGCTCGGCAACGTCGCCCGCGCCGTCCGGGGGCTCGACCTGCCCGCGCTCGAGGCGCTCGGGCTCGGAAACGTCGAGCCGCTCGAGGGGTGCCTGCCGCAGCCGGGGGCGCCTGCCGTCGCCGGCCGGCTGCTCGAGCGGTCGAAGGGCAAGGACACGACGACCGGGCACTGGGAGCTGATGGGCGTCGTCACATCGACGCCGATGCCGACCTACCCGCACGGGTTCCCGCACGACGTGATCGACCCGTTCATGCACGCCACCGGCCGCGGCGTGATCGGCAACAGGGCGGCGTCGGGGACGGAGATCATCCAGGAGCTCGGCGAGGAGCACCAGAAGACCGGCAAGTGGATCGTCTACACGTCGGCCGACTCGGTGTTCCAGATCGCGGCCCACGAGGAGACGGTGCCGCTCGAGGAGCTCTACGACGCGTGCCGCTCCGCGCGCGGCCTCCTGACCGGGAAGCACGCGGTCGGCCGCGTGATCGCGCGGCCGTTCGTCGGCGAGCCGGGCGACTACGTGCGGACGACGGACCGCCACGACTTCTCGCTCGAGCCGCGCCGGCCGAACTACCTCTCGCTGGTGCGGGACGCGGGCCACAGGGTCTACGGCGTCGGCAAGATCTCGGACATCTTCGCCGGCTGCGACATCGACGACTCCTTCCCGACGAAGTCGAACGTCGAGGGAATCAACCGGACGGAGGAGCTGCTGCGCGAGGTGGACGGCGGCTTCGTGTTCACGAACCTGGTCGAGACGGACATGCTCTGGGGCCACCGCAACGACCCGGTCAACTTCCACCGCTGCCTGCAGGACTTCGACCGGCGGCTGCCCGACCTGCTCGACGCGCTGCGCGAGGGCGACCTGATCATCCTCACGTCCGACCACGGCTGCGATCCCACCACGCCGTCGACCGACCACTCGCGCGAGCACGCCCTGCTGCTCGCGTACGCGGAGGGACGGAACGCGCGCGGACAGGTGCACACGGGCGAGTTCGCCGACGTCGGCGCGACGGTCAACGCCTGGCTCGGCGGCAAGCCGGCGCCGCGAGCGCCGGGACGCCGATCGTCGCCCCTTGATGCGGCTGGACGACCCGACGCTCGTCGCGGCGGAGTACGCCGACGAGACGCGTCTGCGACGGCGTGCCGCGGCGCACACCCCGCGGACGACCGGAGTCGATCCGCGTGCGCTCGCCGTGGCCGCGGTTGCGTCGGTCCGGCCGCGGCGGGTGCTCGAGGTCGGCTGCGGATGGGGTGACCTGGCTGAGTGGATCGCGCGCGAAACGGGCGCCGAGGTGGTCGCGCTCGACCTCTCGCCGTGGATGGTCGAGCTGGCGCGCGAGCGAGACGTCGACGCGCGCGTCGGCGACGTCCAGGAGCAGCCGTTCCCAGGCGGCGAGTTCGAGTGCGCGGTCGCCGCCTGGATGCTCGACCACGTGCCGCATCTCGAGCGCGCGCTCGCCGAGCTCGCGCGCGTGCTCCGCCCCGGCGGGCGGCTCGTGGCCGTCACGAACTCGTCGTTCCACCTCGAGGAGCTGCGCCGGCTCGGCGGGAGCGGGCCGTCGCCTCGACGTTCACGATCGAGAACGGCGAGGAGCTGCTCGGCCGCCACTTCGCGCGCCTCGCGCGCGAGGACGTCGACGGGCGGGTCGAGTTCCCGACGCGCGGCGACGTGGAGGAGTGCGTGCGCGCGTCGATCTTCGATCTTCGTCGCCGAGGAGCCGCGGGCATGCCCGTGAACGATCCCGAGCTCGTCCGTGACCAGTACGAGCGCGAGGACAACCTGCGCGCCCGCCAGGCGCTGTACGAGGAGAAGGAGGGGCCGGACGCGCGCGAGGCGGTGTGGGAGGCGCTGGCCGAGCTGGCCCCGCGGCGCGTGCTCGAGGTCGGCGGCGGGCCAGGCGAGCTGGCTGAACGGATGCAGCGTGAGCTGGGCGCGGAGGTTCGGTTCGTCGACACCTCGCCGCGGATGGTCGAGCTCGCGCGGACGCGCGGGGTCGAGGCTCAGGTCGGCGACGTCCAGGCGCTTCCGTTCGGCGATGAGTCGTTCGACGCGGTCGTCGCCGCCTGGATGCTCTACCACGTGCCAGATCTCGACCGGGCGCTCGCCGAGATCGAGCGCGTGGTCGCGCCGGGAGGGGCGCTCGTCGCCGTCACGAACTCCGCCGACCACCTGCGCGAGCTGCGGGAGCTCATCTCGTACCGCGGCGGCTTCGAGTCGACGTTCAGCCGCGAGAACGGCGAGGAGCACCTCCGGCGGCACTTCGCCCGCGTCGAGCAGCGCGACATCGACGCCACGGTGATCGTCCGCGATCGCGCGAAGCTCGTCGCGTACCGCGACTCGCTCTCCCTGGGCGCGGGTGAAGTTCCAAAGGACATGGAGCTGCCGTTCGTCATGCACGCGCGGTCGTCGGTGTTCGTCGCGCGCAAGTGATTCGCCCCGCGGAGCTGATCCGGCGGAAGCGCGACGGCGAGGAGCTCGCTCAGGACGAGATCGCCGAGCTCGTCCTCGGCTACGCGCGCGGCGACGTCCCCGACTACCAGATGGCGGCATTCGCGATGGCCGTGTACTTCCGCGGCCTCTCGCCGCGGGAGACGTTCGCGCTGACCGACGCGATGATTCGCAGCGGCGAGACGATCGACCTCGGCACCGCGCTCGGGCGGAAGGTCGTCGACAAGCATTCGACCGGGGGCGTCGGCGACAAGACGTCGCTTGCCGTCGGCCCGATCGTCGCCGCATGCGGCGTTCCGTTCGCGAAGATGAGCGGGCGCGGGCTCGGCCACACCGGCGGCACGCTCGACAAGCTGGAGTCGATCCCGGGTTACCGGATCGACCTGGCGACGGACGAGTTCGTCGCGCAGGTGCGCGAAGTCGGGCTGGCGATCATCGGCCAGACGGACGACCTCGTTCCGGCGGACAAGCTGCTGTACGCGCTCCGCGACGTGACGGCGACGGTGGACCAGCTGTCGCTCATCGCGGCCTCGATCATGTCGAAGAAGCTGGCGGCCGGCGCGCAGGCGATCGTCCTCGACGTCAAGGTCGGCGACGGCGCGTTCATGAAGACGATCGAGGACGCGCGCCGGCTCGCCGAGACGATGATCGAGCTGGGCCAACGCGCGGAGCGCGAGGTCGTCTGCCTGTTGACCGACATGGACCAGCCGCTCGGCGCAGCAGTCGGCAACGCGGTCGAGGTGCGCGAGGCCCTCGCGACGCTGCGGGGCGACGGGCCGCTCGACCTGACGGAACTCGTGCTCACGGCGTCGGCGCGCCTCCTCGCGCTCTCCGACCTCGGAATCGACGAAGGCGAGGGCGGTCGCCGCGCGGAACGGGCCGTCGGCGACGGGTCGGCCGAGCGCGCCTGGCGCCGCTGGATCGACGCGCAGGGCGGCACCGTCGACGAGTCCGCGCTCGAGCAGGCGCCGGTCGTCCGCGTGGTCGAGGCTCAGGCGAGCGGCAGCATCACCCGCCTCGGCGCGATCGACATCGGGAACGCGGCGCTCCGCCTCGGCGCGGGCCGCCGGACAAAGGACGACGTCGTCGATCCCGCAGTCGGAGTCGTGTGCCTGCGCAAGCGGGGCGACCTCGTCGCGCGGGGCGACCCCCTCGCCGAGGTGCACGCGCGGGACGACGCGTCCGCCGCCGACGCGACAGTGCAGGTGCTCGCGGCGTACGAGGTCGGGGAGGAGCCTTCGCAGAATCGAGGCGTCCTCCTCGAGGTCGTGTCGTAGCGCCGCTACCGTTCCGCCGTGCCCGAGCTGCCGGAGGTCGAGACCGTTCGCCGCCGGCTCGCACCGGTGCTCGAGGGGAGGCGACTCGAGCACGTCGAGATCTCGGACGAGCGGCTCACGCGGCCGTTCGCCGCCGCTGAGGTGGCGCAGGCTCTCGAGGGCGAGGTCGTGCGCGAGGTCGGCCGTCGCGGCAAGTATCTGGTTGTTCGGTTCGATTCGGGACGGGCTCTCCTGATTCACCTCCGGATGACGGGGTCTCTGCGTCACGCGCCCGGGGGGACTCTCCCGGACGATCCCCACAGACGCGCGGTTGCCACGTTAGACGACGGATCGGACGTTGCCTATCGTGACGTGCGGAGGTTCGGCACGTGGCTCCTGCTCGAGGCCCCCGAGGTCGACGAGTACGTCGACGCGCGCGTCGGCAGCGAGCCGCTCGAGGCGACGTTCCGTGCGCGCGACCTCGCCGAGCGGCTCGCGACCCGGCGCGCGCCGGTCAAGGCGGCGATCCTCGACCAGCGCACCGTTGCGGGAATCGGGAACATCTACGCCGACGAGGCGCTGTGGCGCGCGCGAATCCACCCGCTCACGGCTGCGCGCGACCTCACGCACGAGGAGCTTCGCGCGCTCCACCGCGGGATCAGGCGCGCCCTCGAAGCGGGGATCGCGCGACAGGGCTCGACACTCCGCGACTACGCGCTGCCGGACGGCTCAAGCGGCGGGATGCAGGACGAGTTCAAGGTCTACGGCCGGGCCGGCGAGCCGTGCGACCGGTGCGGGACGCCGATCGAGAAGATTCGCGCCGCCGGCCGCGGCACGTGGTACTGCCCGCGCTGCCAGGTACGCCGTTGACCGAGCCTACGCCGCGAGGAGCGCGTCGAGCCGGCCTTCTCGGTCGAGCCGCCAGAGCTCGGTGTAGCCGCCGATCGGCTCGTCGTCGATCACGATCTGCGGGACCGTCCAGCCGCCGGTCACGTCACGGAGCTTCGACCGGAAGGCGGGATCGTCGTCCATGTACACCTCGTCGTACGCGAGACCCTTCGAGTCGAGCAGGGCCTTCGCGCGGACGCAGTAGCCGCACCAGCGCGTGGTGTACATCCGAATTCTCGGCATCACCGGTTGTAACGCAGAAGGGCGCGCCGGAGATTCCCCCGTTCCCGACTCTAGACTGGCCCGAATGGCCGGGCGGACGTACAAGACCGAGGCGATCGTCCTCCGCTCCCTGCGCTTCTCCGAGGCCGACCGCATCCTCCACCTGTACTCGGCGCGGCGCGGCCGCGTGGGCGCGATCGCGAAGGGGGTGCGGAAGACGAAGTCGCGCTTCGGCGCGCGGCTCGAGCCGCTGTCACACGTCGAGCTGATGCTCCACGAAGGCACGGGCGAGCTGCAGACGGTCACGGGTGCGGCGCTCGTGCGGTCCCACCATGCGGCGCGAGAGGAGCCGTACCGCCTCGGCGGCGGGCTCATCGCCGCGGAGGCGATGCTGCGTCTGTTCGGGGAGCCCGAGGCGAACCAGCGGGCGTTCGGGGCGCTCGCGCGGTTCCTCGACCTGCTGGACGAGGCGCCGGTGTTGGACCCGGATCGGCCGGCGCTCGACCCGCTCGTGTTGTCGTTCCAGCTCAAGCTGCTGTGGCTCTCGGGGTACCTTCCGCATGTCACGAGCTGCGTCGAGTGCGGCGGCTCCGGGGGCCTCGTCGGGTTCTCGGCGCGCGCAGGCGGGGCCGTTTGCGCCGAGCACTCCACGGGCGCGCTTCGACTCTCGGCCGAAGGCGTCGCGGGGATCGAGCAGCTGCTCTCCACTCCACTCGCCGCTGCCCACGCGGCGGGGCTCTCGGGGCGCGCGCGGCGCGAGGCGCTCGCCGTCGTCACCTCGTCGTACGAGGAGCACGGAGGGTTCCGTCTGCGCACGCTGTCGGCGTGAAGCACGACCTCGGGGACGGCCTCGAGCTGGACGACGACCCGGTTCGCGTCGATGTCGCCGAGGTGCACCGGTTCCTCTCGGAGCACGCGTACTGGGCGCGCGGGCGCGCGCGCGAGGTGCAGGCGCGGCTCGTGCGCGAGGCGGTGCGTGTCGTCGGCCTGTACCACGACGGGCGGCAGGTCGGGTTCTGCCGCGCCGCGGGCGACGGTGTCTCGTTCGTCTACCTGGGCGACGTCTACGTTCTCCCCGAGTACCGCGGGCGCGGCCTCGGCGTCGAGCTCGTGCGCGAGATGATCGACAGAGGCCCGCTCTCGGAGCGGCGCTGGATCCTGCACACCGAGGACGCGCACGAGCTCTACCGGAAGCTCGGGTTCGACGCGCCGAGCTACAAGCTCATGGAGCGGCCGGCGCGCCGCCCGTGATCACTGCACGCAGAAGCCGTTTCCCTCGGGGTCGCGCATCACCGTCCAAGTCTCGGTGAAGCCGCCGATCGTGTGAGACCTCGTATCGACGACCGTCGCCCCGAGCCCCACGAGGCGCTCGACCTCGGCGTCGCGATCCTCGGCGCTCAGGTCGAGGTGGATCGGGATGTCGCTCGGGTCGCTCTTCGGGCGCCGCTGGAAGAGGAGCCGCGGACCATGGCCGACCGGGTCGACGAGCATCGCCCACGCGCTCGCGTCGAGCTTCCCTTCGTCGATGTCGCGCTGGATCGGCTCCAGAACCTCAGGCGGAAGCTCGACCGGCACATAGCCGGTTGCCGCTGCCCAGAACGCGGCGAGCGCAACCGGCTCTGCCGCCGCGAACGTGATGTTCCCGATCCGCGCCACGACGCGACGATACGGGCGGGCGAGAATTGACACAAATTGCACTGTCTTGTGGCAGTTCCGTGACTTCGACTGTGGCATCTTCAGGGCTGTTCGGCCCTCGTCTCGGCCCGCCCCACCCAGGGTGGGGGGCGGGTGGTGGGTCCCACCGGCCCTGGACCACGTACCACGTTGAGCGAGGTTGCGGGCTCGTCCCCGCGCGCCGCGCACCCGCGCTCAACCGTCGAGCGGGACTCGCGTTACGGCGCGAGGCGCTCGACGAGCCAGGCGAGGGAGAGCGGGTACCGCCACGCGATTCCTCCGTGGCGGCCGTCGAAGAGCTCGAACCGAATGACCTCGTCGGGAACGCCGATCTCGTCGAGCGCGCGGCGGAACGCCGTCGCGCCCAGGTCGAGGTAGTACTCGTCGCTGCGGCCGCTGTCGATCCAGATCCCGCGCATCGCGCGCAGCGCGTCGGCAACCTCGGGCCGGCGCGCTCGTCGGACCGGGTCCCATTCGAGCCACCGTGCGAACACCTCCGGCTTCTGCGCGCCCGTCTCGACCTCGAACGGGAGCTCGACCGTCCCGTCCTCGCGCGCGGAGTAGGCGGCCGCCATCGCGTACGTGTTCACGAGGATCGGGTCGTCCCTGTCCGCCAGGACCGGCCGGCCGGAGCGGAAGTCGGCCCAGAAACGCTCGAACGACGAGTCGTGCCCGTCGCGCAAGGCCCGCGCGGCGGGGGCAAACTCGAGTGCGTAGCAGACCTCGAAGAGCGCGTCGCCCGCATGTGTCGCAAGCGCGCCGAAGAGGTCGGGCCGCAGCATCGGCGTGATCATCGCCCCGTACCCGCCGGACGACTTCCCCTGGATGCCACGGTGCTCGGCGGATGCGAGCGTTCGGAAGCGCGCATCGATCCAGGGCACGATCTCGTCGCAGAGGTACGTGTGGTAGCGGCCGATCGCCGGCGAATCGAGGAACTGCGAGCCGCCGAAGGCGGTGAACGCGTCGACGAGGACGACGATCGCCTCGGGTGAGAGCTCCGACACGAGCTCCGGGTACGAGCGCTCGAACGGCCGCACGTTGAACCACGCGCGGGCGATCCCGGTCATCCCCTGGATCACGTAGACGGACGGATACCGGCGGTCCGACGCCTCGTCGTAGGAGGAGGGCGTCCACACGTACAGGGGACGCACGTGCGGATCTCCGAGCGGGTTGCCGCGGAGGGCTTCGCTCTCGAACGCGAACTCCTGCCAGCGGTCGACGGAACCAGGCACGGCGGCGCGAACCTACCAGCGCGATCCCGACGGCGCCGCTAGCTCTGCCGAGGCGGAAGGGACGCGGCGGATCCGGTCGCGTCCTCGAGACTGTCCCTCGGACACGGCCGGATCCGCCGGTTGTGGAAATCAGGCTGCGGGGCGGGTGCCGAGCGTCACCGTGAACGTGTTCGTCTCGCCCGCGCGGCGGACGCGCAGCTCGATCCGGTCGCCCGGCTCGTGGTTGTCGATCGCGAGGCGCAGCTCCTGCGACGAGGCGATCTTCTTCCCGTCGACCGCCGTCACCACGTCGGATCCGCGGAGACCTGCTGCGGCGGCCGGCGTGCCCGAGGCGACGGTCGAGATGTGAGCGCCGCCCGTGTCGGCGGTGGCCAGCGAGACGCCGAGGTACGCGTGCCGCACCGAGCCGTTCTGGATCAGGCGCGTCGCGATCGAGCGGACGGTCGAGGACGGGATCGCGAACCCGACGCCGTCGTTGCCGCCCGAATCGCTCTTGATCTGCGCGTTGACGCCGATCACGCGGCCGTGCATGTCGAAGAGCGGGCCGCCGGAGTTGCCGTGATTGATCGCCGCGTCCGTCTGGATCGCTCCCTCGATCGCGTAGTTGTTCGGGGAATCGATCTCGCGGCCGAGAGCGCTGACGATCCCGCTCGTGACCGTTCCCGTGAGGCCGAAGGGGCTGCCGATCGCGACCACGCCGTCGCCGACCTCGACCGCGTCCGAGTCGCCGAGGGCGAGCGGCTTCGCCGACGACGGCAGCGCATCGACCTTCAATACGGCGACGTCGGTCGACGGGTCGGTGCCCACGATCTCCGCGTGGACGGTCTGGCCGCTCGCGAAGCGCACGGAGACGCTCGTCGCGCCGTCGACGACGTGCTGGTTCGTGATCACGCGCCCCGTGGAGTCGTAGACGAAGCCGGAGCCCTGGGCTGTGGCCTCTCCCGATCCGCCGCCCGGAAACGGCGAGTCCGCCGCCTGCTCGCTCGCGATCACCTCGACGACGCCGCTTCGGACGCTGCGGTACAGCTGGCTGACCGACAGCGTCGACTGCGCCGCTGCGGGTTGCGACGTGCTCGTGCCTGCGACCGTCCGCATCGGGGTCGCCGAGGATGTCTCGTCCGCGGCCCCGCGGCCGAGGTAGCCCGCGGTCGCGCCGCCCGCGGCGATCGCTCCCGCAGTGAGGACGGCGGCGACGCGGTTCACATTTCTGCTCATCGGAATCCTTTCTCGCTTGTGACCGCCCCATCGAACCGTCCGCGGCTGAGAGCGCCCTGAGAGCCGCGTTAGAGCTTCGTTGAGACCGTATGGACTCTTACGCGGCTCTCAGTCGGTCATGGCAGGCTGTGTCGGTGCGAGTCCTCATCCTGACGCTCGCCGTCGCGACGGCCGCTGCGCTCGCAGCTGGGGCCGGAGGGACGCCGACCCCCCGGCTCGAGGCGCCGACGCCGGCCGATCTCGCCTACTCGGGTCCGATCCGGGACTCCGCGGTCTCGACCAGGACGGTGCAGGCCTCGGCCTTCTGGGGCGGGACTTACACCGCCTCGACCGGCGAGCCCGTGATGATCTTCGCCTCGACGGCGTACCCCGTCGACGACGCCGTGGCGCAACGGTGGGCCGAGTTCGCCGCGTCGCTCGTCCACGGCGCCGAGCTGACGCGCGTCCGGATCTACCTCGTGCCGCCGCGAGAGATCCGCGGAACGTGTGGCTTCTCGGCGCTCGCCTGCTACGACGCCGCGCACGCAGCGCTCTACGCGCCGGGCCAGGACAACGAGGGCGACCCGCCCGCCGAGTCGATCGTCGCGCACGAGTACGGCCACCACATCGCCGCGAACCGCGCGAACAACCCGTGGCGGGCGATCGACTACGGGACGAAGCGCTGGTCGACGGCGAGTCACGTCTGCCTGCGCACCGAGAGCGGCGTCCTGTCGCCGGGCAACGAGACGGACTCCTACAGGCGGAACCCCGGCGAGGGATTTGCAGAGGCCTATCGTGTCCTCAACGAGCGGAAGCTCGGCCGCACGGAGACGCCGTGGGACATCGTCGACCAGCTCCTGTACCCCGACGAAGCCGCGCTCGCCGCGCTCGAGCAGGACGTCCTGAACCCGTGGGCCGCCGCGCAGATCCTCCGCTACACAGGCTCCGGCGCGTCGCGCACGTACACCGTCGCGACACCGCTCGACGGAACGGTGCGCGCGACGCTGCGCGGGAAGGGCACCGTCGCCATCTTGCGTTCGACGGGCACCCGGCTCGCCGGTGGCAGGGCGACGGCGTCCGCGACCGTCTGCGGGCTCCGCACCGTCCGCGTCCGCGTCACGCGTCCGGTCTCGGTCGCGAAGACGGCGTTCGCGCTGACGGTCACGCGCCCGTAGCGGTGGCCGCTCCGCGCATCCTCGTCGTCGACGACGAGCGCGCGCTTCGCGATTCGCTCCGCCGGGCGCTCGCACTCGAGGGGTACGAGGTCGAGCTCGCGACCGACGGCCAGGACGCGTTGCAGCGCATCGCCGCCGACCCGGTCGCGCCCGACGCGATCGTCCTCGACGTCCTCATGCCCGGCCTCGACGGCCTCGAGGTCGCGCGGCGCCTTCGCGAGGCGGGAGACAGGACGCCGATCCTGATGCTGACCGCGCGCGCGGAGGTCGAGGATCGCGTCGCCGGGCTCGATGCCGGCGCGGACGACTATGTGGTGAAGCCGTTCGCGCTCGACGAGCTGTTCGCGCGCGTCCGCGCGCTGCTGCGGCGAGCCGACCGCGAGGAGTCCGAGGTGCTCCGCTTCGCCGACCTCGAACTCGAGCCCGCGACGCGCGACGTTCGGCGCGGCGGCGAGCGGGTCGAGCTGACGCGGACCGAGTTCGCGCTGCTCGAGCTGTTCCTCCGCAACCCGCGACAGGTGCTGACTCGGTCGCTGATCTTCGAGCGCGTGTGGGGGTACGACTTCGGGCTCTCGTCGAACTCGCTCGACGTCTACATCGGCTACCTACGTCGGAAGACCGAGGCCGGCGGACGGCCGCGGCTGATCTACACGGTGCGCGGCGTGGGTTACGCGCTCCGCGAGCCCTGAGATGACCTTCAGCGCGCGCATCGCCGTCGCCAGCGCCGCTGCCGTGGCGCTCGCGATCGCGCTCGCCGCGCCGCTCGTCTACCTGATCGTGCGCGGCGAGCTGCGGAGCCAGGTCGACGACTCCCTGCGCGAGCGCGCCGCGTCGATCGCGCGCATCCCGCTCGGCGGCGGCTTCGGCGTGGACGGACGGATCCACGTGATCGTCCCGCGCGGCCCGTTCGCGGCCTCGGGCGGCTTCGTTCAATACGTCGACTCCGACGGAAACGTCGCGACGCCGGTGGACGAGCGGTACGTCGACCGCGTGGAGCTGCCCCCGGGGCCGGCGATCGGCGTGGCGAGGCGCGGCGGCGGCCCGGCCTTCAACGACGCGACGGTGGCCGACACACACGTCCGCGTCGTGTCGGTCCAGACCGGAACGCGCGGCATCGCGGTCCAGGTGGCACGGTCGCTGGCGGAGGTCGACGCGACGCTGCACCGCGTCCGGAACCTCCTGCTCGCGGTCGTGCTCGCCGGGATCGGGCTCGCCACCGGCCTCGGACTCCTCGTCGCGCGGGCGGCGCTCGCGCCCGTCAGGCGGCTGACCGAGGCGACGGAGCACGTGACCGAAACCGGCGACCTGACGGCGCGGCTCGACGACCGCGGGCGCGACGAGCTGAGTCGCCTCGGCGGCAGCTTCAATCGGATGATGGAGGCGCTCGAGGGCTCCCGCCGCGCACAACGGCAGCTCGTCGCCGACGCCTCGCACGAGCTGCGCACCCCGCTCACGAGCCTGCGCACGAACATCGAGGTGCTGGCCCTCGACCGCGAGCTCCCTGCGGGCGAGCGCGAGCGGCTGCTGAGCGACGTCGTCGAGCAGCTCGACGAGATGACGACGCTGGTCGCGGAGCTGGTCGAGCTCGCGCGGGGCGAGCAGCAGGCACCCGATCCCGAGGAGGTGCGCCTCGACGTGCTCGTCGCGGACGCGGTCGAGCGCGCGCGGCGGAACGCGCCCGGAGTGCGGTTCGACGTCGATCTGGAGGAGACGACGGTGCGCGGCGTTCCGGCACAGCTCGAGCGCGCGGTATCGAACCTGCTCGACAACGCGGCGAAGTGGAGCTCGCGCGACGGTACCGTCGAGGTCGCCGTCTCCGACAGCGAGGTGGTCGTGCGCGACCGTGGCCCGGGGATTCCCGACGCAGACATGCCCCACGTCTTCGACCGCTTCTACCGTGCCCCGTCGGCGCGCGGCCTTCCCGGATCCGGCCTCGGCCTGGCGATCGTGAAGCAGGTCGCGGAGCGGCACGGCGGGACGGTGACGGCGGAGCGCCCGGACGGCGGCGGAACGCGGATGCGACTCGCGCTCCCGCACGCGTAGCGCCGCGCGTTAGGGTCACTTCCGTGATCGCGTCCGACCTCGCGACCGACCTCGTCCGGTGGCGGCGCCACTTGCACGCGAATCCGGAGCTCTCCTACGAGGAGCACGAGACCTCGCGGTTCGTCGAGGAGACGTTGCGCGAGGTCGGCGGGCTGGAGCTGTCGCGCCCCACGCCGACGAGCGTCCTCGCGCGCCTGCGGAACGGCGACGGGCCGACGCTCGCGCTGCGCGCGGACCTGGACGCGCTCCCGATCGAGGAGGCGACCGGGCTCGAGTTCGCCTCGACGCGCCCCGGCGTCATGCACGCCTGCGGCCACGACGCGCACACGGCGATCCTGCTCGGCGTCGCGCGCACGCTCGTCGAGCGGCGCGACGAGCTCGCCGGCGAGGTGCGCTTCCTGTTTCAGCACGCGGAGGAGCTGCCGCCCGGCGGCGCGCGCGACCTGATCGCGGCGGGTGCGCTCGACGGCGTCGACGTCGTCGTCGGCGCGCATGTCTTCTCGCTCGTCGAGTCGGGCCGCGTGGCCGTTCCGGTCGGCCCGTTCATGGCCGCGCCGGACACGTTCGAGATTGTCGTCCGCGGCGCCGGCGGCCACGCGGCGATGGTGCACGCCGCCGTCGACCCGGTCGTCGCCGCGGCGCAGGTGGTCGTCAACCTGCAGCAGATCGTCTCGCGCGAGGTGAAGGCGATCCTGCCCGCGGTCGTCAGCGTGACCCGGATCGCCGGCGGGACCGCGGACAACATCGTTCCCGAGCAGGTCGTGCTGGGCGGCACCGTGCGCACCTTCGATCAGGAGGTGCAGGCGCAGATCCGCGCCGCGATCGAGCGAATCGCCGTCGGCGTGGCCGCTGCTCATCGCTGCATGGCCGAGGTCGCGTACGACGGCGGCTACGAGGCGACGGTGAACGACGCCGGCGTCGCCGCGCTCGTGGCCCGGAACGTGGAGCCCGAGCGGCTGACGGAGCTCGAGCCGGTGATGGGCGGCGAGGATTTCTCCGCGTACCAGCAGGTCGTCCCGGGCTGCTTCTTCATCGTCGGCGCGGGCGGCGCGGACGCGGCACCGCACCATCACCCACGGTTCATGATCGACGAGGCCGCGCTGCCGGTCGCTCACGACGTCTTCGTGCGCACGGCCCTCGACTTCTGCCGCGCGTGAGTTCGGCCGCGCAGCCCGTCGAGCTGCATGTGATCTCCGACGCGACGGGGGAGACGGCTGCGCGGCTCGTCCAGGCGCTAGAGGCGCAGTTCCCGGAGCAGGAGTTCCTCGAGATCCGTCACCCCCGAGTCGAGTCGGTCGAGGACCTCCAGCTGGCGGTGAACCGGATGCGCGGCCGCGCGGCCGTCGTCGTCTACACGCTCGTCGAGCCGGAGCTGCGCGAGGCGATGCGCACCTTCTGCCGCCGCGCGCGGCTCCACTACTGCGATCTGCTCGCGCAGCCGCTCGACGCTGTGGCGAAGGTCTCGGGGCGAGCGGCGCGGATGCAGCCGCGCGCGCGGGCGCCGCTCGACGAGCAGTACTTCCGGCGCATGACCGCGATCGAGTTCGCGGTCAAGTTCGACGACGGCGTCGGGAACGGTTTGCACGAGGCGGACATCGTCCTCGTCGGCGTCTCGCGCACGTCGAAGACGCCGCTCTCGATCTACCTCGGCTACCTGGGCTACAAGACAGCGAACGTGCCGCTCGTGAAGGGGATCGAGCCGCCGCCCGAGCTGTTCGAGCTCGACCCCGCGAAGGTCGTCGGGCTCACGATCGACGCGCAGCGGCTGTCGGAGATCCGCGAGGAGCGGATCCGCTGGATGCGCGGCGACCGCCGCTACGCGAGCCTGCTCGAGATCTACGACGAGCTCGAGTACGCCGCCCAGATCCACCGCCGGCTCGGCTGCCCGGTGCTCGAGGTCTCCGAGCTCTCGATCGAGGAGATCTCGCTCCGCATCACACGCCTCGTCGAGCAGCGGTCGGCGGAGGCGCGCGCCGCGCAGCCCGCGTGAAGCCGAAGCCGCCGGTCCCGGCGTGGCGCTGGGCCACGTGGTACACCGCGCTGGGCGCGGCGCTCGTCCTCTTCTACGGGCTCTTCACGCCGTTCTGGTTCGCGCTGCGCGCGCTCGCCTGGCTGGCGGAGTTCCGCGCCCGCCGCCGCGCACGCCCGTAGGATCTGCCGCGCGATGGCGCCGACGAGGTACGTCTACGACTTCGACGAGCCGTCCGAGGGCGGGCGCGAGCTGCGCGGCGGCAAGGGCGTGGGCCTCGCGGAGATGACGCAGCTCGGCGTCCGCGTCCCGGCCGGTTTCACGATCGCGACCGACGCCTGCCGCGCGTACATGGCGGCGCGCGAGCTGCCGACGGGGCTCGAGGAGGAGGTCGCCGAGCACGTCCGCCGCCTGGAGGCAAAGGCCGGCAAGAGGTTCGGCTCCGACGACGACCCGCTGCTCGTGTCGGTCCGCTCCGGCGCGGCGGTCTCGATGCCCGGGATGATGGACACGATCCTCAACCTCGGGCTGAACGACGCGGCGGTCGAGGGGCTCGCGCGGCAGACGGAGAACCCGCGCTTCGCCTACGACTCCTACCGCCGCCTGATCCAGATGTTCGGCGAGGTGGTCGACGGGATCGACGGCCACCTCTTCGCGAGCGCGCTCGCCGGCCTGAAGCGGGAGCGCGGGGCACAGGCGGACACCGACCTCTCGGCCGACGACCTGAAGGGGCTCGTCGCGACCTACAAGGAGCTGTACCCGTCGTTCCCCGCCGATGCGCGCGAGCAGCTCGTCCGGGCCGTCCGCGCCGTGTTCGACTCGTGGGACACGCCCCGCGCGCAGGTCTACCGGCGCGCCCACGGGATCGCCGACGACCTCGGCACAGCAGTCAACGTCGTCCAGATGGTCTTCGGCAACAAGGGCGACCGCTCCGGCACCGGCGTCGCGTTCACGCGCAACCCCTCCACCGGCGACAACGCCGTCTACGGGGAGTTCCTCGCGAACGCGCAGGGCGAGGACGTCGTCGCGGGAATCCGGACGCCGCAGCCGGTCGAGGCGATGCGCGAGACGCTCCCGGAGGCCTACGAGCAGTTGCTCGAGACGATCAAGCGCCTCGAGCACCACTACCGCGACATGCAGGACATCGAGTTCACCGTCGAAGACGACACGCTCTACCTGCTGCAGACGCGCGCGGCGAAGCGGACGGCGGCCGCGGCGCTCCGCTGCGCGGCGGCGATGGTCGAGGAGGGGCTGATCGCGCGCGAGGAGGCGGTCGCGCGGATCGAGCCCGCGCAGCTCGACCAGCTTCTGCACCCGATGATCGACCCCGGCGCGGCGCTCGACGAGGCGGCGCGCGGGCTGAACGCGTCCCCGGGCGCGGCCAGCGGCCGCATCGTCCTCGATGCTGACTCGGCGGTCGAGCAGGCGAAGGGCGGCCCCGTGATCCTCGTCCGGTGGGAGACGACGCCGGACGACATCCACGGCATGATCGCCGCGGAGGGGATCCTCACCGTCCACGGCGGGATGACGTCACACGCGGCTGTCGTCGCGCGGGGGATGGGCAAGCCGTGCGTCGCCGGCTGCGAGGCGCTGACGATCGACGAGCGCGCGCGTACCGCGCGGGTCGGCGACGCAACGGTCGCGGAGGGGGAGGTGATCACGATCGACGGCGGCACCGGCCGCGTCTTCGTCGGCGAGATCCCGCTCGTGCCGCCGCAGATCAACGAGGACTTCGAGACGATCCTCGAGTGGGCCGACGAGGCGCGGCGGCTGCGCGTGCGCGCGAACGCCGACAACGCCGAGGACGCGCGGCGGGCGCGCGACTTCGGGGCGGAGGGGATCGGCCTCTGCCGCACCGAGCACATGTTCTTCGGCGACGAGCGGCTCCCCGTCGTGCAGCGGATGATCATGGCCGACGGCGAGGCGGGGCGGCGCGAGGCGCTCGACCGGCTGCTCCCGTTCCAGCAGTCGGACTTCGAGAGCCTGTTCGAGGCGATGGCCGGCCTGCCGGTGACGATTCGCCTCCTCGACCCGCCGCTGCACGAGTTCCTCCCGGACGAGGAGGACGCGGCCGACGACCGAATGCGGGCGCGGATCCGCTCGCTGCGCGAGTCGAACCCGATGCTCGGCACGCGCGGCTGCCGGCTCGGGCTGATGTACCCGGAGATCTACGAGATGCAGGTGCGCGCGATCGCGCGGGCGGCGAAGGCGGTGCAGGAGCGGACCGGCGACGCGCCGCTCGTCGAGGTCATGCACCCGCTGGTCGGATTCGCGGAGGAGTTCCGGAGGCTGCACGCGTTGACCGTGGCCGTCTTCGACGAGGAGGCGCCGGGCGTCGAGTACCTCGTCGGGACGATGATCGAGGTGCCGCGCGCCGCGCTGCGCGCGGACGAGATCGCCGAGCAGGCGCAGTTCTTCTCCTTCGGCACGAACGACCTCACGCAGACCGCGCTCGCGTTCTCGCGCGACGACGCCGAGGGCAAGTTCCTCACGACGTACCTCGAGGACGGCGTCCTGGCGCAGAACCCGTTCGAGACGCTCGACGTGGACGGCGTCGGCGAGCTGATGCGGATCGCGGTCGAGCGGGGCCGGGCGGCGCGGCCGGAGATCAAGCTCGGCATCTGCGGCGAGCATGGCGGCGACGCGGCCTCGATCGACTTCTGCCACGGGCTCGGGCTCGACTACGTCTCGTGCTCGCCGTTCCGAGTCCCGCTGGCGCGGCTCGCGGCCGCGCGATCGGCGCTGAAGGAGGCCGGGAGGGCCGAATACGTCGCCGCAGGCGGCTGAGAGGGCCGTGGCCTACGTCGCGAACTGCGAGACCCACACTGCGACGTCGTCCTGCCCGTCGAGGTGGTTCGTGTGCAGGACGGCCATGCCCTGCGACGTCCACTGCGCCCGGAAGAGGTTGTTGCGGTGCGTGGGCGAGTTCAGCCAGCCGTCGACGGCGGCGAGCGCCGTCTTGTACTCCTGGGGGCCGAGGAAGAGGTTCTCGCCGAAGGCGCCGTTGAACCCCGCCGCGCGCGCGCGCGCATCGCCGGCCTTGCCGCACGCAGTGTGCGCGAAGTCGTCGCAGCGGATGATGTCCGCCGCCTTCAGGGCCGACCACGAGGAGATCTCCGGCGACTCCCGCAGCGGGGCGAGGCCTTGCCGGCCGCGAGCGTAGTTGACGAGGCACATGGCAGACCGTTGCTGG
>DATHAE010000018.1:0-11180 GCA_035296805.1 Gaiellaceae bacterium | reverse complement strand
CCGCGCACGGCGGCCGACGGCAGGGTCGCGGTCGGCCCAGCCGACTGCCCGAGATGGACGATGCGGGCCCCGCGTGCGGCCGCGGCGACGGCGCGTTCGAGCGGCTCGCCCCACAGCGCGTCGACGATCAGCGTCGCCTCGGGCAGCTCGGCCGTGAGCTCGACCGCCTCGTCGGCGGCGGCCGGAACCGCGTCGACACGGCGTGCCGCACCGACGACCCGCCGCGCCCCGAGGAGCTTCGCACCCTGGAGCGCCGTCGCGCCCACCGTGCCGCTCGCACCGAGCACGAGCACGACGTCGTCCTCGCGCACCGGCGCCCGCCACGACACTGCGAGCCAGCCGGTGACACCCGCGATGCCGCACGCCGCGGCGACGGCGTCGTCGACCCCTTCCGGCACGTCGACCGCGCGCGCCGGGTCGACCATGGCGCGCTCGGCCGCCGTGGCGCTGCCGCGAAACCACACGCGACGCCCGTCGAGGACGCCGATCGCCTCTGACCCGATCACGTACGGCGGGTCCGGCGACCCGCCGTAGAAGCGCCCCGTCCCGATCGAGACGTCGAGCGGATTGAGCGGCGCGACGGTGACCTCGGCGACACCCGCACCCGCCGGCTCGTCGACCTCGTCGACCTGCGGCGTCCCGCCGAGTGCGTGAAGACGAGCGGCCCGCACGCGAGTAGCTTACGATGGCGGCATGAGCACCACCGTGATCATCATCATCGTCGTCGTTGCCGTGATCCTGCTCCTCCTGCTCGTCTACCTCCTCCGGCGCCGAAGCGCCGACAAGCAGGGGACGAAGGAGGCCGAGACGTCGGCTCAGCGCGCGGAGGCACGCGAGCGCGCGCGACGGGCCGACCTGACCGAGGCCGATGCGCACGAACAGGCCGCGAAGGCCAAGCGCGAGCAGGTGGCCGCGCAGGAGCAGTCGGAGCGCGCAAGTGAGGAGCAGAGAGCCGCCGACGAGCTGGCGGAGCGGGCGCGAAGGGAGCGCGAGGCGGCGACCGAAGTCGACCCGGACACGTAGAGCGCCCCGCCGCGTCAGCGGTTGTGGTTGACGAGCTCGACGTTGTTCCCGTCGGGGTCGAGCACGAACGCGCCGTAGTAGCCGGCGTGGTAGACGGGCCGCTCGCCCGGCGCCCCTTCGTCTCGGTATCCCGCGCCGGTCGCCGCGGCGTGGAACGCGTCGACGGTGGCGTTGTCGGCTACGGGGAACGCCATGTGCGCGTGCTCGGTCGGCTCGCCGTCCACGACCGAGAACGACCCGTCTTCGCCGGCGAACTGAGCACGATCGCCGCGGTCGTTCCGGAGGCGGAAACCCGCGTGCGACCCGACCGCCTCGTAGAACCGCTTCGATGCGTGCAGGTCGGCGACGCGGACCCAGAGGTGATCGATGTGACCTGCCCGCCGCCGCCCTCCGTGGTGCACTGCCTCGGCGCTGTTGCCGTCGGGGTCGAGCAGGAACGCGCCGTAGTAGTCGTCGCTGTACTGCGGGCGGGGCCCGGGCTCGCCGTCGTCGCGGTACCCGGCCTGCGTGCCGACGCGCCAGAACTCGTCGACGTCGGCGCGCGACGGTGCGAAGAAGCCGATGTGCAGGCGCCGCGTCACCGGCCTGTCGGCGGTCGCCGCCGCGAGCGAGAAGTCGTCCCACTCGGCGCCCTGGTCGTCCCGATGCGTCGGCTCGATCCCGAGCGTGCGCAGCACCGTCTCGTAGAACCGCTCAGAGGCTGCACGGTCTGAGACGCGGATCGTGACGTGGTCGAACACGGCCACGACTATCGCAAACGTGCCGCGGCGACCGACTCGGACAACGCCGCACCGCTCGTGGCGGCCGCGACGGCACCGGCGTCGGTCCCGGCGAGTGTTTCGCCGTGCGAAGAGCCTCTTCCCGGCGCAGCCCGCTCTCAGGCGGCACCGCGTACCACGTCCTCGTCCGGGAGTCGGCACCGTGAGCGCCCGCGGGGCGCCTTCTGGTCTACTGACGAGCCAATCGACGTCCCGGACCGCGTCCACGGGCGAAGCTGACCCCGCCGTACCGCATCGAAACCGAGCGGCTCGTCGTGCGCTGCTACGAGCCGCGCGACGCGGCGCTCCTCAAGCGGGCGGTCGACGCGAGCCTCGAGCACCTGCGCCCGTGGATGCCGTGGGCACTCGACGAGCCGCGGCCGCTCGACGAGAAGATCGGCCTGCTCCGAAGCTTTCGGGGCCAGTTCGACCTCGACCAGAACTACGTCTACGGCGTCTTCACGCCCGACGAGTCGGAGGTCGTCGGCGGTAGCGGGCTGCACCCGCGGGTCGGGGACGGTGGGCTCGAGATCGGCTACTGGATCTCCGCCGCCGAGGTCGGAAAGGGCTACGCGACGGAAGTGGCGGCGGCGCTGACCCGGATCGCGTTCGCGCTCCCCGAGGTCGACCGCGTCCACATCCACATCGACCCGGACAACGTCGCGAGCATCCGCGTCCCGCGCAAGCTCGGCTTCGTCGAGGAGGCGACGCTACGGCGCCGGCTCCCGCCGAAGCGGCCGGGCGAGCAGCGCCGCGACCAGGTCACGTTCACGATGCTGCGTGAGGAGGTCGTCGCCTCGCCGTGCGCCGCGGCTCGCGTCCGCGCATTCGACGCCGCCCGCCGCGAAGTATCGATTTCGTAGACTCCCCGACCTAGAACCCGAGCGCGGCTGCGGTCCGCGGCGCAGGTACGCGGGTGGCGCGGCACCCAACGAAAGGGGTCTCGCATGCGCTCACGGCTCTTCCACGTGCTCCTCGCAGGAATGCTCGCTGCGCTCGTCGCGGCGGCGATCGCGTCGTCGGCGCCCACGCGCGCCGCGTCCGATCCACCGACCTCGACCGGAACGGGCGGCGCCGCCGCCAGCGTCGAGCGGCTCGCCTCGCAGGCCGCGATCGACGTCCTCGCCAAGGACGGAAACGCGATCGACGCAGCGGTCGCCGCAGCCGCGGTGCTCGGCGTCACGGAGCCGTTCTCGTGCGGCGTCGGCGGCGGCGGCTTCATGGTCTTCTACCAGGCGAACCGCCGCCACCCGGCCCATCCGCACGTGTTCACGCTCGACTTCCGCGAGAAGGCGACGGCGGCGATGAACCCGACGTCGTTCTGGGAGAACGGCAGGGCACTCCCGTTCAACGACGCGCGCTACAGCGGCATGTCGGTCGGCGTCCCGGGGACCGTGGATGCGTGGGCGACGGTGCTCAAGCGCTGGGGCACGATTTCGCTCGCGAAGGCGCTCGCCCCGGCGATCAGGGTGGCGCAGAACGGCTTCCAGGTCGACCAGCCGTTCTTCAACCAGACCCAGGAGAACCTCGACTACTTCAACGACGTGCCCGCGACCGCCGCGCTCTACCTCGACCCGGACGGGACGCCGCACGACGTCGGCACGACGTTCCGCAACCCCGACCTCGCGAAGACGTATCAGTTGCTCGCGACGGGCGGCGCGCCCGCGTTCTACGGCGGCGCGCTCGCGAACGCGATCGCCCAGACGGTGACGCACCCGCAGATCGCGCCGACGGCGAACCACACGTGGCGGCCGGGCGTGATGACGACGGCAGACCTCACCGCCTACAAGGTGAAGCAGCGCGCGCCGACGCGGGTGACCTACCGCGGGCTGCACGTGTTCGGGATGGGGCCGCCGTCGAGTGGAGGCTCGACAGTCGGTGAGGCGCTCAACATCCTCGAGGGGTACGACCTCGCGCACCTGCCGCGCGAGCAGGCGTTGCACCTCTTCCTCGAGGCGTCGCGCTACGCGTTCGCCGACCGCGGCGCGTTCCTCGCCGACCCCGACTTCGTCCAGGTCCCGCTGCGCGGCCTCCTCTCGAAGGACTTCGCGCTCACCCGGCGCAACGCGATCACCGACCGCGCCGCTCCGGGCGCCGTGCCGCCCGGCGACCCCGCGCCGTTCAACGGCACGCGCAGCTTCCGCGGGGAGGCCTCCGTGACCGAGACGCGCGCCGGTACCACGACGCACCTGACGACGGCCGACAAGTTCGGCAACGTCGTCGCGTGGACGTTCACGATCGAGGCGACCGGCGGCTCGGGCCTCCTCGTGCCGGGCTACGGCTTCCTGCTCAACAACGAGCTGACGGACTTCAACTTCGACTCGACGACCCACCCGAACCGCGTCGAGGCGAACAAGCGCCCGCGGAGCTCGATCTCGCCGACGATCGTCCTCAACCATGGGAAGCCCGCGCTCGCGGTCGGTTCGCCGGGCGGCTCGACGATCATCACCACCGTCCTCCAGATCCTCGTCGACCGTCTCGATCTCGGGATGACGCTGCCGCAGGCGCTCGCCGACCCGCGCGCGAGCCAGCGCAACGGCGCGACCTCGAGCCCCGAGGCCGAGTTTCTGGCACGTCCCGAGACGGCCGCGCTCCGCGCACGCGGCCACTCATGGGCCGTCCCGGCCGAGATCGGCGCCGCGACGGGGATCGACTTCCTCGCCGGAGGTCGCCTCGAGGCCGCCGCGGAGCCGGTTCGGCGCGGCGGCGGGAGCGCGCTGGTGGTGAAGCCGACGGGGTAGCTCCGCGTCACGTGGCCGCGGGCGGCTCGCCATAGGCGTAGAGCCGGATGAGGGCGGAGCGCACGCCGCCTGCGTCAACCGACGACTCGACGCGGGGGCGGCGGAAGCCGCGTCAGCCCGCCCAGCGCGGCGGGCGCTTCTCGAGGAACGCGGCGACTCCCTCGCGCGCGTCGTCGCCGGCGAAGAACTCGCGCGAGAGCGCCTCCAGCTCCGCGAAGTCGATCGGCCCGCGGACGATCCGCTTCGCGGCCGCGAGCGCGCGGGGCGCGCCGAGCCGCAGGCTCGCAACGACCCGTGCTGTCGCACCATCGACGTCGTCGGCGACGGTCGTGACGAGCCCCGCGCTCAGGGCGCGCTCCGCGTCGAAGACGTCGCCCGTGAGGAAGAGCTCGAGCGCGTCGGCGTGCGAGAGGCGCGGCAGGCACACCGCGGAGATCACCGCCGGGACGAGGCCGAGCCGAACCTCGCTGAACGCGAACGTCGCGGCGGGTGAGGCGACGGCGAGGTCGCACGCCGCGACGAGCCCGACGCCGCCGGCGCGCGCAGGCCCGCCCACGCGCGCGACGACGGGCTTCGGCAGCTCCCAGAGCGCGCCTAGGACGTCCGGCAGCGGGATCTCTGCGCGCCGCTCTCGCGCCTTCAGATCGGCGCCGGCGCAGAACGCGGGGCCGGTGTGGCCGAGCACGACCACGTGCGCGTCGCCGTCGGCGGCCACCGTCCGCAGGTGCGCGAGCAGCTCTCCCACGAGTTGCACGGAGAGCGCGTTGCGGCTCGAGGGCGAGTCGAGCGTGATCGTCGCGACGCGATCCCGCGTCTCCAGGTGCACGAGCTCGCTCACGACAATCGGAGCGTAGACCGCCGTGAGCACCGCGGAGGCCAGTGAACCATCGCGGTCAACCCCGAACGGGGCATTGGTCAACCGACCGGGCTCACGCATAGTCAGTCCGCGAGGCCCCGATGCGGCGGGGGCCTCGCCGGGGAAGAGGAGTGCCGGCCCGGCTTGCGGCGGCCGTGGCCGGCACGTTTTCCGCGAACGCGCCCTAACCGCCGGCGACTTCGGGCGCGCGGCGGATCGCGGGGTCGGTGAAGACGTCGAGCTCGTCGCGGCTCGTGGAGGAGAACTCGGAGACGACGGCGCCCTTCGGCCCCGCCTGGAACCAGTGCCGCGTGTCCGGCGGGATCGTGTGCTGCCCACCCGGCCCGAGCGCGAGCTCGCGCGCAGCCGAGTGCGGGCCGTCGAACTCGCACGCGGGGTCGTCCGTCGCGCGCCCCTCCAGGTACAGGTAGACGAGGCCGCGGCGGCAGCGGAACGTCTCCTCCTTGCCCGGCGTGCCGTCGAACGGCGGGTGCCGGTGCTCGGGGCACGTCTGGCCGGGGAGGAGGACGAGCTCCTTCGCGCAATAGCGGTCGGTGTTGACGTAGACCAGCAGCTGGAGCCCGACCTCGCGCAGCCGGCCGAGACCGAAGTCGGCGACCTCGATCGAGGCACGCTCCTCGGCGGTCAGCGTCACGCCCGCCGCCTCGAGCTGCGCGGCCGCGAAGTCCTGCGCGTCGCGGTGCTCCTCCTGGCTGATCACTGGTCCTCCATTCTGGCGCCGTCGACGGCGCGGCAGATCCAGGTCGTCGGCTCGAGCCTGGTTTCGTCGCGGTAGCGGGCGGTCGACTCGGCCGCGATCCCGGCCGCACGCGAGCGATCCGCGAGCGCGATCACGCAGCCGCCGAACCCCGCTCCGGTGAGGCGCGCGCCGATCGCTCCTGCGTCGCGTAGCGCGCCGACGAGCGCGTCGAGCTCCGGGGTCGAGACCTCGAAGTCGTCGCGCAGGCTCGCGTGGCTCGCATCGAGGAGTGGGCCGAGCGCGGCGACGTCTCCCGCGCGCAGCGCGCTCGCAGCCTCGAGCACGCGCGCGTTCTCGGACACGACGTGCCGGGCGCGCGGGTCGCCCGCGACCTGCTCCGGCGTCGCGTCGCGCAGCGCACGCAGCCCGAGCGACTCGGCGACGCGCTCGCAGGCGACGCGGCGCTCGGCGTAGGCGCTGCCCGCGAGGGCGCGGGCGATGCCGGAGTGGACGACGACGAGCGCGAGCTCGTCCGGGAGCGGGATCGGCTCGACCTCATAGGAGCGGCAGTCGATCAGGAGGGCGCAGCCCGCGCGGCCGGAGACGGACGCGAGCTGGTCCATGATCCCGGACGGGATCCCGAGCGCCGACCGCTCGGCCTCCTGGCACGCCAGCGCGATTTCGAGCGGCGTCAGCTCGAGGCCCGCCGCGTCGCAGAGCGCGAGCGCGACCGACACCTCGAGGGCGGCGCTGGACGACAGGCCCGCGCCGACGGGAACCGTCGACGAGACGACGGCGTCGATGCCGACGGGACGGCGACCGCGCTCCGCGAGCGTTTGCACGACGCCCGCGACGTAGCGCCCCCACTCCGGCTCCACAGTGCGCGGATCGCCGTCCGAGAGCTCGACCGACGAGCCGAGGCCGAGCGACTGCACGCGCACGAGCTCGTCGTCGCGTGCACGTGCGCGGACGGTGCACTCGAGGTCGATCGCGACCGGGAGCACGAAGCCCTCGTTGTAGTCGGTGTGGTCGCCGATCAGGTTGACGCGGCCGGGAGCGCGCGCGACCCGCTCCGCCGTCACAGCGCCCATTCGAGCGGAGGCGGAGGGTCGAACGACGATTCGACGGCGACCGGGCCTCCGACGCGTGCCGACTCCTGCACGGCGTTCAGCACCTCCACGACGTGCGCCGCGTGAGCGCCGCTCGCACGCGGCTCGCGACCATCGTCCACGGCGCCCGCGAGGTCGACGAGCGCGCGGCCCCAGTCGATGCCGTGGTACGGCTCGCGCAGCAGCGGCACGGGCTCGTAGTTGTCGCCGTTGAAGTCGGTCGTGATCTGCAGCCGCGAGTCGGACTCCGCCCAGCTCGCGAGCCACAGCATCCCGCCGTCGCCGTGGAACTCGAGCCCACGGTGGATCCCAGCGCCGACGTAGAACGACGCCGTCAGGCGCACGACGAGGCCCGACTCGAGTTCGACGACAGCGACCGTGAGATCCGGAGCGCCCGGCCGAAAGCGCGTGCCGTCGAGGGCGACCCGTTCTGGCTCGAGGGTCGTCGCGTAGGCGGTCACGCTGCGCGCCCGGCCGAAGATCGCCGTCAGCAACGCGAGCGGGTAGACGCCGACGTCGACCATCGGTCCGACGGCGTACAGCGTCGCCGGCGCCGGGTGCCACGTCTCGATCCGGCCCCAGTTCGCCTCGGCATACGCGACGCGAACGTGGCCGATCGCAGTGTCGCGCAGAAGCTTCCACGCCGTCTGCTGCGCGTCTCCGAGCAGCGTCGCGGGCGCGGCGCTGAGGCGGAGGCCGCGCGCCGAGGCGAGATCCACGAGGTCGCGCGCCTCCTCGTGGCGGAGCGCGAGCGGCTTCTCGCTGTGGACGTGCTTCCCGGCCTCGAGCGCCGCGGCCGTCACCTCGGCATGGGCCGCGGGAACCGTAAGGTTCACGACGGCGTCGACGCGGTCGTCCGCGAGCAGCGACGCGAGCGAACCGTGCGCTTTGCCGCCGAACTCGGCGACGAGGGCCTCGGCGCGCCCCGGCAGTGCGTCGGACGCCGCCACCAGCTCGAGCGCGTCGAGCGCGCGGATCCGCTGCGCGTAGCGATGCGCGATGTTCCCGCAGCCGACGACGCCGAGCCTCAGTCGTTTTCTTGCAGCCATCCACGCAGCTGCGCGAGCATCGCCGCGCAGTCCTCGCTCGGGTCGTAATCCTCCGGCTCGTGCTCGACGCTCATCCCGCGCGTGTACCCGATCCGCTGCAGCGCCCGGATGCAGCCCTCGACGCCGACGATCCCTTCGCCCCAGCGGCACGTGTCGTGGTCGCCGACCACCAGCACATCCTTTAGATGAACATGGAAGAGGTGGTCGGCGAGCTCCTCGATCGCACGGGCCGCGTCGTAGCCCTGCGTCCCCCACCAGCCAGTGTCGACCGTCGCCCCGAGGACGTCGCCGTCGCCGCCGATCTTCGCGAGGACGTCGCGCGGCGTCTTCTCGTCCGGGTGGTTCTCGATCCCCAGGCGCACTCTCCGCTCGCGCAGGATCGCCACGACGCGGTCGCGGTCGCCGGCGAATCCGGCGCCGATCACGTCGGTGCCGAGCGCGGTTGCGATCTCGCAGGCCCGCTCCAGGTTCGATGGCCCGACCCAAGTCGCGTACGTCGTCACACGCAGCCCGTGCGCGTCCAGGAGCGCGCGTGCCGTCTCGACGTGCTCGTCCGTCGCCCACTCGGGATTGAGGTGCGCGCCCCACAGATCGACCGCCTCGAAGCCGAGGCCGCGGATGTCGCGCAGGAGCTCGTCGAGGCGCTCCTCGTACGTCTCGAGCGGCCGGAACGCGTCGTTCGTGGCGCGGTCGCCGTGGCCCCAGCCGTGCATCGCGTACCCGACCTCGCGCGCGACGTAGTTCGCGCTCATGAAGGAGATGGTCGTCACAGGGCGAGCACCTGCCCGTCCGCGCGGAGAGCAATCTGCAGCTCCTCGACGTCGACGTCCTGCACGGCGACCCCGCGCCGCGCCGCCTGCGCGGCCGCGACTCCGGCAGCGTGCCCGAGCAGCATCAGCGTCGGCTCCATCCGCACCGACCCGAACGCGACGTGCGACGCCGACAGGCAGAGCGGCACGAGCAGGTTCTCGGCGTCCTCCCGCCGCGGCGTCAGCGACCGGTACGGGATCGGGTACGGCGGTACGGCGACGGAGAGATACCCCTCGTTGAAGACGGCTGCCTCGCGAACGTACTCGGGGAGATAGCGCCAGGTCCGCTCGACCTCGCGGATGTCGATGTTGTACGACCCGACCGCAACCACGTCCGCCTGCGGGCGCGCGTCCAGCAGGTCGCTCTCGCGCAGCACGTAGGCCCCGAGCATCCGCCTGCCATCGCGCACGTAGAGCTGGTGCGGCCAGCCTTCCGTGTCCTCGAACTCGTCGGCCGCGAGACCCCAGCCCTCGAGGAGCCCGCGCTCGGCGAGGGACCAGAGGAACGACTGCGTGTAGCGCAGGTGATGGGCGCGCACGCGCTCGCGGATCTCCGGGTCGCCGTCCGGATAGTCCCGGTTCGACCCGTCGAGCACGTTGAGCGAGAAGGGCCCGATCGAGTTGACGTCGCACTTGCCGTTCGGGAGCAGGTCGTGGACGAGGCCGAGCGGCGCGCGGTCGCCGGTCGCGTCGAGGTAGCGCTCGAGCAGCTCGAGCTCGCGGTCGTCGTAGTCCGCCGGCGGCTCGAAGGGCCGCGCGTTGTCGGCGCTGTCGGTGAGGCAGACGCGGAAACCGTACGCCTGGAGGCCGCCGTCGCTCTCGCCGAGCCGCTCGAGCGGCCAGCCGCGCTCGTCGAGCTCGGGGTCGCGCACGAACGAGAGGAGCGAACCGTCCTCGCGGAACGGCGAGAGGCGCACGGGGAAGTTGTGCTTTCCCGGCCGCCACGCCGGCTGGCGGCCGGCCCACGTCTCGCCGTAGAGTTCGCGCGCCTCGCGCCCGACGGCGTAGGGGACGCGGAAGCGCGGCAGCAGGTCGCCCTCGTGCGATGCGTCGACGTAGACCGCCGCGTCGGGCACGTCGGTCGTGCCGAGCTGGACGTCCACGCGGTCGAGCATCGCCGTCAGCAGCTCCTCCGCGACGCGCGGCTCCGGCCCGCGCACCGACCAGAGCGGCGCGCCGTACCGTTCGGCGACGGCGACGTAGAAGCGCCGCGCGAAGCCGCCGAGGACACGCGTGTCGCCCACGTCGCTCCACGAAAGGCCGCCCGACGTCATCCCCCCGACGTGCGACCCAGGCTCGACGAGCACGACGCTCGCGCCGGCCTCGCTCGCCCCCACGGCGGCCGCGACCCCGCACGCGGTGGCTCCGTACACCGCGACGTCGGTCACACGAACGGCTCGAGCAGAGCGGCGCCGGTCGCGGCGTCGACCCCCAGCGCAAGCGCATCCACGAGCGCCGGGACGTCCGCCGGCGGCTGCACGTCCGCGCCTCCGTTGCCGACGGCGCGCAACGCGTCGACGACCTCTGGCCCGTGCATGCTCAATGCACGCTCGTACGACGCGAGGGGCTCGTACGCGCCCGGATCGCGAGCCCAGTCGGCGACCGTCGCCAGCGCGAGCTTCGACGGCACCGCCTGAACCATCGCGTTGGCGATCGTCCCCGCAAGGTGGCCGCCCTCGAGCCGCGGGTCGCGTCCGCGCAGCGGCCCGAGAAAGAGCCGGTCGCCGTCGAAGTCGTTGACCGGGTAGTTGTCCCAGAGGAGGAGCGTCCTCCCGCCGAAGCGCTCGACCGCCGCGTCGAGCTCCTCGCGGCCGATCGCGAGTGAGACCACCTCGGGCCCCGTCCAGTAGACGACGATGCCCGGGTCGAGCAGGCGCCGCCAGGTGCGCCGGTACGGCGAGTCGCCGGTCCCCGCGTAACCCATCGGGCAGACGACGAGCGGCCCCGGCTGCTCGAGCTCTGCGCCGAAGCGATTGCTCACGTCCGCCTGGCCCGCGCCGCTCGGGCGCTCCTCGTGGCCGTAGCGCGCCTCGTCGTCGACGCAGTTGAGCGTGTGCTCGACGTCGTCCCACAGCAGCTGGAACGAGCGGACGCCCGCGCTTTGGACCTGCTCGCACTTGGCGATCAGCGCGGCG
>DATHAE010000017.1:0-10863 GCA_035296805.1 Gaiellaceae bacterium | reverse complement strand
TCCACACCGACTTCATGATCGGCGGCCCTGACGTGGCGGTCGACGGGATCGGGCGCGACGGAAGCGTCGTGCCCCTGATACGGGAGGACGCATGGCAGCTCGCGGTGTAGACGAGCGGCTCGAGCGCTACGCGGAGCTGGCTGTCCGCGTCGGCGCGAACGTCGCGGAAGGGCAACTCGTGTTCGTCAGGGGCGTCGACGTGACGCACGCGCCGCTCGCCCGCGCGCTCGCACGGGCCGCCTACGGCGCAGGCGCGAGGTACGTCGACGTCTCCTACTTCGACCAGCACGCGCGGCGCGCGATGATCGAGTCCGCGCCCGACGACGTGCTCGACTGGTCTCCGCCCTGGACGCTCGAGAGATACCGCGCGATGAAGGACGAGCGCGCCGCCGTCCTCGCCACGACCGGCGACCCGGAGCCCGAGCTACTGCAGGACCTCGACGGAGACCGCGTCGGCCGCGCCCGGCCGAAGGAGGCGATCGAGATCCAGATGCAGGCCTTCCGCGAGGGCGCGAACAACTGGTCGGGGCTCGCGTACCCGACCGAGGGGTGGGCGCAACAGGTCTTCGGCGAACCGGACGTCGAGCGGCTCTGGGAGGCCGTGGCGTTCTGCACGAGGCTCGACGAGCCCGATCCGCCCGCGGCGTGGGACGAGCACATGTCGCGTCTCGAGCGGCGCGCGGCGGCGCTGAACGAACTCGACCTCGACGCCGTCCGGTTCCGCGGCCCCGGCACCGACCTGACGATCGGCCTCCTCGACCGCTCCCGGTTCGCCGCCGCCCGCTTCGAGACGGCGTGGGGTCGCTCGTACGTCCCGAACGTGCCCACCGAGGAGGTGTTTACGACGCCGGATGCGCGGCGGACAGAAGGGACGGTGCGGTCGACGCAGCCGCTCGCGCTCGCCGGCCAGATCATCCGCGGGCTCGAGCTGCGGTTCGAGGCCGGCCGGATCGTCGACGTCCAGGCGGAGGCGGGCGCGGAACTGGTGCGCGGGCAGCTCGAGTCGGACGACAACGCGCACTACCTGGGCGAGCTCGCGCTCGTGGACGGCCTCTCGCGCGTCGGCCAGACGGGGGTGACGTTCTTCGACACGCTGTACGACGAGAACGCGACGTGCCACATCGCGTACGGGTTCGGCGTTCCGCAGGGAGTCGGGGGCGAGCCCGGCGGCGACGGCTACAACCTCTCGACGGTGCACACCGACTTCATGATCGGCGGTCCCGGCGTCGAGGTCGACGGCCTGACGCGCGACGGCTCCGCCGTCCCGCTCCTGCGCGAGGACGTCTGGCAGCTCGCCGAGTGACGCCCGCGGAGCGCCTCGAGCGGTACGCGGAGCTCGCCGTTCGCATCGGCGCGAACGTCCAGCGGGGTCAGATCGTCGAGGTGGTCGGGCTCGTGGAGCACGCGCCGCTCGCGCGCGCCGTCGCCGGCGCGGCCTACCGGGCCGGCGCGCGGTACGTCGACGTGACCTATGGCGACGCTCACGTCCGCCGCGCGCGGATCGAGCACGCTCCGGAGGACACGCTGTCGACGACCCCGCACTGGCTGCTGACGCGCGAGCGCGAGTTCGCCCGCGCGCGCGGCGCATGGATCGGGATCACCGGCGATCCCGAGCCGGAGCTGGTCGGCGACCTTCCGGGGGAACGCGTCGGCAAAACGCGGATGGTCGACCTCGCCGAGGAGTCGATGAAGACCGTCAACGAGCGGCTCATCAACTGGACCGGCGTCGCCTTCCCGAACGAGGGCTGGGCACGCGCAGTGTTCGACGAGCCGGACGTCGAGCGCCTGTGGGACGTCGTCGCGCACGCCGTGCGGCTCGACGAGCCGGACCCCGTGGCGGCGTGGGCGGCGCACGTCGACCGGCTCGACCGCCGCGCCGCCGCGCTCGACGCCCTTCAGGTCGACGCCTTGCGCTTCCGCGGCCCCGGCACCGACCTCACGGTCGGGCTCCTGGAGCAGTCCGTGTGGTGCGGCCCGCGCTCCTACACCGCGTGGGGACTGCCGCACGTGGCGAACATGCCGACGGAGGAGGTCTTCACCACGCCCGACGCGCGCCGCACCGAAGGCGTCGTCAGGTCGACCCGGCCGCTCGTCCTCTACGGCACCGTCGTCCGAGGCCTGGAGGTGCGCTTCGAGGACGGGCGGATCGCGGCCGTCGACGCGGGATCCGGCGCGGACGTCGTCCGCGGCCAACTTGCGACCGACGAGCGCGCGGCCTGCCTCGGCGAGGTCGCCCTCGTGGACGGAAAATCACGCGTCGCCGACGCAGGCGTGACGTTCTTCGACACGCTCTTCGACGAGAACGTGACCTCCCACGTCGCCTACGGCTCTGCGTACGCCGAGGCCGTCGACGGCGACCCGCCGGAGCAGGGCTTCAACGTCTCGAGCGTCCACACCGACTTCATGATCGGCGGCCCGGAGGTCGACGTCGACGCGGTCACACGCGCAGGCGACGTCGTCCCGCTCCTGCGGGACGACGTCTGGCAGCTTTCGGCGTAGCCCCTAGGAGGGGTCGTCCGCGGAGGCGTCGCCGTCCGCGTCGGGCACGCCGACCGAGAGCACCGCGGGGGGCGCCGGAGGCACGACGGTGATGTCGACCTCCTCGTCGTTCTGGCGCGCGACGAGGATCGTCGACCCCGGCTCGAGCGAGCGGCCGAGGACGAAGTCGGCGAGCGGGTCCTCGATGAAGCGCTGGATCGCGCGGCGCAGCGGCCGCGCGCCCATCGCAGGGTCGTACCCCTTGTCGACGAGCAGGTCCTTCGCCTCGTCCGTCAGCTCGATCGTCACCTCGTGCTCGGCCATCTGCACGCGCAGGCGGTTGAGCATCAGGTCGACGATCTGGAGGATCTCGTCCTTCGACAGCTTCGGGAAGACGATGGTCTCGTCGATGCGGTTCAGGAGCTCGGGCCGGAAGACCTTCTTCAGGTCGCCCATGACGCGCGTCTTCATCTCGTCGTAGGTGAGCCCCTGCTCGTCCGAGAGGTTGAAGCCGAGCGCCACATTCTTCGAGATCGACGCCGAGCCGATGTTCGAGGTCATGATCACGATCACGTTCCGGAAGTCGACCTTCCGGCCCTGCGCGTCGGTCAGCTTCCCGTCCTCCAGGATCTGGAGCAGGATGTTGAAGACGTCCGGGTGCGCCTTCTCGATCTCGTCGAAGAGCACCACCGAGTACGGCTTGCGGCGCACCGCCTCGGTCAGCTGGCCGCCTTCGTCGTAGCCGATGTAGCCCGGCGGCGAGCCGACGAGCCGCGACACGGCGTGCTTCTCCATGTACTCCGACATGTCGATCTGGATCATCGCGTCCTCGTCGCCGAACAGGAACTCGGCGAGCGTGCGCGCCAGCTCGGTCTTCCCCACTCCTGATGGGCCGAGGAAGATGAACGAGCCGGTCGGGCGCTTCGGGTCCTTGATCCCGGCGCGCGCGCGGCGAATCGACTTCGAGACGGCGATGATCGCGGCGTCCTGGCCGATGACGCGCTTGTGCAACTCCTCCTCCATCCGGACGAGCCGCTGCGACTCCGCCTCCGTGAGCTTGAACACGGGGATGCCGGTCCACATCGAGACGATGTCGGCGATCTCCTCCTCGCCGATCGACGGCTGCTCGACCTGCTCCTCGTTGCGCCACTGCTCCTCGAGCTCGCGCTTCTTCTGCGAGAGCTTGCGCTCCTTGTCCCGCAGCGACGCCGCCTTCTCGAACTCCTGATTCTCGATCGCGGCTTCCTTGTCCTTGCGCACGTTCTCGATCTCGTCTTCGAGCTCCCGATAGCGCGGCGGCGCGGTCATGGTCTTGATGCGCATCCGCGACGCGGCCTCGTCGATGAGGTCGATCGCCTTGTCGGGCAGGTGGCGGTCCTGGATGTATCGGTCGGCGAGCTGCGCCGCGGCGTCGAGCGCCTCGTCGGTGATCTTGCAGCGGTGATGCGCCTCGTAGCGGTCGCGGAGACCGCGCAGGATCTGGACCGTGTCGTCGGTCGTCGGCTCCTCGACGCGGATCTGCTGGAAGCGCCGCTCGAGCGCGGCATCGCGCTCGAGGTACTTGCGGTACTCGTCGAGGGTCGTCGCGCCGATCGTCTGCAGCTCACCGCGCGCGAGCGCCGGCTTGAGGATCGACGCGGCGTCGATCGCGCCCTCGGCCGCGCCGGCGCCGACGAGGTTGTGGAGCTCGTCGATGAACAGGATGATGTCGCCGCGCTGGGTGATCTCCTTCATCACCTTCTTCAGGCGCTCCTCGAACTCGCCGCGGTACTTCGACCCGGCGACGAGCGCCGCGAGGTCGAGCGAGTAGATCTGCTTGCCCTTCAGCAGGTCGGGAACCTGGCCCGCCGAGATCCGCTGCGCGAGGCCCTCCACAACGGCCGTCTTGCCGACGCCGGGCTCGCCGATCAGCACCGGGTTGTTCTTCGTGCGCCGCGAGAGGATCTGCATGATCCGCTCGATCTCGATCTGCCGGCCGACGACGGGGTCGAGCTTGCCCTCGGCGGCGTGCTTGGTGAAGTTGCGGCCGAACTGGTCGAGCAGCTTCGAGCTCTTCGACTTCTCGCCGCCCGCGGCGCCGCCTCCGCCCTGCTGGCGCCGGCCGGGGCCGGAGAGCATGCGGATGATCTCGTTGCGGATCTTCTCGGCGTCGGCGTCGAAATCGAGCAGGATGCGCGCGGCGACGCCCTCGTTCTCGCGCACGAGGCCGAGCAGGATGTGCTCGGTGCCGATGTAGTTGTGGCCCAGCGAGAGCGCCTCGCGCAGTGCGAGCTCGAGCACCTTCTTCGCGCGCGGGGTGAACGGGATCTGGCCGGTCGTGACCTCGTCGCCCTGGCCGACGATCCGCGCGACCTGCGCGCGCACCTCCTCGACGGTGATGTCGAGCGACTCGAGGACGCGCGCGGCGAGGCCTTCCTCCTCGCGCAGAAGCCCGAGCAGGATGTGCTCCGTGCCGATGTAGTTGTGCTTGAGCGCCCGCGCCTCGTCTTGAGCGAGGACGACGACCTGGCGGGCCCGTTCAGTGAATCTCTCGAACACGTGAAGACCTCTCTTCCGCCTCACACGACGGCACAAACCGGTTGCCCTTTCCCGTGACTCTCATCGTACCGCCGTCCGTCGGACTCGTGTCGAGCCCCGAAAGGGTGATTGACACCGTTTCGGGAGCGCTACGAGCGACGCGTAGCTCGTCCGAGGAGCACGCCGACGGCGAGGCCGAGCAGCGCCCAGAGGCCGGCGGCGCCGGCGGGAAGCCACTCGCGGCCCTCCGTCCCTAAGGTGTGGACGCGGCGCGGCATCCGCCCGAAGCGCCGAGGCGCGGTGAGCGAGACGCGCTGCCGGGCGACGGCGACATCGCGCTCCGACCGAAGAGGCGGCCCCGAAAGCATGCCGATGACCTCGTTGCGAACCGTCTCCGCGTCCACGCCGAAGTCGAGCAGGATGCGCGCCGCGACGCCCTCGTTCTCGCGTGCGAGGCCGAGCAGGAGGTGCTCCGTCCCGATGGAGTCGTGGCCGAGCGAAAGCGCCTCGCGCAGCGAGAGGTCCAGCACCTTCTTGGCGCGCGGCGTGAACGGCATTTCGCCGCTCTTCGCCTCGTCGCCGACGCCGACGATCCGCGCGACCTGTGCCCGAACGTCGTCGACGGCGACGCCGAGCGCGCCCAGGACGCCGGCCGCGAGCCCTTCCTCGACGCGCAGCAGGCCCAGGAGGAGATGCTCGGTGCCGAGGTAGTCGTGCTTCAGGACGCGCGCCTCTTCCTGCGCGACCGCGACGACCTTGCGAGCGCCCTCGGTGAAGCGCTCGAACATCAGCCTCGCGCGCGTTGCGCCGGAAAGAGGATCACGTCGCGGATCGAGTCCTTGCCGGCCAATACCATCGCGAGCCTGTCGACGCCGAACCCGAGCCCCCCGGTGGGCGCCATCCCGTACGACAGCGCCTCGACGTAGTCCGCGTCGCCGGGCTCGGCCTCGACGTTGCCTCCGGCTCCCTCCTCGGCCTGCATCCGGAAGCGCTCGGCCTGCTCCTCCGCGTCGTTCAGCTCGCTGAAGGCATTGCAGAGCTCGGTGCCGCCGACGAACCCCTCGAAGCGCTCCACGACAAGCGGGTCGTCGGTCGTGCGCGCGAACGGCGAGAGCTCGACGGGATAGTCGTGCAGGAACGTCGGCTCGACGAGGCTCGGCTCCACGAACGAGGTCAGCGCGTGGTCGACCAGCTGCGCCCAAGTGAGGTCGTGCTGCGTGTCGATCGCGCGCTCGGCCAGCCGCCGCCGGAGCTCGTCCTCGTCGCGCGTCCAGAAGCCGTGCTCGTCGAGCGCGTCGGCGAGCTTGAGGCGCCGCCACGGCCGCTTCAGGTCGACGTCGTGCCCGCGGTAGGTCACCCGCGTCGTCCCGAGCACCTCCAGAGCGACCGTCTCGACGAGCGTCTCGAACCGCTCCATCGTGTCGCGGTAGTCGGCGTAGGCCTCGTACCACTCGAGCATCGTGAACTCCGGGTTGTGCTTGTACGAGACGCCCTCGTTGCGGAAGACGCGGCCGACCTCGTACACCTTCTCGAGGCCGCCCACGATCAGCCGCTTCAGATACAGCTCGCCGCCGGCGACGCGGAGGTACAGGTCCTCGTCGAGCTCGTTGTGGTGCGTCACGAACGGGCGCGCGAAGGCGCCGCCGTAGAGCGACTGGAGGACCGGCGTCTCGACCTCCAGGAAGCCCTCGCTCTCGAGGTAGCGCCGCGTCGCGGAGAGGACGCGGGAGCGAAGGACGAAGTCGGCGCGCGTTTCCGCGTTGACGAGCAGGTCGAGGTAGCGGCGGCGGTAGCGCTGCTCGACGTCGACGAGCCCGTGGAAGGTGTCTGGCAGCGGCGAGCGGATGCGCGAGAGCAACTGGAGGTCGTCGACGATCAGGCTCGGCTCGCCGGTGCGGCTCTTCGCGGGCGGCCCGATCGCGCCGACGACGTCGCCCAGGTGGACGTCGACTCGGCCCGTGCGGTTGGCGGGGCAGAGAAGCTGGATCCGGCCGGAGCGATCGACGAGGTCGAGGAAGACGAGCTTTCCGAGCTCGCGCCGGGCGAGCACGCGCCCAGCGAGCCGGCGCTGCTCGGGGCTCTCCTGGCCCGGCTCCAGGAGCTCGGCCTCTGCGCGGACGGCCGCGATCTCGTCTCGATCCGGGAAGCGCTTGGGCGCTGACGTGGCGGTCGGCGCGGCCATGCCGCCACTCTACGGCTTCCGCACGAGCGCCCACGCGTGCGGGCCGCCGACGGGCGTCGCCCCCTCGCGCACGACCTCGAATCCGTGCCCGCGATAGAACGACAAGTTGGCCTCGCTGTTCGTCAGCAGCACGGCTGGAACGCGGTCGCGGGTCGACCCCTCGATTCCCGGGCCGAGGAGGGCTGCTCCGACGCCGCGTTGCTGCTCCGGCGGGTCGACGCCTATCCCCGCGAGGTACCAGTGGGCGCCGGGCGCGACGCGCGCACGCAGGTTCTCGACCGCGCGCCCGTAGGCGAGGAAGCGCGGCGTCGCCTCGCGGAGCCGTACGGGGGTCGCGACGAGCGCGCGCAGGCTCGGCGCGAGCCTGACTGCGCCGCCGCCGGGAGGAAGCCAGCGCGCGACACCGTCGACGCCGTGCGTCGTCCAGACGTCGGCGCTCGTGACCTCGAAGCCGACGCGAAAGAGCCACGGCAAGGTGGCGGCGCGCCGCACCGGGTCGGGGATCACCCAGACCCAGGCCGGATCGTCCTGGAACGCGCGCGCGAGCACGTCCGCGGCGTGAGGCAACTGCTCGTCCCGCAGGCGCACGACCTCCACGCTGCGACCCTAAAGGTCACGTCCGAGCGACAGTCCACAAGACGCGGCCGAACCGGCCCTGTCCCAGGGACTGTCTCGAGGACGCGGCTCGAGCGGGCATGTCCACAGGACTGTCCCTGGGACGTGTCCGAACGGGCACGCCTGCGCTTACGCGGCCTTGATCTCGAGGATCTTGAACTTCAGCGCGCCGCGCGGGGCGGAGACCTCGACCACGTCGCCCTTCTTGTGGCCGATGATCGCCTTCCCGACGGGCGACTCGTTCGAGAGCTTCTGCTGGGCCGGGTTCGCCTCGGCCGAGCCGACGATGTGGTACTCGAACGTCTTGTTCGCCTGCAGGTCGCGCAGGCGTACCTTCGATCCCACGGAGACGGTGTCCTTCGAGATCTCCTTCTTCGTGATCACGCGCGCCGACAGCAGCCGCTCCTCGAGCTGCGCGATCTTGTGCTCGAGCATCGCCTGCTCGTTCTTCGCGTCGTCGTACTCCGCGTTCTCGGCGATGTCGCCGAACTCGCGGGCGACGCGGATCCGCTCGGCGACCTCGCGGCGCTTCTCGTTCCGCAGGCGATCGATCTCCTGCTTCAAGTTTTCATACCCCTCAGGCGTGAGGATGACTTCCTTCAAAAGAATCGGGCCTCCTGAACCCCGGAAAACGGGGCGGAATGGTAGCGAGGCGATCGGGGGCGCCGCAAGGACGTGGCTACGATCTTCGCGCAATGAACATCGATCTCCGCGAACGGTGGTGGATCGGCGGCGTCGAGATCCCCGGGCGGATCGTCCTCGCCCCCATGGCAGGCGTCAGCGTGCAGGCATTTCGTCGCCAGGGCCGCCGCTACGGCGCCGGCCTCGTCTGCTCCGAGATGGTCTCCGTCGCCGGAATCGAGCACCGCAACGAGCGCACGCTCGGGTACCTGCGCGTGTCCGCCGACGAGCACCCGCTCGCGATCCAGATCTTCGGCTCGGAGCCGCGAACGATGGCCGAGGCGGCCAAGATGGTGGAGGCCGCCGGCGCGGACATCGTCGATATCAACTTCGGCTGCCCCGTGCGGAAGGTCACGAAGACGGGAGCCGGCGCGACGCTGCTGGACGACCGCGACCGCGCCGCGCGGATCGTCGCGGCCGTTGCGGGCGCCGTCGGGCTGCCCGTCTCGGTGAAGATGCGGCGCGGGACCGAGAACGGCTCGCGCGCGGCGCTCACGGTCGGGCCGCGCCTGGTCGCGGCCGGCGCGAGCAGCCTCACGCTCCACCCGCGGTCGGCGAAGCAGATGTACACCGGCACCGCCGACCACTCGCTGACAGCAGACCTCGTCTCCCTGGTCGACGTGCCGGTGATCGCCTCCGGCGACATCACCTCGCGCGCGCGGGCGCAGGCGGTGCTGGCCGCGACGGGCGCCGCCGCCGTCATGGTGGGCCGCGCCGCGCAGGGGAACCCGTGGGCGATCGCCGAGATGCTCGGCGAGGGCGGCGAGCCGACGCGCGAGGAGGTCGTCGCCGAGCTGCTGCTCTTCATGCGCGAGACCGTGCGAGAGCTGGGCGAGCAGCGCGCTACGGGATTCCTGAAGAAGTTCTACGGCTGGTACCTCGGCCGCGGCCGGTTCCCGCGCCCGTTCAAGCAGGAGCTCGTCACGCTGCCGACCCTGGACGAGGTCGAGCTGAGGCTCCTCGCGGCCGCGCCCGGGGCGCGCGAGGTGCTCGAGCGGCTCGAGGCAGAGCAGCCAAACCCGCAGGACGAGGTGCTGCTCGACTCACTGCCGATCTCGATCTACGGCGGGGGTTGACACGCGTGGGGGCGGCCGAGACCGCCCCCACGAGCGCGTCGTGAGCTCGGTCAGGCGGCGGCGCGGTTATGGGGCTACCGGTTCCGGAGCCACACGAGGCGGAGCCCGTGGAGAGTCAGCTCGGGATCGACCGTCGTGATCGTCGTCGAGTGCGGCGCGATCAGCCCGGCGAGCCCTCCCGTCGCGATCGCCGGCGCGTCTTCGGCCTGAAGCTCCTCGCGGATCCGACCGACGATCGCGTCGACCTGCCCCGCGAACCCGTACACGAGCCCCGACTGCAGCGCCGCCGTCGTCGAGCGCCCGATGACGCGCTCTGGCGCCTCGAACGGCACCTTCGTCAGCCGCGCCGCGCGCGCGAAGAGAGCGTCCATGGAGATCTCGATCCCGGGCGCGAGCACCCCTCCCGCGTACTCGCCCGCGGCCGAGACGACGTCGAAGTTCGTCGACGTGCCGAAGTCGACGACGATCGCGGGCGCGCCGTACCGCTCGCGCGCGGCGACGGCGTTCGCGATCCGGTCCGGCCCGACCTCGCGCGGGTCGACGTTCAGGACGGGGATCCCGGTCGAGACCCCGGGGCCGACCACGATCAGGTCCGCCCCCGCCCACCGCTCCGCGAGGAGCTCGTACTCGCGCTGCAGCTCCGGGACGACCGACGAGAGCACGATCCCGTCCAGCGCGTCGAGCTCGACGAACGCGCGCAGCATCACCGCGAGCTCGTCGCCGGTGCGCCTGCGGTCGGTTGCGACGCGGAACTGCTCGGTCAGCCGCTCGCCGTCGAAGAGCCCGAAGACGGTCTGCGTGTTCCCGACGTCGACTGCGAGCAGCATTCGCGCGAGCGTAGACCAGAAGTGCCTCTTCGTCGCTTACGCGGACGTGTCGGACGGGGGGCTCGTGGGGAAACCGGAGGTTTCCCCTGCGCGCTACGAGTCTTCGATCTCGCTGCGCCCGTTGCCGATTCGCTTCGCGAGCGCCTCGGCAGTGATCGTCGGCTCGTCGTTCTCGCCGCGTAGCTCCTCCACCGTGACGTCCGCCGTGGTGTAGACCTCGGCGCGCGGGATCATTCGCGTTGGGCGGTTCTTGTCCCAGACCCAGACGTCTTCCATCTTGACGTGGAAGAACGGGTAAGCGGGCTGGGCCACGGACTGGAGGTCGAGCTTGTTGCAGAGGTACGTTGCGTCCTGCGTCAGCACGCAGTAGCGGAAGAGCCCGAAGACCGCGCCGTACTCCTTTTTGAGGGCGAGCTCGAGCTCGGCCTCGAACTCGTCGAGCTCGTCGAGATGGCTCACGTCGGCGATTGTAACTCCGCGAGGAGTG
>DATHAE010000016.1:0-15158 GCA_035296805.1 Gaiellaceae bacterium | reverse complement strand
GCGGCCTGTTCCCCGGGGGACGGCCATCGCGACCTGTGCCTTGAACTGCGGGCTGCGTACCTCGATCTGGCAAGGCGCGCGGGGAGGTTGAGCCGCTGAGGCCCAGCGTCTCGCCGGCCAGGTCGCTGCCAGCGCCGCCTGCTGCAACGCGTCGAGCGGTCTCTTCATCCGTAGACGAGTCCCGCGCCCCCGACGAAGGCGCAGCGCTTCGAATGACGTGCCTGAAGTGAAGCCATTCCGGGTTCCGTGCGAGCGTGTGTTTACGTCATTTCTTACGCACGCGCAACCGCTTTGCCCGTTCTAGGGTCTGTGAAGAAGCTGTTTACAGGTCTTTCTTGATGGGCCGGGTGAGGATCGAACTCACGACCTTGGGATTAAAAGTCCCCTGCTCTACCGACTGAGCTACCGGCCCGCGTAGGCTTGCGGGATGAGCAAAGGGTACGCGGAGGGTTCCGCGGTCGAGGAACGGGTGGCCGCGCTCGAGCGCGGCGACGATCCGGACGCGGCGCTCGACAGCGGGCGCTCCGCGGTCTTCGGCGCGACCGAGGACGAGCCGGAGCGGCACTTCATCGGCTGGGCCGACGAGGTCGACGCCGATGAGCTGTTCGCCTCAGGCGCCGCCTGGGGCATCCAGATCGTCCGCAGGCGCCAGGCGACGTAGGTCCGCCTCCCACTGGGCGAGCAGCCGCTCGACGTGGTGACGCTGCGCGTCCGAGAACTCGAACCGCGCGACGAGCCGTTGCGCCTCGGCCGCGTCGCCGTGCTCGATCGCCGCCTCGAGGCGCTCGCGCGCCGGTGTCGGCTGCCGCAGCTGGCGGCGGAGCCAGCGCAGCAGGCTGACGCGCGTCGCGCTCTCCATCGTCACGACCGGTCTGCTTCCGCCACGGGCGAACGGTATCCGCCCGGCGCCGAAGGTCCTCACCTTCGTCCACTTCACCGTCGAAGGTCGCGCGCCAGCTTCAAAGACGGGAGCCGCAGCAGACCGGCAGCGGAAGCGGGATGACGATCGCACGTCGACTGCCGGCGTGAACGGCGACCCCTACAGCGGGTACGTGCTCACGAACGGCACGGTCACGACGTTCCTCGGGACGAACGGCGGCGACGCCGGCGGCCGGCAGATCGAACCCGCAAGACCAGGTGGTCCACCCGGTCGACGTCGGGAACAAGGCCGTCACCCCGAACCTTCCCGGCGTGACGAACCCGCCGTTCACGGTCACGCCAGACCTTCAACGACCCGATCTCGAACAGCCCCGTCGACTACCTGAGCTGGAAGGGCGGCTGCGGCCGCGACCCGATGAGCGCGACCGCCGATCCTGATCAGTTTCGCTTCGAAGACGGGCAACGTCGTCACGGCGACGACGGCGACTGCGAACGAGCTGACCGAGGGCGACTCGGGTGCGCAGATCTTGAGCATGTTCAACGCCGGGTACAACTCCGCGGCGGCGAACGTGGACCGGAACTTCGTCCGGGTCTAACGACGTCCTCGTGGGCGGCGCGAACACGTTGCAAGTACGGGGCAAGGTCTTTTACGCCGACTGCTCGGACAACAACCACGGGCAGCGGGCACGTCGTGCACGACGACGACGCTGTGCAAGGGCAACCTGAAGCAGCAGCCGTGGGGCTCGTGGGGCTACCAGGCGAATGCGAACTGAGTACACGCTGACGATCAACCGGCAGAGCACTCTGACCGCGACCGCGCCGGCTACCGGCTCGGCATCGTCGCCGACCGTCGTCGGCGGCGTCACGGTCGTGGTCGTCGCAGCGACGTAGGCACGGGGCCGCCGCCTGCCGCGACGGGCACGGGCGCGGCGCGGACCGTCTTTCGAGATTGCCGCGCGTGACCGCCGCCACGGCGAACGGTACCCTCCGCCGCAGGCCCCCATCGTCTAGTGGCCCAGGACGCCGGCCTTTCACGCCGGTAGCGCGGGTTCGAATCCCGCTGGGGGTATCCCGGGCGGTTAGCTCAGCTGGGAGAGCACCTGCCTTACAAGCAGGGGGTCGGCGGTTCGAGCCCGTCACCGCCCACTACTACGTCGTAGCCGCTCAGGGAGCGGAGAAGCGGGCCTTCGCGTTGTCTCCGAGGAAGACCGCAGCCTCTTCGGCGCCGTTAGTACCTGTTGGTGCCCAATCCGCGGTTCGGAGGAGGGCGTCCATGCGGGCGCCGGTGTCGCGACTGCGCTCCATGTTCCGCGCGTAGACCTCGAGCGCGAGCGCCGACGATGCGTGCCCCATCTGCGACATCACGTAGGCTGCGACGCACCGACCTCGTACATCAGCGACGCGAACGTGCGACGCAGCGTGTGGTTCGTCGCGCCGACGATCGGCGGAAGGTCGGCCTCTGTCCGCGCTGCGTTCGCCCGACTCACCGCCGTCGCGAGCGCGCGCGCGCGGAGGTTGTGGCGATCACGAGCCCCACGCCGCGTCGGGAACGCGAGGTTCATCCGACCGGCCATGCGAGCGCGCGATTCTCGGCCAGTTCTACGCGGCAGTTCAGCAGGCGGAAGACAGGAACGGGTTCAGCTGTGCCGAGGGGCACCGAGCCTGTGGCTGGTGTTACGAGCCGTGCGCGACAGCCCGATCCGCCGGCCGCCACGCTGTGAAACGGGTTGTGCCTCCCCGGGTCCCCCGACCGCGGTTAGACGACCGCCCGCCGCGCCGGTACCCACCGGTGGCGGACATTGATCGCGATAGCGATCCCTGCAGGGCGGCTGCTGCTTGTTCGGCGCCCGTGCGCGCGAAGGTGACCGTGACGATCCGCGACGCCTGGCGCACGCTCGGCAGCGACACCGGCGCCGAGCCCGCCTGCTACCCAGTCGTCTGATACGCAGGCCCGCGGCGCGGGTGGCGCTAACGGTGCCAGCGTTCGCGGCGGCGGGAGCGGACGAGGGCATTCACCGTCGCGAGGAGGGCCAGCGCGACGACCCCCGCCCCGACGATCTTCGCCACCAGGATCTGCAGGTCGCGCGTGTCGCGCGCGTTCGAGACCGTGGTCGTCACGGTCATCGTCGGCGTCGGCGCTCCCAGCGTCTGGGCCGCGCTGTTCTCGCGGGCCGTGTCGGACTCGTCGGTCACGGCGCGGCCGATCACGTACACGCCGACGCCGATTCCGACGAGGATCACGGCGATCAGGATCAGGTCCACGGCCTTTCTCACGTGAACCGACTCTAGACGCCGTCGCGGTCAATGAGAAGGCGCGGCGCGAGCGAAGGCGGCGAGCTCGCGCATCCGCTCGACCGCCCGCCGCAAGCGGTCCTCGTCGAAGACGTACGGGGCGGCGTTCGCGATCTCGTGGAAAGGGGCGTCCAGCTGGTCGGAGCCGTTCGCCGCGTTGACGGCGTAGCGCACCGGGATCTCGTGGCAGACGACAAGGGTCACGCGCTCGCTCCGCGCGAGCAGGCGCTCGTACGCGCCCGCGTACCGGAGGGCGGCATCGTTCAGGCTCTCGCCGCCGGGGAAGCGGAGGTCACGGTCGCCGTGGCACTTGTACGCGCGGTAGTCGGCGACGCTCCATCCCTCGAGGTCGCCGAGCCGGATGTCGCCGAGCTCCTCGTCCAGCTCGTGCGGGACCTCGCGGCGGGCGAGCGCGATGTTCGCCGTCTGCACGGCGCGCGGGAACGGCGACAGGAGGACGACGTCCACGCCGACGGGCGAGATCTGCGCGCCCAGCCTCTCCGCCTCTTCGATCCCGCGCTCGCTCAGGCCACGGTCGCGGAGCGGGTCGCCGTTGACGACGCCGTCGACGTTGAAGAGAGACTGGCCGTGCCGGGCCAGCAGGAAGACTCTCACGCGATGGTCGGCGGAGCCTCCGGCTCGTGCTCGCCCGTCGCCCGCTCGGCCGCGATCAGTCGGATCGCTTCGGCCCGGGACAGGCCCGTCAGGCGGATCACGAGCTCGAGCAGCTCCTGCCCCTCGAGCCCTGCCTCCAGGAGCTCGTCGACGACGACCTTGCGCCGCAGATCTCCCTTCTCGAATCCCTCTTGGACCTCGCGCACGTCGAGGCCGGTCGTCTCGGCGAGCCAGCGGATCTCCTCCGGGTCCACGCGCGCGAGAATAATGGCTCGGGCAGAACCTGCGCCGTTCGAAGCGATCGGTTCCTCTTTACACGTCGCTCATAGGGCGCTCGCTACCGTGCCGCGGTTCGTCCGCCCCAGGAAGGAGTTGATGCCCGTGAGGCCGGTTCGCCTTGTCCTGCTCGCCCTCGTCGCTCTGCTCGCTGCGCCCGCGGCGACCGTCTCTGCCGCGCCGCGCCTGCAGATCGGCTTCTACGACGACCCGAGCTTCCGTTGGTCCAGGAGCGTCCCGCAGAATCTCGCTTCGGCACGCGCCGCAGGCGGCTCGATCGTCCACACGACCGCCGACTGGTCGCAGATCGCGCCGACGCGACCCCGTGTGGCGCTCGACCCCGACGACAAGGCGTACCGCCTCGGCGACCTCGACGCGCTCGTGCGCGACGCGTCGCGCTTCGGCCAGCAGGTGATGATCAACATCTCCGGCGCGCCGCGCTGGACGAACGGCGGCAAGAAGTCGAACTACGCGCCGACGAACCTGAGCTCGCTGACGACCTTCGCACGCATGCTCGCGACGCGGTACAGCGGCAAGAACCCGGGCCTCGGCTCGGTCTCGAAGTGGTCGGTGTGGAATGAGCCGAACCTCGATCTCTTCCTCACCCCGCAGTTCCGCGGGAACAAGATCGTCAGCCCGGGGATCTACGCGAAGATCTACGCCGCCGCGTACAAGGGCATCAAGGCGGGCAATCCGCTGGCGAAGGTGGCGGCCGGCGAGACGTCGAACCGCGGCCGCGATAAGCCGATCAAGGGGATCAGCGGGTCGGTCGCCCCGGCGACGTTCGCTCGGCTCCTCGCGCAGGCGACGCCGAAGATCAAGTTCGACGCGTGGGCGACGCATCCGTACCCGACGTATCCGTCGATCGGCCCGACGCAGAAGGTGGCGTGGCCGAACGTGACGATGACGCGGCTCCAGCAGTTCGGCGCCGGGCTGCAGTCCTGGTACAAGCGCCGCGTCCCGATCTGGATCACCGAGTACGGCCAGCAGACGCGGCCCTCGCCGCGCGGAGTCTCGAACGCGAAGCAGGCGGCGGACGCGCGCGTCGCGCTGCGGATGTCCGCCGCGAACCCGTACGTGGAGATGTTCTGCTGGTTCATCATCCGCGACAGCAACGACAAGACGTGGAGGAGCGGCCTCCTGTCGGCGAGCGGCGCGCGGAAGCCCGCGTTCGGGACGTTCGCGTCGACTGCGCGGTTGCTCGACGGGCTGACGTTCCGCGTCGCGGCGTCGCGCTCGCCGCGGATCAAGCTCTACGTCCCGTTCATGAGCTACCGCGCGCCGACCGGCGCGGTGCTCGGGGTCACCTACCGCATCTACGACGGCAAGAAGCTCGTCGCGGTAGGGCAGCCGACGTCCCCGCTCGGCCCGGACCAGTCGGTGAGCTTCACCGCCGTGTTCAAGCCGGCGAAGAAGAAGACGTACCGCCTCGTGGCCGACGTCAACGACGCAAGCGGCAACCACGAAGCGCGCACCGTCGCAATCGTCACTCCGTAGCGACTCCTGATCGTTCTTCGATCCCCGGCGGGGGCGCGCCGCCGGGGATCGACGGCGTTCACGCCGTGCGGACGAGGCGGAGAATCACGGCGACGGCCGCCACTGCGGCGGCGACGCCGAGCGTCGCGAACAGCACTCCCGCGGGCCCGGAGACGCCGGCGGACGCGACGACGAACATGTCCAGGAGCAGCGCGCCCACGAGCAGCGAGGCGAGGGTGACGACGCGCCGCTGCGTGACGGCCCGCTCCTCGCCGATCCGCGCGTCGTGCTCGATCGACCACGTCGCGAGCTCGGCCGACGCGAGCAGCGCGACGCCGACGAGGACCGACCAGCCGTCCACCGTCGCGTGCCCCGACCGCGCGATCACGTAGCCGCCCCCGATCGCCACGACAGCCCACGGCACCGTCCCCGGCCAGCGCAGGACGAGCCCGAGCACGAGCACGGCGACCCCCACGACCGCGAGCGCGTCCGTCGCGGCCTCGTACCGGCCGCCAAGGGTGGCCGCGTAGGCGGCGGCGCAGCCCGCGGCGGCGACTGCGGCGAGCCCCGGGATCAGACGCGCGCGTGGCGGGCGTGGCGCCTGAATCCGGTCACCTCCTCGAGCACGACCTGCAGATCCCCTCCGCGCCGCCACTCGGCGACCGCGACGCCCACGCGCTCGAACCGGTGGCGCTGCGCGTCCCGCCGCAGGTCCCAGATCCGGTACGCGAGTCGGTCGAGCGAGGCGGAGGGCACGCGCGTGAACGGGACGGGCGAGACGTCGATCACGGCGAGGTCGAACCCCCGCGCCCGCAGGTCGAGCAGCGCGCCGACCGACCGCTCGTCGAGGAGCGGCGTCAACGCGACGACGAGCGCGTTCGGCGGCAGTGTCCGTCGCGGGATCAGATCGATCGCGTGCCAGTAGTACGAGAGGACGACCTCGGTGTCCAGCAGCGCGTCGAGGATGCGGTAGTGCTGCAGCATCCCCATCCCCGGGAGGAGCCAGCGGAGGATGCCGCCGTAAGCGATCAGTCCGACCCGGTCGCGGCGCGAGAGGTACGCGTCGGCGAGCGTCGCCGTGGCACGGACGGCGAGGTCGAGCGTGCCCTCGCCGGCGAGACGCGCCTCGGCGAACGAGTCGAGGAAGAGGATGACGTCGACGTTCCGCTCCGGGTGCGCCTCGTTCACCCACAGCTCGCCGCCGCCGCCCGAGAGCGAGGTCGCGGAGGCGCGCCAGTTCACGCGCCGCAGCTGGTCGCCCGGCGCGAACGGCCGGATGTCGGCGTACTCGATCCCCTGACCCTTCCGCCGCGCGACGGCGTTCCCGGCGAGAACCTGTGTCTCGCGCGGCGCGAGCAGCCGCCTGACCTGCTCCTCGCGCGGGTAGACCCGGAGCGGCTCGCGCACGTCGAACGTCGTCTCCCACGAGAGGAGCCCGAGCGGGTCGGTGGCGCGTGTGTAGACGGGGCCGACGACGTGGCCGCCCCAGCGCGCCGCGTGCAGCGTGAGCTCGACGGTCCGCTCCTCGCCGCGACGGAGCCGCACCGTCGTCGGATTCGGTGCGTCCGCCGGCGCGACGAGGCCTTCGGGCAGGCGCAGGTAGAGCTCGAGCCGGTCGAGAGGGGCCTCCGCCGCGAGCTCGAGCCGTGCGTCCACGTCGTCTCCTTCGAGCGCGCGCTCCGCATCCAGCTCGAGGCGCAGCCGGAGGCGCGGCCGCTCGGCGAGCGCGAGCCCAACGCCGAGCGCGAGCAGGAACGGCGCCGTCAGGGCGACGATCTCGGGGCGCGCGACGACGAGCGCTCCGAGCAGGCCGAAGGCGCCGAGCCCGGTGTACGCGCCGAGCTTCGGCCGCCCGGAGCGGGTCACGGGACCGGGGCTTGTGACACTGTGTCACGAGCCCCGCGCGGCTCGAGGTCCTCCGCCGCCGGGGTCGCCACGGTCTCGAGCCGCTCGCGGACGACGTCCTCGGCCGAGACGCGCTGGACCCACAGCTCCGGGCGCAGCGTCAGCCGGTGCGCGAGCGCGGGCACGGCGACCGCCTTCACGTCCTCGGGGGTGACGAAGTCGCGGCCGCGGAGCGCGGCGCGGCAGCGCGACAGCTTCAGCAGCGCGAGCGACCCGCGCGGGCTCGCCCCGACCTGGATCGACGACGCGTTCCTCGTCGCCGCGACGACGTCGACCATGTAGAGGCCGACGGCCTCGGAGACGTGGACCTCCTCGACCGCGCGCTGCATCGCGAGCAGCGTGTCGCGGTCGACGACGGGGGTGAGCTCGATCTCGTCGGCGCGGCGGTCGGCCCGCTGCGCGAGCACCTGCCACTCGTCGTCGCGCGACGGGTACCCGACCGACATCCGCAGCAGGAAGCGGTCGAGCTGCGCCTCGGGCAGCGGGTAGGTGCCCTCGTACTCGATCGGGTTCTGCGTCGCCAGCACGAGGAACGGCCGGCCCAGCGCGCGCGTCTCGCCCTCCGTTGTCACCTGCCGCTCCTGCATCGCCTCCAGGAGCGCGGCCTGCGTCTTCGGCGGCGCGCGGTTGATCTCGTCCGCGAGCAGGAGGTTCGCGAAGATCGGCCCCGGCCGGAACTCGAAGTCGCCGCTGCGCTGACTGTAGATCGACGACCCCGTGACGTCGGACGGCATCAGGTCCGGCGTGAACTGGATCCGCGAGAAGTCCATCGACGCGACCTGCGCGAACGAGCGCGCCATCAGCGTCTTCGCCAGGCCCGGGAAGTCCTCGATCAGGACGTGCCCGTCGGCGAGCAGGCCGAGCAGCAGCAGCTCCAGCGCTTCGCGCTTGCCGACGACCGCGCGCTCGACCTCGTCGAGGACGGCGTTCGAGACGCTCGAGACCTCCGTCAGCTCCACACGTCACATTCTTTCGAGATCGTCGACGAGGGCGCGGAGGTCCCGTTCCGCGATGCCGCCGCCGAAGTGCTCCTCCGGCGCTTCCCGGTCGGGCCGCAGCAGGTCCCACCATCGGCCGACGTGCTCGGGCGCGAGCCGCAGTCCCCGCCGCTCGAGGCGGGCCGCGGCGACCGCGCGCAGGTGCGGCAGCAGGCGGAAGTGAAGGTCGTACGCCGACGCGGTCGCGAGCGTGACCTCGCGCTCGCTCCGCTCGAGCTCCGGCAGTCGCCGCTCGGATACGCGCCGCTCGGCGAGCGCGCGCTCGAGCTCGCTGCCGGCGCGGCGCGGAAGTGCCTCCTTCGTGGAGGTGACGAGCCCGAACATCAGCAGCGCGCCGATCACGAGCACGTAGACGTGGATCGCGATGTCCCGCACGCCGGGCTGCGCGAGCGCCACGTACGCGGCCACGATCGTCGAGAGGACGAAGATGACGGTGAGGTCGACGGCGTGCCGCCTCACGCGGCAGCCGCCTGGAGGCCGTCGCGGACGTCGACCAGTGCGCCGATCGCCTCGCGCTTGCGCTCGCCGTCGATCTCGTGGTGGCTGAACTTCGCGCGCTCGAAGGCGTCCGTCAGCCGCCGCACCGCGTCGGCCGGCGCACGCAGGTCGAGCAGGATGCGGCCGAGGTACTCGTACGGCGTCTCGCTCGGGCGGCGCCGGAGCCCGTGGCGTCCGAGCGCACCCTCCATCCGCGCGTACGCAGCGATCACCGCACGGCGCGCGTCGGGCTCCGCCTCGAGGTCGTCGATCGCGTCGGTGATTTCGGCCGCCAGCTCCTCCGCGAGGTCGGAGCGGTCGCGCGGGAGCTTCCCGCCGCGCAGGCGCGCCAGCCGGCGCCGGTAGAGCACGAACCCCGTCACGAGGAGCGCGAGCACGAGCGGAATGGCGACGTAGAGCACCGGCGTCTTGAAGACAGGCTCGATCCCGCCCTCCTTACCGCCCTTGCCGGGGGCGTCGAGCGGCGCGGTGTCGAGCGGACTGCGCCCGCCGAGGAAGTTCGGGCGCAGGTGCCTCGCATAGACGAGGACGCCTGCGACGACGAGGACGAAGCCGACCATGAGCACGTTCTGGAGCACGATCCGCTTGAAGCTGCGCGAGCGCTCCAGCGCGGCCGCCTGCCCTTGCACGAAGAACGCGTACGCCGCGACCGGGATCGCGAGCACGAACACGACGAGGAAGATCGAGAACGCCCAGCTGACGTAGGCGGGCGAGGGGCGCGCGTCGGACGATCCGCCGAACCCGCTGCGGCTCGCGAACGCGACCACGGCGAGCAGCACGAACAGCGCGAGCGCCACGAGCGTCAGGCGCGTGAACCGCGACGTCCGGTGCGGCAGCGGCTGCATCTACCGGTCTTCGACGCCGCGGGGCCGCAGAGGTTGACTCACAACGACCGGTCGACGTCGGTGGCGCGGCGGATCTGAAGCGGCTGGTCCGCGACGGCGTGGTCGACCTGCAGCGTCGTGTGGTCGATGCCGAACCGTTGCGCGAGCATCGTCTCGAGCTCGCGCCTGATCGCATGGCAGTCGTCCCCCGAGTGCACGAGCACGTGCGCCGAGAGCGCGGGGAATCCCGTCGCGATCTGCCAGACGTGCAGGTCGTGCACGTTCGCCACATGCGGGAACTCTGCGATCGCGCCGCCGATCTCGTCGACGCGAAGACCCTCGGGCGCAGCCTCCAGCAGCACCCGACCGGAGTCCCTGAGCAAGCCGTAGGCGGCGAACAGCATCAGCGCCGCGACGGCGATCGAGGCGAGCGGGTCGGCGCGGTCGAAGCCCCAGAGGAGGATGATCGCGCCGGCGACGGCCGTGCCGACGAAGGCGTAGAGGTCGGTCACGATGTGCTGGAACGAGCCCTCGACGGCCATGTTCGCGCGGTTCGCCTTCGCGAGCTGCCACGTCGCGAGGAGGTTGACGGCGATGCCGGCGAGCGCGGTGACGACCACCGCCCAGCCCTCGACTCCCGGCGGGTCGATCAGCCGCCGGACCGCCTCGAAGAGGATGATCCCCGCGAGGACGACGAGCGTTGCGCCGTTCGCCTGCGCCGACAGGATCTCCGCCCGCTTCAGGCCGAAGGTCATCGCGCCGGCCGCCGGCCGCGCGGCGAGACGGAGCGCGACGAGCGACAGCCCGATCGCTCCGGCGTCCGTGAGCATGTGGGCCGCGTCCGAGAGGAGCGCGAGCGAGTTCGCGAGGATCGCGACGACGACCTCCGCGGCCATGAAGGCGACGATCAGGCCGAGCGCGAGCGCGAGGTGCCGCCGGTCGCTGTCGGCGGTGACGCCGTGCCCGTGGTCGTGCCCGTGTTCGTGGGCGGCGTGCCCGGTCAACAGCAGTCGCAGCTGTCGCCCTGCCAGCTCGACCATCCCTCCTTGGCGGCGACGCCCGCGATCGCGAGCGCGGCGACCGGGTCGGCCCACCACCAGCCGACGAGCGCGTTCGCGAGCAGGCCGACGAGCAGCGCGATCGAGAGGTAGGCGCAGACCTGGTTCTGCTGCGCCTCGCTGACCGTCGCCGACGACCCGAGGCGGCGGCCGACCCGTCGCTTCGCGCGCGCGAGGAGCGGCATCGTCGCGGCGGTGAACGCGGCGAGGCCGATCCCGACCCAGCTCGCCTCCGCCTGGTCGCCGCCGACGAGTGCCCGCAGCGACTCGGCGACGACATAGACGACGAGCACGCCATAGCTCGCGGCGATCAGTTGCTGCGCGCGCCGCTCGACGCTTTCCGAGTGCGCGTGCCGCGCGCTGAACCGCCAGACGATGACGAACCCGGACGCGGCCTCGATCAGCGAGTCGATGCCGAACCCGACGAGGGCGATCGACCCGGCGGCGATACCGGCGGCGACGGCGATCGTGAACTCGATCAGGTGCCACCCGTTCCCGATCCACGCGAGGAGCGTCGCCCTTCGCTCGAGCCGCGCTCCGAGCGGTGGGGGGAGAGCGACGCCGGTCATCACAGAGAGGGTAACGTCCTGCGCCGTGGCCGCCCTCGACGGCAAGACCGCGGTTGTCACCGGCGCCTCGAGCGGGATCGGGGCGGCGACGGCGCGGGCGCTCGAGGAGGCGGGTGCGAGGGTTGCGGTCGGCTCGCGGCACACGGACGGCTGGAGCGGGCCCGGCAGCGTCGTGCACGACGTCGACGTGACCGACCGCGCGAGCTCGGAGCTGTTCGTCCATCGCGTCGTCGAGGAGCTCGGCGGCGTCGACGTCCTCGTCAACAACGCGGGCCTCGCGCTCGGTCGCGACCCGGTCGAGCAGGTGGACGAGGACGACGAGCGCACGATGATGGAGACGAACGTCCTCGGCCTGATGCGGATGACGCGCCTCTGCCTGCCGCACATCCGCGCCGGCGGCTCGATCGTCAACCTCGGCTCCGTCGCAGGGATCTGGTCGTACCCGAGCGGCTCCGGCTACGTCGCCTCGAAGTTCGCGGTGCACGGGTACACGCGCGCGCTGCGCGACGACCTGCACGGGCGGCCGATCCGCGTGACGAACGTCGCGCCGGGCCTGGTGGAGACGAACTTCTCGAACGTGCGCTTCAAGGGGGACGAGCAGAAGTCGTCCGCCGTCTACTCCAACGTCGCGCTCGGCGGTCCGCTGACGGCCGAGGACGTCGCCGAGTGCATCCTGTTCGCCGTCACGCGGCCGTCGCATGTGAACGTCGACGAGATCGTCGTGATGGCGCTCGCGCAGACCAGCGGCGGCAACATCCTCCGCGAGTGATCAACTTCACCTTGCAGTGATCACCGTTCTCGAGGGGTCGACGTTCTGCATCGGCGACGACCGCGGCGACGTCACCGGCGAGACGAGCGGCTTCTTCTCGCTCGACACGCGGCGACTGTCGCGGTTCGTCCTGACGGTCAACGGCGAGCGGCCGCTGTTGCTCTCGTCGGGGAAGGTCGAATATTTCTCGGCTGCGTTCTACCTGCGAAACCCGCTCGCCGGCGGGCTCGAGCAGGACGTCCTCTCGATCGTCCGCTCGCGTTTTGTCGGCGAGGCGATGCAGGAGCGCGTCGCGGTGTCGAACGAGTCGATGGACCCGCAGAAGTTTACGATCGCCTTCGAGCTCGCGACGGACTTCGCCGACATCTTCGCCGTCAAGGACCACGATTTCGCGCTGGGCGACCCGGTGCACGCGCGGGCGCTGCCATCGGTCGCAGCGGCCGTTTGGAGCTCGGACGGGAAGTCGGTCGCGTTCGACGACGGCGAGGACCGGACGGAGGTGGATTTCTCGCTCCCGGGCGACCGCGCGAGCTGGGAGGTCGAGCTCGGCCCGCGCGAGCGGTGGGAGCTCGTCGTCGACGTGTACCCGGACGGGAACGGCGTGCCGCACGAGCTGGCGCAGGTGCGGTTCGGCGACGAGCTCACGCGCGTCCGCGACTCGCTCGTCGCGTGGCGGCTGCGGGTGCCGCAGATCCGGACGACGTGGGACCCGCTCGGGCACACGTTCGGCCAGTCGGTCTCCGACCTCGCCTCGCTGCGCCTGCGGGCGCAGGGCGACCTCGGCAAGCTGCCCGCGGCCGGGATGCCGTGGTTCATGACCGTCTTCGGCCGCGACACGATCGTCACGTGCCTGCAGACGCTCCTCTTCGGGCCCGATCTGGCGATCACGGCGCTGCGCGCGCTCGCCGACCTGCAGGCGCGCGAGGACGATCCCTCGACGGACGCCGAGCCCGGCAAGATCGTGCACGAGGTTCGCTTCGGCAAGGCCGCGAAGCACTGGTTCGCCCGCTACTACGGCACCGTCGACGCGACGCCGCTCTACCTCGTGCTGCTCGCGGAGGTCTGGAAGTGGACGGACGACGCGCAGCTCGTACGCGAGCTGAAGGAGCCGGCGCTCCGGGCGCTCGCGTGGATCGACGAGTGGGGGGACCTCGACGGCGACGGGTTCGTCGAGTTCCGGCGGCGCGCGCCGCACGGCCTCGACGTGCAGTCGTGGAAGGACTCGGCCGACTCGCAGCGCTTCCACGACGGGCGGCGTGCGGAGGGGCCGATCGCGCCGTGTGAGGTGCAGGGCTACGTCTACGACGCGAAGCGCTGCACCGCCGCAATGGCGCGAGATGTGTGGCGCGACCGCGATCTCGCCGACCGCCTCGATCGGGAGGCGGACGAGCTGAAGCGCCGGTTCGACAAGGCATATTGGGTCGAGCACAGCGGCGGCTTCTACGCGCTCGCCCTCGACGGCGACAAGCGCCCCGTCGACTCGCTGACCTCCAACATCGGCCACCTGCTGTGGTCGGGCATCGTCCCGCCCGAGCGCGTCGACCGCGTCGTCGACCAGCTGATGGGCGCGCCGCTCTGGTCGGGCTGGGGCGTCCGCACGATGTCGGCGAACGACGCGGCCTACAACCCGCTCAGCTACCACAACGGCACCGTCTGGCCGCACGACAACTCCCTGATCGCCTGGGGGCTCGCGCGCGAGGGCCGCTGGGCCGAGTGCCAGCGGATCGTGCGCCGGATGCTCGAGGCCGCCGGCCACTTCGGCTGGCAGCTCCCCGAGGTCTTCTCGGGCCTCCGCCGGGCCGACACGCCGTTCCCGATCGCGTACCCGACGGCGGCGCGCCCGCAGGCGTGGGCGGCCGGGACGCCGGTTCTGCTGCTCCAGCTCCTGCTCGGCCTGCAGCCCGATCGCACGCGGCAGCTCCTCGAGTCCGTGGCGCCCGCCGAGCTTCCGGCCTGGGCGGGCGACGTGCGTCTGTCGGGCGTGCGCGCGTTCGATCGACCGTGGGACGTGCGCCTCGTGGACGGTCGCGTTAGCGTCGCACCTGCATGAGAGTGGCAATCCTGGCGCCGGTGTGGTTCGCGGTCCCGCCGACGGGCTACGGCGGGATCGAGTGGGTCGTCTGGCTGCTCGCCGAGGGGCTCACCGACGCCGGCCACGAGGTGACGCTGTTCGCGGCCGGCGAGTCGCGGACGAAGGCGAAGCTCGAGTACGTCTTCGCGGAGGCCCCGAGCGAGCTGATCGGGACGACCGAGCCCGACCTGCGCCACGCGCTCCACTGCCTCTCGCGCCAGGACGAGTTCGATCTCATGAACGACCACTCGGGGATGGTCGCGGCGTCGATGTCCGGCGGCCTGCGCACGCCCGTCGCCCACACCGTCCACGGGCCGATGGACGGCAAGGCGGGCGTGATGTACGACCGGATCTCGAAGGTCGCGCCGAGCGTCGGGCTGATCTCGATCTCGATCAACCAGCGCAAGCCGCGGCCGAACCTGAACTGGGTCGGCAACTGCCCGAACGCGCTCGAGTTCGACCTCTACCCGTTCGCGCCGGAGCGCGGCGACTACCTGCTCTTCCTCGGCCGTATGAGCCACGACAAGGGCGCGCACCGCGCCGTGCGGACGGCGATCGAGACGGGGTTGCCGCTCAAGATCGCGGGCAAGATGCGCGAGCCGCTCGAGAAGCAGTACTTCGACGAGTACGTGCGACCCCATCTCTCGTCGCGAATCGAGTACGTCGGCGAGGTCTCGCACGGCGAGAAGGTCGAGCTGCTCCAGCATGCGCGCGCGACCCTCTTCCCGATCAACTGGGAGGAGCCGTTCGGGCTCGTGATGATCGAGTCGATGGCGTGCGGGACGCCCGTGATCGCGACGCGACGCGGCGCGGTCGAGGAGGTGTTCGGAACCGGCGGTGGTGGCGTGATCGTCGACGACTGGCGGGCCGCCGCAGCGGCGGTCGAGGACGCGGACGCGATCGCGCCGGAGACGTGCCGTGCGTACGT
>DATHAE010000015.1:0-3293 GCA_035296805.1 Gaiellaceae bacterium | reverse complement strand
CTCCACGAGGAGAACGCCCCCGTGCACGTCTCCGGCCACGCGCGCAGGGAGGAGCTGCGGACGCTCCTCGGGCTCGTCCGCCCAAAGGCCGTCATGCCGATCCACGGCGAGTTCCGCATGCTCGCGGCGCACGCGCGACTCGCGCGGGACGCCGGCGTTCCCGCGTCGGGGATCGTGATCGCCGAGAACGGCGACGTCGTCGAGCTGACGAGCTCCGGCGCGCGGATCGTCGATCGCGTGGACAGCGGCATGACGTTCGTCGACGGCCTCGGCGTCGGCGACGTGTCGGACGTCGCACTGCGCGACCGTCGCCACCTGTCCGAGGACGGCGTGCTCATCGTCGTCACGACCCTTTCGAGCAACGGCATCGCTGCCCCAGAGCTGATCGCCCGTGGCTTTCCCGAGTCCGACGAGCTCGTGTCGGAGATGCGGCAGGAGGCGCAGTCGATCGTCGACGACCTGCTCGCGCAGGACGTCCGCGAGATCAAGCTCCTCCAGGAGCACATCCACGATGGCGTCGGTCAGCTCGTCTACGACCGCACACGCCGCCGGCCCATGATCCTCCCGGTCGTCGTCGAGGTATGAGCTCCACCGAGACGAGGCCGGACTGGGCGCAGGCGATCGTCGAGTTCGCCGTCGAGGACCGGACTGCGCGGCGGCTGATCGCGCAGCTCGTTGCCGTCGAGGTATCGGCGCTCGCATTCTGCCGGCTGCTCGAGCGCTGGGCCCGCGGCGAGGCCGATCCGTCCACACCCGGTCGGCGGCACGCTGCGCTCAGACGCGCGGCCGACCGCGTCGAGACAGCGTTGAGCGGCCTCGAGCAGCCGCTCGGGCGGTACCTGCTCGAGCTCGAAGCCGACGCAGCCGAGGGCCGATCGTGGTTCGGCGAGCCCGGCACGGCAGAGCTCGTCGACTGGGAGCCGATCCTCGGCCGAGCGGGCGTCCGCGTCGCGCCGTATCGAGTTGCGGCCGCGTACCTCGAGCTCGCGGTGCTCGTCCGCGCCCTCGAAGGACTCTCCTCGGCCGTCCGTTGGGAATCGCGTCCCGATCGGGGAACGCTGTGGGCCGGGCTGTTCGACTTGCGCGAGAACCTTCTCGGCCGGGCGCTCGAGAATCTTCGCGCGATCGCCGCCTGACCTCACCGCGCCGACGCAGCGTCGCTGTGACGTCTTCTCAGTTGTCGTCGTCGTGCCGTAGAGTCGAGCGCTCGACCACCTCCTTCTGCGTGTCCGCCTAGAAACGACGGTAGCGGGCGCGAGCAGCCCCTTCCCACGCGCGTGACGCTTTCGTTGCTGATTTGTCACAGACTCGACACGCATCGTCCGCGCGCCGAGGATCCAGACCTTTGCGCGTCGCTAGGCTCGTGCGGTGCGCGGCGCCGTCGAGCTCTTGGTCGTCGGGTCGATCAACCTCGATCTCGTCGCACGGGTCGAGCGGCTTCCGCGCCCGGGCGAGACGCTCGCGGCTCGCACGCTTCTGCGCGTTCCGGGGGGAAAGGGTGCAAACCAGGCGGTCGCCGCCGCGCGCCTCGGCGCTTCCGTCCGGCTACGAGGCGCGGTCGGGCGAGACGCGTTCGCCGAGGACGCGCTTCGCGACCTCCGAGCGGCAGGAGTCGAGCTGGACCTCGAGCAGGCGGGCGACACCGGCGTCGCGCTGATCCTCGTCGACGACGCGGGCGAGAACCAGATCGTCGTCGCTGCCGGCGCGAACGCCGGCGTCAAGCCGCGCCCGGCCGCAGGCGCAGTCCTGTGCCAACTCGAAGTGCCGGACGAGGTCGTCGCCGCGGCAGCGGCCACGGCGTCGTTCTTCGCGCTCAACGCGGCGCCGGCGCGGCCGCTCGCAGTCGTTCCCGACCTGCTCGTCGTGAACGAACTCGAGCGCGAGGTCGTCTCTCGAGGAGAGCTCGTCGCCGTCACTTACGGCGCTAAAGGCGCAGCGCTCTACCGCGACGGGCGCGAAATCGCACGTGCGACTCCACCGCCCGTGCGTGCGGTGGACGGAACCGCCGCCGGCGACGCCTTCACCGCCTGCCTGGTCGTCTCGCTCCTGGAGGAACGCTCGAGGCCCGACGCCCTCCGACGCGCGTGCGCCGCGGGGGCGATCGCTGCATCGAGGCACGGCGCCCAGCCATCGCTGCCCACGGCGCAGGAAGTAGACGCGATACTCGCGCGATGACGGCGACCCCGATCATCCTCGACTGCGACCCCGGCCACGACGACGCGGTGGCGATCCTGCTCGCGCTCGGATCGCCGGAGCTCGAGCTCGTCGGCGTCACGACCGTCTCCGGCAACCAGACGCTCGAGAAGACGACGGCGAATGCTCTCCGCGTGCTGGATCTCGCGGGACGCGACGACATCCCCGTCCACGCCGGAGCCGACCGGCCGCTCGTCCGCGACCGCTTCGTCGCCGACTACGTCCACGGTGAGACCGGAATGGACGGCCCGGACCTTCCGCCGCCGTCGCGCCGGCCCGAACAGGCACGCGCCGTCGAGTTCCTCGCCGACCAGATCCGCAAGCGCGACGGCCGGCTGACGCTCGTGCCGGTAGGCCCGCTGACGAATATCGCGCTCCTCCTCGCGATCGCGCCCGACGCGCGCCCGGAGCGCATCGTGTTGATGGGTGGCGCCGTCGGGGAGGGCAACCGCACGCCCGCAGCCGAGTTCAACATCTGGGCCGATCCCGAGGCGGCGCGGCGCGTCTTCGAGAGCGGCATCGATCTGACGATGATCGGCCTCGACGTCACGCACCAGGCGCTGATCGCCGACGCCCACACTGCCGAGCTGCGCCGCGGCGGGCGCGCCGGGAGGTTCGTCGCGGAGCTGATGGATTTCTACTCGCGCTTTCATCGCACGCGGTATCCCGAGCTCGACGGGTCCCCGATGCACGATCCGGTCGCGGTCGCCCACGTCGCGATCCCGGGGCTTGTCGACGTCCGCGACGCACACCTCTCGGTCGACTGCGGGTGGGACGCGGGACGCGGCCGAACGAACGTCGACTGGCGCGGCCGCGGCGGTCTGCCGAACGGGAAGGTAGCCGTCGGGATCGACGGCGAAAGGTTCGCGCGGCTCGTCATCGAACGGGTGACGTCGCTGGGCTAGATGCGGTTGTTCGAGGCGTACGTCGCGGTCGACTGGAGCGCCGCGAAGTCGAGGGGCCGGGGAACGGCGTCGATCTGGATCGCCTTCCTCGGCCGAGATCAACCTCCGACCGTCGAGAACCCACCCACACGCGCATCGGCGACCGAGCGTGTGCGAGAGATCTTGGTCGAGCGTGCCGCCGCCGGCGATCGCGTC
>DATHAE010000014.1:0-4126 GCA_035296805.1 Gaiellaceae bacterium | reverse complement strand
CAGAAGATCTCCTCGGAGATGACGCTGATCCCGAACCGCGACCTGCGCCAGGTCGAGGGGATGAACGCGTTCTTCATCATCCCGGCCAAGGCGAAGAGCGCGGCGGCCGAGCTCTTCGCGAGCCACCCGCCGACCGAGAAGCGCCTGGCCGCGCTCGCGCAGATCGCGCGCGAGATGGGCCGGCCCGTCGCGTAGACCGACGGCACGCCCCGCGCTCGCGCTGCCGGCGCTCGTCGCGGCGTCGACGTTCCTGCACTGGCTCGCCGCCCGCCGGTTCGACGGGCTCTGGATCATGCCCGACGAGGCGATCTACGTCAGCCGCGCCCAGCAGCTGTGGAACGACGGCCCGTGGCCGCTTCTCCACGGCGCGGGCGCCGGCTACGGGCTGCTCTATCCCGCGGTAGCCGGCCTGCCGCTCGCCGTCGGCGACTTCGCGACGGGATACGGGTCGCTGAAGCTGCTCCAGGCACTCGTCGTCTCGCTCGCCGCGGTTCCCGTCGCGCTCTGGGCGCGCCGGCTCATGCCTCCGCCGTGGCCGCTCGTCGCGGCGGCGCTCACGGTTGCGTCCCCGCTCCTCCTCTACGCGGGGCTCGTGATGACGGAGGTGCTCTTCTACCCGGTCGCGGCCGCCGCGCTGCTCGCCGTCGCGCGTGCCGTGGAGACGGCGACGAGACGAGACCAGGCGATCGCCCTCGCGGCGATCGCCGCGGCGGTGCTGACGCACGTCCAGGCGATCGTGCTCGTCGGCATCTTCGCGCTCGCGATCGGCGTCGACGCGGCGTTCGCACGAACGCCTCGCCGCATGCTGCGGTTCGCCCCGGTGTGGGCGCTGCTCGCCGCCGGTGCGCTCGTGACGCTCGCGCGGCCGGGAGTGCTCGGGTCGTACGCGGCCGTCGCCGAAGGCGGGTACCGGCTCGACGACGCCGCGCGCCTCACGCTCGACCACGCCGCCTGGCTCATCGTCGCCACCGGCGTCGCGCCCGCCGCCGCGCTCGCGCTCCTCGTCGTCGACGCGGCGCGCGGGCGCGAGCGCGACCCCGCGGGACGCGCATTCGTCGCGGTCGCCTCCGCAGCCGTCCTCCTCGGCGTCCTCGAGGTGGGCGTCTTCGCGTCGGAGTTCTCTCCGCACCTCCTCGAGCGCGATTTCGCAGCGCTGCCGCCGGTCCTTTTCCTCGCGCTGACGCTGTGGGTCGCCCGCGGCGCGCCGCGGCCGTGGGTAGCGACGACCGTCGTTGCGATCGCCGTGCTCGCTCCCGTCGTCGCAGTGCGGTGGCGCGATCTCGTCGACGCCGACGCGATCCCCGACTCGTTCACGCTCACCGTGCTCTGGCGCGTGCGCGAGCACGACGTCGCCTCGATCGTGGCGGCGGTCGCCGCGATCGTGCTCGTGCTGTTCGCGTTCCTCCCGCGGCGCGCGCGGCTCGTCCTCCCCGCGCTCGTCCTCGCGGGCTCCGTCGGCGCGTCCGTCGTCGCGACCGACGAGGTCGCCGGTCTCGTGCGCTACGACCAGGACCGGCTGGTCGGCAAGCCGCGCGACTGGATCGACGTCGCCGCCGGCGGCCGCCCGGCGGTCTACCTCTACGACAACGAGCCGTACTGGAACGTCGTGTGGCACGCACTCGCGTGGAACGACTCGCTGAAGCGCGTCGCGTCGGTCGGATCGTCGCGCGTCCCCGGCCCGCTCCGGCAACAGACGGTGCTACCCGACGCGCGGGGGCTTCTGCACCTCCCGGAGCGGTACCTGGTCGCAACCTACGCGCACGCGTTCCGCGGCGAGGCGATCGCCGGGTTCGGGACGGCGCTCGACGTGGGAGTGACGCAGCTCTGGCGGCTCGACCCGCCCGCTCGCCTGTCGACGGTCACGAGCGGCGTCCTCCCGAACGGCGACATGGTCGAGCCCGCGCACCTGCTGGTGTACGACTGCGCGGGCGGACGGCTGGAGCTGACGCTGCTGCCGAAGGCGACCGACGTGGTGACGATCGCGCTCGACGGGCGCGTCGCGCTGCGAACGCGGATCGGCGGCCTCCCCTCGTGGAACGGCGGCGTCGAGGTCCCGCCGTCCCCGACGCCCCGCGTGTGCCGGTTCACGATCGAAGGCGGCGAGCTGCTCGGCTCGACGCGGATCGAGTTCGTCCGCCGGTAGCCTGGCGCCGATGGGCCTCCGCGACGTCCTGTTCGGGCGCAAGAAGCTCTCGGAGCCGAAGAGCGACGCGCTGTTCGCCCTCACGACGGCGTGCGTGTCTCTCGACGTCGAGCTCGGCCTCCGGCCGTCCGGCGCGGCCGCGATCACGTTCAAGCCGCTCTCGTCGGGCGACTTCGCGCGCGTGAGCGGTGACGTCCAGAGCCTCGTCGACGCGATCGCCGAGTCGTCGGGGTCGACGGTCGAGCGGAAGACCGACGACTACGGCTACGAGTGGGTGATCGTCCGCGACCCGGACATCGAGGACCTCGTCGGCGGCGTCCACACGGTCGCGTCGGAGCTGACCGCGCAGGGCTTCGGGCCGCAGCTGCTCGCGGCCGCGTTCCGGTTCGACGGCGGCCGCCGGCCCGTCTACTGGATCTACGGGTTCAAGCGCGGCGCGTGGTGGCCGTTCGTCCCGAGTGGCGAAAAGCAGCAACGAGACAACGCGGTCGAGCTCGACCTGAAGGCAAAGCTCGAGCACGAGCTGCCGATCGAGCCGGACCTCACGCGCTGGCTCGGCCTCTTCGACGCCCCGATCTAGATCGGCCCGGTCGGGCTCTTCGACGCCCCGATCTGGATTGCGAGCACGCGCCTAGTTCATTGCCGATCGCCAACAGTTATCGTTTGGTAACTGTTTTCCGAGCGTAACTGTTGCTCACCGGCAACAGTTACTCACCGAGAACGGTTGCTCACGGACAAGCGTCGCTACTGCGCCGCAGGAAGATCGGGGATCAGCCCCTCCCCGCTCAGAAGTTCCCGCGCCTCCTCGAGCGACAGGTCGTCGGGCGGCACGATCGCCTCGGACGGATGGAGCTCCTCGTCGGGCAGCTTCTCGCCCTCCGACTTCACGAGCTGCGCGAGTTCGCGCAGCGTCGCGCGCACGCGCTCCTCGTCACCCGCCTCGACCGCCGCTCCGATCGCGTCGTCGACCTCGTTCAGCCGCGCCTTCAGCCCGTCGTCGACGCGCCACTGCCCCTCGCCCATCACCCGGACGATCATTCGCCGCCCTCCAGCTGCTTCTTCTCGCCGCCGGCGCTGAGCTCCGCCTTCATCTTCGCGAGCTCGTCGTCGACCTGCGCGCCCTGGCCGAGCTCCGCGAGCTGGCGGTCGATGTCGTCGCCGGTGTCCGTGAAGTCCTCGAGCGCCCCTGCCGCCGTGAGCTCCTCGATCGCCCCGGCGCGCGCCTGCATCTGCTCCGTCTTGTCCTTCGCCCGCTGGATGGCCAGGCCGACGTCGGCCATCTCCTCCCCGATCCCGGTCGCCGCCTCGCCGATCCGCACCTGAGCCTCGGCCGCCGAGTACTGCGCCTTGATCACTTCCTTCTGTGAACGGAACGACTCGACCTTGGCGCGCAGCGTCTTCTCGCCCGTGATCAACTTCTGCTGCTGCGCCTCGAGCTGGCGCCCCTGCTCCATGATCGTCCCGAGCTGCGCCTCGAGCGCCGCCTTCCGCGCCAGCGCCTCGCGCGCAAGGTCCTCGCGTCCCTGCCCGAGCGCCTGCCGCGCCTGCCCGTCGAGCTTCTCGGCCTGCTGCTGCATCGAGGTGTACTGCATCTCGAGCCGTTTCTTCGCGGTCGTGACGTCGGCGATGCCGCGCTTCACGTTCTGGAGCTGCCGCAGCTGCTCCTCGTACGAGTAGTCGAGCGTCTCGGCCGGGTCTTCGGCGCGGTCGAGCAACTTCGAGAGCTTCGCCTTCACGATCGTCGACGCGCGCCCCATCAGGCCTGGCATCCGTCCTCCTGGGTCTGGTTTTCGCGGCCAGACTAGCTGGCGGCTACCGCTTCCAGCGGGTAGAGAACGCGGGGTTGTCCGGGTCTCCGGCCTTCCAGACGAAGATCGAGTCCGCGTTCAGGACGACCTCGTAGCGGCCGCGGGGCGTTCGCGTGCAGAAGAGGTTCGAAATGCCCGCCTCGGCGCTCGCGACGCAACGGGTCGCGGCGTCGCG
>DATHAE010000013.1:0-5533 GCA_035296805.1 Gaiellaceae bacterium | reverse complement strand
GGACCTCTCGCGTGTGAAGCGAGCGCTCTCCCGCTGAGCTATGCGCCCCCAGCAGGCGCATCATGCTAGCGGGGCTTAAGCTCGCGGCGTGATCTCCGCGGACGAATTCGCCGGCCGGCGCAGGAGGCTGCTCGAGCACGCGCTCGCGGTCGGTGCCTCAGGATATGTCGTCTTCGGGCCCGACTACGTCCACTACTTCACCGGGTTCTGGTTTCTCTCGAACGAGCGGCCGATCGTCTACCTGCAGAACGGCGACGGCGACGACGCGATCTTCGTGCCGGAGTTCGAGGTCGAGCGGACACGCGCCGAAGGCGACTTCGCGCGCATCGAGTCGTACCCGGAGTACCCGGGCCGCGTGCACCCGATGCGAACCCTCGCGCGCGTCGCGGCCGACCTCGGGCTCCAGGCGACGATCGCCGCCGATCAGGACGGCTACCCCGGCATCCTCGGCTATCGGGGGCCGACGCTCGGCGAGGCGACCGGCGCGCGCGTCGTCGCCGTCGACGACTGCGTCGAGGCGTTGATGGCGCGCAAAAGCCCAGCCGAGGTCGAGCTGATCCGCGAGAGCGGGCGCTGGTGCGCGTTCGCGCACGCGCGGCTCCAGCACCACACGCGCGCCGGCGGGACGGAGGCGGAGGCGAGCCTCGAGGCGCAGCGCGACACCACCCTCGCGATGCTCGAGGCGCACGGCTCGCGCGGCCTCCTCGGCTCCGGCGACGGGGCGAAGGCGGGCTTCCGCGGCCAGATCGGGAAGCGCAGCGCGTGGGCGCACGCCGTCGCGCACAACATCCGCTTCGCGCGGGGCGACGTCCTCGTCACGGAGACCGGGGCACCCGTCTGGGGCTACCAGGCGGAGCTCGAGCGCGCGATGGTGATCGGCGAGCCGACGGACAGGCATCGGTTTCTCTTCGACCACATGCTCGCGTCGCAGCAGGTCGCGTTCGATGCGATCCGGCCGGGTGCAACGTGCGCCGACGTCGACGGCGCCGTCCTGCGCTACTTCGAGCGCAACGACCTGATGCCGTACTGGCGGCAGCACACCGGCCACGGGACCGGGCTGCGCAACCACGAAGCCCCTTTCCTCGACGTCGGCGACTCGACGCCGCTCGAGCCCGGCATGGTCTTCACGATCGAGCCCGGCCTCTACGACGACGAGGTCGGCGGCTTCCGGCACTCGGACACCGTCGCCGTCACCGACAACGGATGGGACCTGCTCACGGACTACCCGAGCGACCTCGAGAGCCTGACCATCCCGGTCTGAAAGGCCGCGGCACCGGTGAGGGATCCTTAGGGCTGCTTCCTCCCGGATCTGACCCGGTTCGGAATCTCACCGCGCCGCGGGCGCGAGCAGTGTAACCGCACTGCCGCCGGCGCTACGTCGATTCCTTGTTCTCGTTGATGCAATTCTTGATCACGCTCAGCTCGTTCTGCGAGATCTTCGCGGGCGGCGCACCTGCGTACGGGGACGGGTTGCCCTTAAAGTCGATCACAGCGGTCTCGACGAGTGCGGTCGTCTTCTTGTTCTTCTTCTCGAAGACGGCCTGCGCGGCTGCAGGATTCTTGTAGAAGCGCATCGCGAAGCTAATTCCGGCAGGAGACTGGCCGGTGAGCGTCGTCTCGCTCGGCTGGACGAGGAAGTCCTCGAGATTGAGGCAGTTAGCAACCGAGATGCCGTCCACGCCCTTGCCGCCCGCGCTGGTCTCGCCGCCGCCGCTCGATCCGCCGCTGCTGCAGCCGGCGACGGCGATCGCCGCGAGCGCGAGCAGGAACATCCGCGTGATCTTCATGTCGTCGAGAGCATCCTTTCGAAACGGTCGAAGCGTGGACCGAGCGTAGCGAGGCTCCCGGGCTTGCGCAATGCGCGCGGTGTCCGCAGAATAGACCGACGAACTTCGACCGATCGCGAGGAGGTGGTGCAGGAATGACGACAGCTGTGACATCCACGACCCGCACCGCCGCCCGCCCGCGCTCCTGACGAACGCGCTCGGGCTGCGGCCCGTTCCCGTTCAACACGCAAAGGAGCTTTGGTTGACACTTCCGATCACGGAGACGCTGCTTCACCGACTCGGCTGGGACGACGGTTGGGAAGCCGCGTTCGAGCCTCACCGCGCCGCCGGCCTCGCGCCCGCCCGCGTCGCGGTCCAGCACAGGGGCGCCTACGACCTCCTCACCGAGGAGGGAGAGCTGCGCGCGCCGGCGGCGCCGCGGCTCGCGCGGGCGGACGAGCTGCCCGTCGTCGGCGACTGGGTCGCCGTCGACCGCGGCCGCGGGCTTGTCGAGGCAGCGCTGCCGCGGCGCACCGAGCTGTCGCGGAAGGAGGTCTGGCAGGCGGTACGCGAGCAGGTGCTCGCCGCGAACATCGACGTCGCGTTCCTCGTCCAGGCGCTGCCGCTCGACTTCAACGTGCGGCGGCTCGAGCGGTACCTCGCGATGGCGTGGGAGAGCGGCGCGCAGCCCGTCGTCGTGCTGACGAAGATCGACCTCGTCGACGATGTCGAGCCGTGGCTGGACGAGGTCGAGTCGGTGACCCTGGGCGCTGCGCCGGTCGTCGCGCTCTCGCCGATCACGGGCGACCACCTCGACGATGTGCGCCCGTTCTTCGACGGGAACAAGACCGCCGTTCTCGTCGGCTCGTCCGGCGTCGGCAAGTCGACGCTCGTGAACGCACTGGCCGGCGAGGAGCTGCTCGAGACGCGGGAGGTCCGGGCGGACGACCACGCCGGACGCCACACGACCACGCGCCGCGAGCTGATCCTGCTCCCGGACGGCGGGATCGTCCTCGACACGCCGGGCATCCGCGAGCTGCAGCTGTGGGACGCCGACCTCGAGCAGACCTTCGGCGACGTCGAGGAGCTCGCGCGGCAATGTCGCTTCGGCGACTGCGCCCACGAGAGCGAGCCCGGGTGCGCGGTGCGCGGTGCGCTCGGGGACGGCACGCTCGCGCGGGAACGCTGGGAGAGCTACGTCAAGCTGCAACGCGAGCTGGAGGCGCTCGAGGCGCGGCGGAACGTCCTGCTGAGGAAGGAGCGCGTGCGGGAGTACAAGATTCGCACCCGCGCAATGCGGAAGAAGCAACGGTAATGGCGACGACCGCGGCCGGTCCACGCGTCCTGCCGGACGCGGTCGAGTTCTTCGTGGCCGACGAGGGCGGCGAGCACGCGTCGGTCGCGCTCGCGCAGGACCTGCGGCGGCCGCGGTCAGGGATTCCCTTCGTGCGCGAGAACGGCGGCTGGCGGCTGGCGGTTTCGCGGCCGGAGGTCGACCGGATGGAGTACCTGCTCGAGCTCGACGGGAAGCTGACGCCCGATCCAGCGAACCCGCTGCGGGCGCCGGGGCCGTTCGGCGACAAGTCCGTAGTCGAGTGGCCGGAGTACGAGCCGCCCGCCTGGCTCGATTCGATCGCGGACGAAGGGCCGCTCGAGGAGATCGAGATTCCGTCCCGCAGGCTGGTCGCGCGGGTGCGCGTCCTGCTGTACGCGACGCCCGATCCGCCCGCCGCGGGCGCGCCTTTGATCGTGGCGCACGACGGGCCGGAGTATGCGGCGTACTCGCGGCTGACGCGCTTTCTCGACGCGATGAGCTGGGAGGAGCAGATCCCGCCGCTCCGCGCGGCGCTGATCCAGCCCGTCGACCGCGACGACACCTATTCGGCCTCCGCTCTCTACGCCGCCGCGCTCGTCCGCGAGCTGCTGCCGGAGATCTCGAGGCGCGTGCCGCACGGCCCGCGGATCGGGATGGGCGCGAGCCTCGGCGCGCTCTCGCTCCTGCACGCCCACCGTCGCCACCCGCGGACGTTCGACGGCTTGCTGCTGCAGTCGGGCAGCTTCTTCCAGCAGCGCTGGGACCGGCACGAGATGCGGTTCCCACGCTTCCGGCGGATCGCGCGGTTCGTCGGGACCGTCCTGCGCGACGGCGGCGGCGCGCCTCCGATCCCCGTTGCGATCACCTGCGGCGCCGCCGAGGAGAACCTCGCGAACAACCGAGCGGTCGCGGCCGCTCTCGACGCGCAGGGATACACGGTCTGGATGGGGACGGTGCGGGACGGGCACAACTGGGTCTGCTGGCGCGACTGCTTCCACCCGCATTTGCCGGCGCTTCTCGAAGCCGTCGCCTGACGGTGGCCGGCCGCACGGTCGAGATCGAGGGCGGCCGCGTCTACTGCTACGGCCACTGGGGCCGCCCCGTGATCGCGTTTCCGTCGGAGCGCGGCGAGCCGTGGGACTGGGAGGACCGCGGCGTCGTGGACGGCCTCGGCGCGCTGATCGCGGACGGGCGGCTGAAGCTGTACTGCGTCTCGAGCTACGACTCGCAGAGTTGGATGTCGGGCGCGCCGCTCGAGGAAGCGGCGCGGCGCCACAGCTTCTACGAGTCGTGGATCGCCGACCGCGTGATGCGCTTCGTGCAGGAGGACGCGAAGACGGGGGAGGCGATCGTCACGGGCGCGAGCTTCGGGGCCTACCACGCGGCGAACTTCTGCCTCAAGCGCGCAGACCTCTTCCCGCTCGCGATCTGCATGAGCGGCGTCTACGACGTGTCGACAACCGGCGGCGGCGAGCGCGGAGATGCGTTGTACTTCGCGAACCCGATGGACTACGTGGCGAACCTCCACGGCGACCACCTCGACTGGCTCCGCTCACGCGCGAACCTCGTGCTCGTGTGCGGGCAGGGGCAGTGGGAGGACACGACGGGCGCGCTCGACTCGACGCGGCGCTTCTCGTCGCTGCTCGGCGAGAAGGGAATCCGCCACGAGCTCGACCTGTGGGGGCACGACGTGCCGCACGACTGGCCGTCCTGGCGAAACCAGATCGGCCACCACCTGGCGAGGTTCGTCTGATGGCGTGTCCGGCCGTTGCTTGTGACACTGTGTCACAAGCACCGCTCGCCCTTGGGAGGCGCGTCGTGTGAGGGAGCGTGGCCTGATCGGGCTGCTGCTCGGCACCGAGGAGGACTGGCCGACCGCGTTCGAGGCGCTCGTGTCGCGGCTCGGGCCCGTCGACGGCCGCGAGTTGCGCACCGACCGGATCGTCAACGAACCGTTCGACCTGCGCTACCGGCCGCGCTACGCGCTCGTCATCGACCGCCTCGCGTGGTGGTACGACCTCCCGCGCGCGTGGCTGAAGAAGGTCTCGCTGATGGACGATGTCTACCTCCTGAACAACCCGTTCACGTTCCAGGCGATGGAGAAGCACTCCGCCTACTGCGCGATGATGCGCTGCGGGATCCGCGTGCCGGACACGTGGCTGATCCCGCACAAGGAGCCGACGCCGTTCGCGCCGTTCGAGTACATGGCGGAGAAGTTCCCCGCGGTCGCGTCGCGGTACAACGCGCCGTTCGACCTGAACCAGATCGGCGAGTTCGTCGGCTATCCGCACTACATGAAGCCGTTCGACGGTGGGCAGTGGGTCGGCGTCTCGCGCATCGGGTCGCCGGAGGAGCTGCAGGCCGCGTACGACGCGTCGGGCGAGCGGATGATGCACCTCCAGGCCGCGCTCGAGGACTTCGACGTCTTCGTCCGCTCGCTCTCGATCGGCGC
>DATHAE010000012.1:0-2637 GCA_035296805.1 Gaiellaceae bacterium | reverse complement strand
CGAGCTGACGACCTACGCGACGCCGAACATCATCGGCGAGATCAAGCGCCACTTCCGCGACCGCGGCTGGTCGGTGCGCGTCCCGCGCGGGCTGCAGGAGCTGAACGTGCAGCTCTCGAAGCTCGTCGAGCAGCTGACCGTTCAGCTCGGCCGGTCGCCGACGATCCCGGAGCTCGCGAAGGCCGCGGGCGTCGAGGAGGAGGAGGTGCTCGAGGCGCTCGAGTCCGGCCGCGCGTACTCATCGCTCTCGCTCTCCCAGGGGACGGGCCAGGAGGACGGCGAGGAGCTCGACCCGCTCGAGTCGCTCGGCGACCTCGAGCACCAGTACGAGGTCTCGGAGGACCGCGCCGTCCTCGCGCCGGGGTTCCGCGCGCTCGACGAGCGCGAGCGGCGGATTCTCCACCTGCGCTTCTTCGAGGGCCTGACGCAGTCGCAGATCGCGCAGCAGGTGGGGATCTCGCAGATGCACGTCTCGCGCCTGATCCGGCGCGCGCTCGAGAAGATCCGCGACGAGATCGCCGCGGAGGAACCGGAAGCCGGGCGCAAGGCCGCCCGCGGCTGACGGCCGCGGGGCGGGCGGAGCGACCACGGTGCTGCGTCGTCGCCCGGTGCCGGGCACCGCCAAGTGTGACGGCGAGGGCGCCGTAGACTGTCCGCCGTGCGCACCACGGCCGAGCTCCGCGAAGGGTTCCTGAGCTTCTTCGAGGAGCGCGAGCACCGGCGCTTTCCGTCCTTCTCGCTGATCCCGCCGCCGGACGACCCCTCGACGCTCTTCATCTCGGCCGGGATGCAGCCGCTCAAGCCGTACTTCTCGGGGGCGAAGCAGCCGCCCGCGCCGCGCTTCACGACCGTGCAGAAGTGCCTCCGCGCCGGCGGCAAGGACACCGATCTCGACGAGGTCGGCCTGACGGCGCGCCACGCGTCGACGTTCGAGATGCTCGGCAACTTCTCGTTCGGCGACTACTTCAAGGACGGCGCAGTCGACTTCGCCTGGGAGTTCGTGACGGAGGAGCTCGGCTTCGATCGCGACCGGCTCTGGGCGAGCGTCTTCGCCGGCGATCCCGAGCTCGACCTCGGCGAGGACGACGTCGCCGTGAACGCATGGCTGCGCGTCGGGATCCCGCGCGAGCGGATCGTGCCGTTCCCGCGCTCCGAGAACTTCTGGGGCCCCGCGGGCGAGACCGGCCCGTGCGGCCCGTGCTCCGAGCTCCACTACGACCGCGGAGAGCGGCACGGCTGCGGCCTCCCGACCTGCGGTCCGAACTGCGAGAGCTGCGACCGCTTCATCGAGTTCTGGAACCTCGTTTTCATGCAGTTCGACCTCGCCGCCGACGGCACGCTGACGCCGCTCCCGAAACAGAACATCGACACCGGGATGGGCCTTGAGCGCACGGCGATGCTGCTCCAGGAGGCCGAGACGATCTTCGACACCGACGGCTTCCGGCTGATCATGGACTGGATCGAGCAGGAGTCCGGCGTCGGCTACCACGCCTCGCCGGAGGCCACAAAGGCCCACCGCGTGATCTCCGACCACGGCCGCGGGATGACCTTTCTCGTCGCCGAGGGGATCACGCCGTCGAACGAGGGTCGAGGCTACGTCCTGCGCCGCCTGATCCGCCGCGCCGTCGTCCAGGCGCGCCGCATCGGGCTCGACCGCGTCTACCGACTCCCGGCGATCGTCGTCGAGCAGGTCGGCCCGTGGTACCCCGAGGTGGTCGAGAACCGCGACGAGATCGAGCGCGTGGTGCGCGCCGAGGAGGAGCGGTTCCGCGAGACGCTCGAGCGCGGCCTGCGGGAGTTCGAGGCGCTCGCCGGCGCCGACGCGATCAGCGCCGAGAACGCGTTCAGGCTCGCCGCGACGCACGGCTTCCCGATCGAGCTGACGGTCGAGCTGGCGACCGAGCGCGGGCAGGCCGTCGACGTCGACGGCTACCGGGTCGAGATGGAGCGCCACAAGGAGATCTCGCGCGGCGGCGGCGAAAAGTCCGAGCTCCTGCGCGCGGCCGACTTCGCGCGCGAGGCCGGCTTCCGCAGCGAGTTCGTCGGCTACGCGAAGACAGACGTGCTCACGCAGCTCGGCGCGCTCGAGGAGCTCGGCGACGGGGCGTTCCTCGCCAAGCTCCGCGAGTCGCCGTACTACGCCGAGAGCGGCGGTCAGGTCACCGACGCGGGCTGGATCGAGAACGAGGAGACGGGCGCGCGCGCGGAGCTGCGCGCCGCGTTTCGGTTCGACGACGACCAGGCGCTCGTCTTCGCCGGCGAAGGCTTCGCGGCCGGCGACCGCGTCCGCGCCGTCGTCCCCTGGGCCGTGCGCTACCCGACGATGGCGAACCACACGGCGACTCACCTGCTCCAGGCCGCGCTGCGAGAGGTGCTCGGCGAGCACGTGCGCCAGGCCGGCTCGGCCGTCCGCCCCGACAAGCTCCGCTTCGACTTCACGCACGCGCAGGCGCTCACGCCCGAGGAGCGCGAGCGCGTCGAGGAGATCGTCAACCGCAAGGTGTTCGAGGCGGTCCCCGTGCGCACGTTCGTGACGCCGATCGACGAGGCGCGGCGGCTCGGCGCGACGATGCTCTTCGGCGAGAAGTACGGCGACGAGGTGCGCGTCGTGGAGATCGACGAGTTCTCGCGCGAGCT
>DATHAE010000011.1:0-2563 GCA_035296805.1 Gaiellaceae bacterium | reverse complement strand
AACACCTGGTCGGGCATGTCGAAATGGTCGGGCCACTCGCCCATCGGCTCTCCTCCTCGTTCGAATCCGGCGGGCGCGGAGAATAGCAGAGTTTGGACTAACCATTGAACCAGCCTGCCGCGGACCTGTCCTTCGGCCATGTCCGCCCGAGACATGCCGGGTTGCGCTGTCAGTCGTCCGGCGGGATCGTGATCGCCGGGTCGAGGCCGGGCATGTCCTCGCCTCGCGCTCTTGGCGCCGCTTCAGGGGGTCGGCGAAGTCCCAGTCCGGCATGTCCTCCTCCGGCGACCCGGGCTCCACGTCGTGCTCCGACACGGGCTCCCTCCTCAGTCGTACTGGCAGACGACGTCTACGAGCGCCGGGCGGCGCTCGCTCATCACGATCTCAGCCGCGCGCCGGACCGCGGCCTGCACGGCGTCGGGATCCTCGATCGGCCCATCGCCGTGCCAGCCGAGCGCGCGCGCCGTGGCGGCGAAGTCGGGCGCCGGCTTGTCGATCTCCATCCCGATGTACGCCCGCTCGACGTCGGTGCCGCGGTGGTGCGCGATCCGCTCCTGGTGCTCCCAGTCGTTGTAGTACGCGCGGTTGTTGAACATCACCGCGAGCATCGGCAGCCGGTGGTAGGCGGCGATCCAGAGCGCGCCGAGGTCGAACATCAGGTCGCCGTCCGGCTGCAGGTCGACCACGAGCTTGTCCTGCCCCTTGTAGGCGAGCGCCACACCGGTCGAGATCCCGATCTGCGTCGCCGTCCCGAGGCTGCGGCCGGGGTGACGGTAGGGACGATCGAGGTCCCACACCTTCGGCGCCCACTCGCTCGCGGTGCCCGCCGTCAGCACCCAGTCGTAGTCCTTCACGACCTCCCAGACCTCGGTCGCGAGGCGCGAGGTCGCGACCGGCGAGAGCGACGCCTCCTCCGCCGCCTGCGTCGCCCACCCCGTCCAGGCCTGCTCGTGCAGCTCTCCGAGCCGACGGCGCCACGGCTCGCGCGCGTTGTCGTTCACTTCGCGGCAGAGGTCGAGCAGCAGCGGCAGCGCGACGGCGGTGTCGGCGGTCACCTGGAGGTCGGTCTCGTGCAGCTGCGCGAAGTCGTGCGACCACGACGAGATCCCGAGCTCGTTGAAGCCGAGGTCGAGGATCGTCGCGCCGCGCGGGATCTGACTCTCGATCCGCCGCGTCGTGCGGTCGAGCTTCTGGGTCCACTTGCCCATGTCCTTGACGTCGACGAAAAGGACGCAGTCGGCCTCCTCGACGGCGTCGGTTCCCGTGACGTTGAGCGGGTGGCGGTTCGGGAAGTTCAGCCGCCACCCCGTGTCCACGACGCCGGCGCCGAGCAGCTCCGCGAGCTCGACGAGCTGGCCGAAAGCGTTCGGGTCGCGGCCCGCGTACCCGGTGACGAGCACCGGGCGCTCGGCGGCGACGAGCCGCGTAGCGAGGTCGCGCAGCGCCGCCGGGTCCGGCCCGATCCGCGTCGGCGTCCTCAGCCGGTCCCAGTTCGGCAGCTCGAGGTCGTCGCCCACCTCGTCCTCCTGGAGCCCCGCGTCGAGCGCGATGTAGACGGGGCCCTGAGGCGCCGCGGTCGCGATCCGGTAGCCGCGCACGACGCTCTCGGGGACCGACGCGACGGATGCCGGTTGGTCGTCCCACTTCGTGTACTCGCGGACGACGTTTCCCTGCACGTTCGCCGTGTGGATCCAGTCGATGTTCGGCCGCCGGCGGTCGTAGGCCATCGGGCCGGCGCCGCCGAAGACGACGACGGGCGCGCGATCGATGTAGGCGTAGTAGATCCCCATCGTCCCCTGCAGGAGGCCGACGATGTCGTGCAGGATCACGGCCATCGGCCGCCCCGTTGCCTTCGCGTAGCCGTGGGCGACCGCGACCGCGAGCTTCTCGTGGTTGCACGTGATCAACTCGGGGTCGTTGCCGCCGTAGTTGACGAGCGAGTCGTGCAGGCCGCGGTAGGAGGAGCCCGGGTTCAGCGAGACGTAGGGGAAGCCGCACGCCTTGATCGCGTCGACCATCACGTCCGACCCGTAGCGCGTCACGGGCTCGTCCTCTGCGCGAGCGGCGGCATGCGGCCGCGTAGTTTATGGTCTGACCATTGATCCGTAGGCTTGACCGGATCGGCCTGCTCGGGTGCGGCCGGATGGGGGCGGCGATCGGCGGTCACGTGCTCGCCGACGCGCGCCCGCTCGCGGTGTACGACCCCGTGCCGGAGGCGATGGCGCCGCTCGCGGAGCAAGGCGCGACCGCGTGCGCGACCCCTGCCGAGGTGGCGGCGCAGTCGGAGGTCGTCCTCGTGGTCGTGGTCGACGATGCGCAGGTGCGCGAGGCGCTCACGAGCGCCGGCGGCGTCTTCGACGGCGCCGAGGACGACACCGTGGTCGCGATCTGCGCCTCCGTTCGTCCCGACACGTGCCGCGAGCTGGCGGCCGCAGGCGCCGAACGCGGGCTGCACGTGATCGACTCCGCGCTCGTCCGCGGCGAGCGGGGCGCGGAGGAGGGGCAGCTCGTCCTCTATTGCGGCGGCCCCGAGGACGTCGTCGATCGGCTGCGCGCAGCGTGC
>DATHAE010000010.1:0-12874 GCA_035296805.1 Gaiellaceae bacterium | reverse complement strand
TCGGCTACGCGGCGACGCGGCGCGGCAACCGCCTCGGGCTCGTCACGTTCGGCGCCGAGTCGCCGCGGCTCCGCCGCCCGCGGCAGGGACGCGCGGCGCTCCTCGACACGCTGCAGGCGCTCCGCGACGAGGATCCGACGGGCAGCGGTGGGCTCGCCGGCGCGCTCGCGCTCGTCGACCGCGTCGCTGTGCAGCGCGCGCTCGTGGTCGTCGTGTCCGACTTCCGCGGCGGCCGCGACTGGCGCGTGCCGCTGCTGCGCGTCGCCGCCCGCCACCCGACGCTCGCAGTCGAGATCCGCGATCCGCGCGAGCAGGAGCTGGCGGACGTGGGCGAGCTGCGGCTCGTCGATCCGGAGACCGGGCGGCAGCTGCGCGTCGACACGCGCGACCGCAAGCTCCGCGAGCGGTTTGCGGCCGCCGCTGCGGACGAGCGCCGCTCCCTCGTCACGCTCTTGACCGCGGCCGGCGTCCGCCACGTCGCGCTCTCCACCGCCGGCGACTGGCTGCGGCCGCTCGCGTCCTTCCTCCGCCGGAGCGCGCGCGCCCGATGAGATTCGCCTCGCCGCTCTTCCTCCTCTTGCTGCTCGCCGTTCCCGTCGTCGTCGCGGCCTGGGTGTGGCTCGATCGCCGGCGCGACAGGAGCGCCTCGGCCTGGGCGTCGCCTGCCCTGCTCCCGAACATGGCGGCGCGCACGTCGGGCCGCCGGCGCTACGTCCCGCTCGCGCTCTTCCTGCTCGGCCTGACGTTCCTCCTGGTCGGGTTCGCACGGCCGGAGGCGACGTTCGACTCGGCGCGGGAGGGAGCGACGGTCGTGCTCGTGATCGACGTGTCGGCCTCGATGCAGGCGACCGACGTCAAACCGACGCGCCTGCGCGCCGCGCGCGCGACCGCGCTCCGCTTCCTGGACGGGCTGCCGGACAAGTACCGCGTCGGCGTGGTCACCTTCGCCGAGCACGTGTCGGTGCCGGTCACGCCGACCTACGACCGCGAGCGTGCGAAGCGCGTGCTCGCCTTCTCGCCCGGCGGGGAGGGAACCGCGGTCGCGCGCGCGGTGACGCGCGCCGTCGACGTCGCCCGCCGGACCGTCGGCAGGATCTCCGCCGACAAGTCGCGTCCGCCGGCGGCGGTCCTGGTCATCTCCGACGGCGCGCAGACGCAGGGGCGCGCGACCCCCCAGCAGGCGGGCACGTACGCGCGGAAGCGAGGGATCCCGGTCTCGGCGGTCGCGCTCGGAACCCGGGCCGGCGTCGTCGAGCGGAAGCTTCCGGGCGGATTCACGGAGCGGATCCAGGTGCCGCCGGACCCGACCGCGCTGAAGACGATCGCGTCCGCGAGCGGCGGCACGTTCTTCGCGGCCACCGGCCGGGCGCAGCTCGATCGCGTCTACGACGAGCTCGGGTCGCGCCTCGCGCACCAGCGGAAGCGGCGCGAGGTGACTCCGGCGGCGGGCGGCGCCGGCATCGTCTTCCTCCTCGCGGGCGCGGTCCTCTCGGGCGTGTGGTTCAGGAGGATCGTGTGACGGGTCGGCGCGTCGCGCTCGCCGCCGTGCTCGTCGCGCTCTCCGCCGCGGTGCTTCCCGCCCCGGGCGGCGCGGCGAACGAATGCCGCGGCATCCCCGTCTGCATCAGCGTGCCCGGGCCGTGGGTGGTCGTCCCGGCGGGCGTTGAGGCGCAGTACCTGCTCGAGTGCCCCCGCCGGCGCGGCGTCGTCGGCGGCATCGACGCGCTCGCGACCTCCCGCGCGGTCAGGGTGTCGTTCGACGGCCGGATCGGCAGCCCCGTCGGGCCGGGGACGACGACCTCGCGTGACGCGTTCTTCCGGGCCGTCTCCTCCGCTCCCGCCGTCGGCGCGTTTCAGCCGTTCCTCGGCTGCATCCCCGCGGGCGGCCGCGGCGGCCGCTCGACGACGTCCGCGAGCGTCACCCGCCCGGGCGTCCCCGTCGAGCGCCGCGCGAAGACCGTGCGGCTCGCCGGCAAGGTCACGCGCACCGTGTCGCAGGCGTGCGCGCGCGGCGAACGGCTGATCGGCAGCTGGCACGCGCTCGCGTTCCGCCGCGCGACGCCGCCGCCGCTCGCGGTCGCGCGTCAGATCAAGCTCGAGCGCCGCGTCCGCAACGGCGTCGTCCAGGTGCGCGTCCTGACCAGCGAGGGCGTGCCGCAGGCCGTGCGCGCCGAGGTCCAGGTCGGCGCGGTGTGCGCGCCGTGACAGACAGCCGATGAGCGTCCAACGGGAGGTTGGCAGGTGACCTTCGCCTGGCCGCTGCTCCTGCTCGCGCTGCTCGTCGTGCCGGCGGTCGTCGCGTACGCGGTGTGGCAGGATCGCCGCCGCGCGCGCTACGCCGTCGCGTTCACGAATCTCGACGTCCTGGCGGGGGTGGTCGCCGAGCGCCGGTCGTGGCTGCGCTGGGTGCCGCTCGCGCTGTTCGCGCTCGCGCTCGCCGCTGCGGCCACCGCACTCGCGCGCCCGCGCGCCGACACGTGGGTGCCCGACGAGAACGCCACGGTCGTGCTCCTGGTCGACACGTCCGGGTCGATGCGCGCGAAGGACGTCGAGCCGACGAGGCTCGACGCGGCGGCGTCGGCCATTCGCGCGTTCCTCGACCGGCTGCCGCCGCAGTTCCGCGCCGGCCTCGTCGAGTTCAGCTCGGTCTCGGAGGTGCTGGCCGAGCCGACGTCGGACCGCCAGGCCGTCCGCGACGCGGTCGGCTATCTCTCTCCGGATGCCGGCACGGCGATCGGCGACGGGCTCGACGTCGCGACGCGGCTCATCACCTCGACGCTCTCGCGCGACGGGGTGCGCGCCAACGCAGACGGCAAGCTCCCGGCCGCGATCGTGCTCCTCTCCGACGGCTCGCAGAACCGCGGCGTGTTGACACCGATCGAGGCGGCGCAGAAGTCACGCTCGGCCGGTATCCGCGTCTACACCGTCGCGCTCGGCACGCCCAAGGGCGTCGTCCGCTTCGGCTTCGGCGCCTACGGGGAGACGATCGCCGTCCCGCCCGACCCGCCGACGATGCGCGCGATCGCGCGCACGACCGGCGGCAAGAGCTTCACCGCGAAGAGCGCCGAGCGGCTCGAGGCGGTCTACAAGCAGCTCGGCTCGAGTATCGGCCGCCGCCGCGAGACGCGCGACATCGGGTCGTGGTTCCTCGGCGCCGCGGCGCTCCTCGTCGTGGCGGCGCTCGCAGCGGGCCGCGCGCTCGGGCCGCGCCTCGGCGTATAGATGCTTGATCGCTGACTACAGGTCGAGGTTCAGCTCGCGCAGGGCGAAGAAGACCGCCTCGCTGAACGTCGGGTAGGGCTGGATCACGTCGAGGAGGACGTCGAGTGGCGTCTCCGCGCGGATCGCGAGCGTCAGCTGCTGCAGCCACTCGCCCGCCTCCGGACCGACGGCGACCGCGCCCGTCACGACGCGCCGCTCAGGAGCGACCGCGACCTTCACGAACCCGGGGCGCTTCGGGCGCTCGTACGTCGAGAGGCGCGGCGTCGAGGTGAGCTCCCAGCGCGCGGTCTTGCCGGCGAGCGTGCCGACCGTCGCCACCTGAGGGTCGGTGAAGATCGTCGCCGGGACGGCGCGGTGATCCGCCCGCGCGGGGCGTCCGACGACGTCCGCCGCGACAACGCGCGCGTGGTACTTGCCGACGTGGGTGAAGGGCGCAATCCCGGTCACGTCGCCGGCGGCCCAGACGTTCGGCGCGGCGCGCATCCGCTCGTCCACCTCGATCCCGCGCTGCGTGATCGTGAGTCCGAGCGGCTCGAGCCCGTCGACGTTCGGCTTCCGCCCCGTCGCGACGAGCACGCGCGCGTACCGCCGCGCCTCGTCGGCGCCCACGACCGCATCGAACCGGATCTCGACGCCGTCCTCGCGCAGCCCCTCGTCCACCAGTTCGGCCGCCTCGGGGTCGATCCGCGGCAACAGCCGCGAGGCCGCCTGTGCGAGGGTCACCTTCGACCCCATGCGCGCGAAGAACTGCGCGAGCTCACAGCCGACGGGGCCGCCGCCGAGCACGAGCAGCGTCTCCGGCACCTCCGTCGTCTCGGTCGCGTCGACGTTGGTCCAGTGGTCGACACCGGCGACGGCGTCCGGGATCAAGGGCGACGACCCCGTGGCGAGGACGAGCTTGTCGTACCGGATCTCCTCGTCGCCGACGGTCACGAAGCCTCGCTCCTCGATCACGGCGTCGCCGCGCACGAGGCGCGCCCCCATCGAGTCGAGCCACTCGACCTGCGACGAGTCGTCGCGTTCGGCGACGATGTCGCGCCAGGCGTAGACGGCCTTCGCGTCGAGCGGGCCCGGCGCGAGCGCACCAAGCGTCCGCTCGGCCTCGGCGCGCACCTCCGGCGCGCGCAGCATCGTCTTCGTCGGCATGCATGCCCAGTAGGAGCACTCGCCGCCGACGAGCCGCCGCTCGACGACGGTCACGCGCGCCTCGCGGTCGTACCGGCGGAGGGCGCCGACGAAGTGCTCGCCGGTCGACCCCCCGCCGAGAACGACGATGTGCAACTAGAGGAGCCCGTTCGCCTTGAGGAACGTCCTCGCGACGCTCTTGGGCGTCTTCTTGTCGATGATCACGGCCTTGTTCATGGCGATGATCGCATTCTGCGTCAGCTTCGCCGACACCGCGTCGACCGTGCGGCGGAAAAGGGGCGGGAGCGAGGCCACGAGCTGCTTCGACACGACCGGCGCGACGTTCTGGAAGCCGAACTGGTGCACCGGGTCGGCGAGCAGCTTGTACTTCGACGTCGGGCCGAGAACCGGGTCGGTCGAGAAGACCGCGGCGGCCTGCACCTTGTTCGAGTCGAGCGCCTGGTACGGGCTGAGGCCGGCGAGCGGAACGAACTTGACGTTCGTGAGCCCGTAGTTGCGCCGCAGGCCGACGAGGCCGGTGTTGCGCGTCCGGAACTCGGGCAGCGCGGCGAGCTTCAGGCCGGGGACATTCTTCAGGTTGCCCAGGGTCTTCAGGTTGTACTTCGTCGCCGTCGACTTGAGCACGGCGACCGCGTCGGTGTCCGCGAACGGCGTCGGGCGGAAGAGCGTGAAGCCGCGCTTCTCCTGGAGCTGCTTCGCGAGCGCGTACGTGGCCGCCGCCGTTTTCGCCGACAGCGCGCGACCGAACACGACCTGCACGATCACACCCGTGTACTCCGGATACATGTCGATCTTGTGGCTCGTCAGAGCCTTGTCGATCAGCTCCGTCGAGCCGATGTTCTCCTTGTAGACGACGTCGAAGCCCTTGGCCTCGAGCGCTTGCTTGTAGAGCTGGCCGAGGATGTACTCCTCCGCGAAGTTCTTCGTGCCGAGCGTGATGGACGGCGACGCGGACGACTTGCTCTCCGCCGGGCGCGCGGTTCCACCGAGGACGATCGCCACCGCGAGCGAGATCGCGAACGCGGCCTTCGCGGCGCGTCGCGTGTGCTTCCTGATCACTGGAGCTCCTTTCCGGGGGGCAGGTCGCCGACAACCCTAGTACGCACGAGGCCCTTGGGAGTGAGCGCATTCTGTAGCGCGACGAGGCAGAGGAACACCGCCGCGGACAGTGCCATCACGCACAGCGACGCGCCGAGGACGCCCTTCAGCCGGTAGCTCGCCTGGTTCACGATCACGTCGCCGAGGCCGCCTCCGCCCGCGATCGCGGCGATGGGCGCGGTCGCGACGACGGTCACCGCCGCCACGCGGATCCCGGTCATGAGGAGCGGAACGGCGAGCGGCAGCTCGACGCGGCGCAGGATCTGCCCGGCCGACATCCCCATGCCGCGAGCGGCGTCGACGGCGTCGCGGTCGACCCCTTCGACGCCCTCGAACGCGTTGGTCAGCAGGGGGCCGGCGGCGAGGATCGCGAGCGCGATCGCGTTGTTCAGGAACCCGATCCCGAGCACCGGGAGGAGGAACGCGATCGCGGCGAGGCTCGGCAGCGCGCGCGCGAAGATCGACGCGCCGATCGCGATCCCGGAGCCGCGGTGAAGGTGCCCGAGGACGATCCCGAACGGGAGCGCGACGAGCAGCGCGAGCCCGAGCGCGGCTCCGGCCAGCACCAGCTGCTCGAGCGCCTTGCCGGCGAGGAATGCCGGATTGTCGGCGATGAACGCGAGCGCGTCGACGAAGATGCCGGGGCGGAAGGTGTCGCCGACGATCACGCGCCGCCCTTCCTCGCCCACGGCACGAGGGCGCGGCGCAGCAGGACGAGCCCGCCGTCGCAGAGGAGGGCGAGGCCGATCGCGAGCGCCCCTGCCGCGTAGATCTCGGTCTTGAACGGCTCCGGCAGCTTGATCGCGTAGAAGATCGGGTACCCGAGGCCCTTCGGGAGCAGGAACGCGGCGATCGTCGCGATCGCGATCGTCGAGACGACTGCGATCCGCAGCCCGCCGACGATCGCCGGTACCGCGAGCGGAAGCTCGACCCGCGTCAGCACCTGCCGCCGCGTCAGCCCCATCCCGCGCGCCGCCTCCACCACCTCGGGCGGCGCGCCGTCGAGGCCGGCGACGATGTTCGGGTACAGGATGACGAGCGTGTACGCGACGAGCGCGATCTCGACGGTCGTGGTGGTGATTCCGGTGAGCGGCACGAGCAGCTGGAAGAGGGCCAGGCTCGGGATCGTGTAGAGGAGCGCGGCCCCGACGCCGATCGGGTGCTCCACGCGCCGGACGCGGTGGGCGAGGAGCGCGAGCCCGAACGCGAGCACGAACCCGATCGCGATCGCGATCGCGGTCAGCCAGAGGTGCTGCAGGACCGCGGGTTGGAGGGTGTCGCCCCAGTGCTCGCGCGCCCAGTCCCAGCAGAACGTGCGGTTGTCGGTCACGCACGAGCTGCCCTCGCCGAAGTCGGGGATGACGGGGCCGTCGTCGTCCATCAGCCGACCAGCTCGTGGGCCCGCGAGAGCCGCAGGACGCCGACCTCGGAGCCCGCCCGATCGACGACGACGGCCGCGTCCGTACCCGCCTCGATCATCGACGAGACGGCGCTCCGGACGGTGCTGTCGCTGCCGACGCGCGGCAAGGGATCGCTCGATGCTTGTGACACAGTGTGACAAGCATCGAGCGGCAAGCTCGCGACCGTGTGCAGCGCGAGCCGCCGCAGCGCGCGGTCCTCGCCGACGAAGGCAGCCACGAAGTCGTCCGCGGGTCGCGCGAGGATCGCGTCCGGCGTGTCGTACTGCGCGAGGCGGCCGCCCTGGCGGATGATCGCCACGCGGTCGCCCATCGTGACCGCTTCGTCGATGTCGTGCGTCACGAAGATGATCGTCGTGCCGACCTCGCGGTGGAGACGGCGCACCTCGATCTGCAGGCGCGTGCGCGTGATCGGGTCGAGCGCGCCGAACGGCTCGTCCATCAAGAGCAGCGGCGGGTCGGCGGCGAGCGCGCGGGCGAGGCCGACGCGCTGCCGCTGCCCGCCCGACAGCTCGGCGGGATAGCGCGCGCCGTCGGCGGCGTCGAGCCCGACGAGCTCGATCAGCTCCGCCACGCGCTCGGCCGTCTTCTCGCGACTCCAACCGAGGAGCCGCGGCACCGTCGCGACGTTGTCGCGAACGGTCATGTGCGGGAAGAGCCCGATCTGCTGGATCACGTACCCGATCCCTCGCCGCAACTCGACGGGCGGAAAATCGCGGACGCTGCGGCCGTCGATCCTGATGTCCCCGTCGTCGAAGTCGATGAGCCGGTTCACCATCTTCAGTGCGGTCGTCTTCCCGCCGCCGGACGGGCCGACGAGGACGCAGAACGTGCCGGCGGGGATCTCGAGCGAGAGGTCGTCGACGGCGGCGACGTCTCGGCCGGGGTAGCGCTTCGTCACGTGGTCGAAGACGATCTCGGCGCCACGGCTCATCGCCGCGACCCCGGTGGGCCGCCGAGTAGCCGGTTGCACGTGAGTGCGCTCAGATGTTCAACTCTGGCAGACACAAGGAGGCTGACGATGCCCGGCTACACGATCGTGACGCTCGACCACGTCCCGGACGTCCTGGGTGACTACCCGGGCGAGATGCAGTTCATCACCTACGAGATCGGTGCGGAGCAGGTCGCGCTGACGTACCGCCGGATGCCGCAGCACACGGGCGGCAAGGGCTCGTACGGACACGTCCACAAAACGCAGGAGGAGATCTACTTCGTGATCTCCGGCCGGCTCCAGTTCAAGCTCGGAGACGAGGTCGTCGACGCGGGGAAAGGGACGGCGGTGCGGGTCGCGCCCGAGGTCGCGCGGTCGGTGTGGAACGACGAGCACGAGGATGCAGAGCTGATCATCGTGTCGAAGCGGATCGACGACGCGCAGGGCGACACCGAATCGGTGCCGGACTTCTGGCCGGCCGACTAGGCGCGCGGTGGTCCCACGGTCAGTTCGACCGTGGGATCCGGCGCTTCGGGTCGCGGCGGCGCCCACCACGCAGGCTCTCGACGTGCGCCTCCGCCAGGATCTTCACCGCGTCGGGGTTCGACGGTCTCATCGCTGGCCTCCTTGTGTTTCGCCGTAAAGTATCTTCACATGGAGATAATACCACGGAGGTAACTTGACGTCAAGAAGAATGACGTCAAGATACGAGACGATGCAGCGCGATCACATCGACCGTTTCCTCGAGCAGCTCGGGAACCCGCCGGAGCTCAACCTCGATCTCGAGACGGAGGGGATCGTCGACCGCGTCAACGTGATCAACAAGCGGATGAAGCGCGAGATGGAGGCGACCCTCGCCGAGCACGGCCTCTCCCACGGCGAGTGGCAGGTGCTCGCGAACCTCTACCACGGAGGCGCGCCGTACTGCAGCTCGCCGGGCGAGCTGTCCTCGGAGCTCGAGCTCTCGAGCGGCGCGATGACGAACCGGATCGACCGCCTGGAGAAGCGCGGGTACGTACGCAGGCATCCAGATCCGACCGACCGGCGCGGCGTGCAGGTGGAGCTGACGCCGAAGGGGCGGCAGGCGTGGGAGGCGACCGCCTCCACCCAGGGCCGGAAGGAGGCGTTGATCGCCTCGGTCCTCAGCGAGCGCGAGAAGACGCAGCTGAACGGATTGCTGCGCAAGCTCGTGCTGGCGCTCGAGACGCGCGACGGCTGAGCGGGCGCCGCTACGGCTAGGGCGCGGGCGGCGGGGGTTCCGGCGCGGGCGGCGGGGCGACGACCACGGCCGCAGTGGACTGAGCCGTGCGGCCGTCGTCGGCGACTGCGCGCACCGCCACGGTATGACCGCCCGGCGCCTCTTGCGTCGTGTCCCACGTGAAGCTCCACGGCGCAGCCGTCGCGGTGCCGCGGATCGCGCCGTCGACGAGGAACTCGACGCGCACGATCCGGCCCGACGCCGCGGCCTGCCACTCGACCACGCCCAGGACGGTCGCCCCGTCGGCGAGCGACTGCGCGGTCACAGCGGGCGGTGCGGGCTGCGGCGCCGGCGCGGGCGTTGGCCTCGGCTTCGGGGCCGGCGGCTTCGGGGTCGGTCTGGGCGTCGGGGCCGGCGGCTTGGGCTGCGGCCTTGGCGGCGCCGGCTTCGGTCTCGGCGGCGCGGGTTTCGGGCGCGGCTTCGGGTTCGCGACCACGACGGCGACCTGGCGTCTCGCGACGCGTCCGTCGGTGGCGACGGCGACGAGGGCGACGACGTGGCGGCCGTTCTGCAGCCGGTGCGTGTTCCAGCGCAGGCGGTAGGGCGCCTTCCGGTCGCGGCCGACGACGCGGCCGTCGACGGAGAGCGAGATCCCCCGTGCCCGCGCACCGCGCGCGTTCGCCGCGACGACGACCACGCCACGCACCTTCCACCAGGGGCGCAGGCGAGCCGTCGTCAGCTCGAACGGCCGGTTGTGGACGCGAACCGGAAAGCGCCAGCGCGCGACGCGGCCGTCGGCGTCGACGCCGCGCGCCTCGAGGACGTGCGTCCCGTTGCTGAGCCGCGTCGTGTTCCACCCGCGCCGGCCGGCGAGCGCGTACGGCGCGCGGTTGTCGCTCCACACGACGCGCCCGTCGAGCAGGAAGTCGACTCGCTTCGCCTTCCGGCCGCTCGTCGCTACGCGCCACGGCACGATCCCGCTCACGGTCTGGCCGCGCCGGAGAGTGGTCGTCCTGACCTGAAGCGGCAGCGACACCGCTGCGTACGCCCGCACGAGCCGCAGGTACAGCTCCCAGTTCCAGTGCGGTCCGGGATCGGTGTGGTGGTCGGAGCCGCCGCGGCGGCCGGGCTCGAACGGGTCGGGCACGTCCGAGTGCCCGATGAAGTGGGCGCGGTCGATCGGCATCAGCGACCGCCGCGCGATCCAGGCCGCGAGCTTGGCCGATGCGACGTACTCCGCGCGCGGAAACCCGGCGGGGTCGTAGGTGAGGCCGACGTGCTCGATGCCGACGGACTCCTTGTTGACCGCCGCGTTCCCCGCGTGCCAGGCGATGTCCGACTGGTGGACGAGCTGCATGATCCGGCCGTCGCGGTTGACGACGTAGTGCGCCGAGGCGTGCGAGCGACCGCCGGTCAGGACGTGGACGCTCCCGTCGAAGCCGCCCTCGGTCACGTGGACGACGATGCACTTGATCGCCTGCGGCGTGCGGTTCGCCTTCGTGTAGCTACCCTCGCCGCGCACCCACGTGACGGGAGGCCGCGTCACATCGGCGGCATGGGCGGCCGGCGCGACGGTCGCGGCGGCCGCCGTCGCAACGAGAAGCCCTCTCAACGACACGGCACGTCCTTTGTAACTCAGATTCGCGCTGATCGCGAACCGTCACAGAAAGCGCGCGAATGTGCCTCCGCCGAGCACGCGCTCGGGGCGGTCGCCGACGCGCTCGCGTAGCTCGCGGTCCGACGTCACGAGCCAGTACGGGACGTCGATCGTCGTCGCGATCCTGACGATCTCGTCGTCGGCGTAGGCCGAGCCGCGCACATCGGGCGCGTCCTCCGGCGCCTCGCCGTCGAAGACGATCAGCAGCTCGTGACCCTCCCGAACAGCCCAGCCGCGGGCGCGGGCCACGAGCTCCTGGCGGCTCAGGTTCGGCCAGAGGGACCGGCGGACGTTTTCCGCGTCCACGACGACGAGCACGCGGCTTCATATCGTTTCGGCGCCGCCGCGACCGGGGACAAACGGCGGGTGCCGAAGGCGACCCGCGAGGGAAAGCCGAAGCAGTCGGAGCTGCCGGACACGCTGAAGCGGTCGCCGGCGAAGGCGCAGCGGACGTTCGCGAAGGCCCACGACGCCGCCGCCGACCAGTACGGCGAGGGCGAGCGCGCGCATCGCACGGCGTTCGCGGCGCTCAAGCACTCGTACGAGAAGGTCGGCGACCACTGGGAGCCGAAGGACGAGAAGGGGCCGAGCGACCCGCGCGCGACGAAGTCGACCGCGCAGAAGCGCCGCGGAGTCGGCGAGACGTTCGGGGGCGTCGACTTCTATGGCCACACGAAGCAGGAGCTCTACGAGCGCGCGAAGGATCTGGGCGTCCATGGCCGGTCGAAGATGAACAAGGAGGAGCTCGCGCGCGCGATCGCGCGGAAGCAGTAGCGCGTGCCGCCGGCGGCGCTCGTGGAAACGCGTCGAGGACGAGCCGCCGGGGGGCTAGCCGTCGGGGCTGTGATCGTCGTCGTCGAGGGCGCCGACGTCGCCTGAGAGGTCGCCGCCGGCACCGGGGTCGCCGGAGCCCGCGCCGACGCCAGCCTCGTCGATCCCGCCGTAGCCGGGCCGGTCGGAGGCGCGCTGTGGCGGAACCGCGACTCCGCCGACGGGTGCCCCCTGGGCTGGTGTGCCGGCTCCCGCCGAGTCGCCGCCCACCGCCGCGTCGTCGGGCGCGGGCGCTTCGCCTCGCTTGCCTTCTGCGTCCGTGTTGCTCATGCGGTGACTGTTTCGCCACGCGCGATCGGGAAACCCGCCGCGCGTGCCGGCCCGCCTCGCCAGGAGCCGAGTAACGCGACCGGCTCGTCGTTCGTGGTCAACGGCGGCCTCTGCTGATGGCGGCCGCGCCGCGCGAGTAGAGCTAGAGTCCGCGCGTGGCCGGGCCGCGCGCGCTCCTGTCGTACATGAAGATGGTGTCGCCGGGGAGCCCGGTCGACGCGCCGTGGCCGGTGCCGAAGCAGATCCTGAACCAGCTTCGCCTCGGAAAGCGCCACGCCCCGCCCGACTCGCCGCTGACGCTCGCCGGCGTAATGGCGCGCGAGGACTACCGCGACCTGATGAGGGCGAAGGTGGACGAGGGCGACCTGGCTCCCGACTTCGACCTCCCGCTGCTCGGCGGCGGGCGCGCGCGCCTGGCGGAGCTGTGCGAGGTCGGGCCTGTCGCGCTGGTCTTCGGCTCGTACACCTGACCGCCTTTTCGCGCCCAGGTTGGGTCGCTCGACTCGCTCGCCGGCCGCTACCGCGGCCGCGTGTCGTTCCTCGCGGTCTACGTGAAGGAGGCGCACCCGGAGGACGGATGGATCCTGACGGAGAACCGCCGCTCGGGGATCTCGGTGGTCGACCCGCAGACGGCCGACGCCCGCGCCGAGGTGGCCGGGGCGTGCGCGACGGCGCTGCGGCTCGCGATGCCGATGGCGGTGGACGGCGTCGACAACGCCGTCACGTCGGCGTACGGCGGCTGGCCCGACCGGCTCTACCTCGTCCGCGCCGACGGACGGATCGCCTACCGCGGCGGCGAAGGGCCGTTCGGGTTCGACCCGGACGAGCTCGCGCACGCGATCGAGCGCGAGCTCAGCGCTCGACGGTCGCCGTCCTGAGGCTCGCCTGGCCCGCGCGCGGGCCGAGGGCGTGGAACGGTTCCGGCTCGCGCTTCCCCTCGACGCAGTCGGCGACGTACTCGCCGAGCGCGGGGCCGTGCTTGAAGCCGTGGCCGGACCCGCCGCCGATCAGCCACCAGCCGGCGCGGTCCGGGTGCGGTGCGACGAGGAAGTGCGTGTCGCCGGTGAGGCTGTACTGGCAGACGCGCGAGCCGATGATGGGCG
>DATHAE010000009.1:0-11938 GCA_035296805.1 Gaiellaceae bacterium | reverse complement strand
GCCCGTGCCGACATGGCCGAGGTGGCGCACGTTCGGCGGCAGCGGCTTGTCGTCCCAGCCCGAGCCGCCGAAGAGGAAGCGCCGCTCGCGCGCGAGCGTGGCGGCGCGGAGGAAGAGCTCGTCGACGCGCGCCTCGCGGTCGGGGAGGCGGTTGCCGAGGAACGCGAGGTCGCATTCGAAGCGCGGATCCGGCTCCACCGGGTGGTGCGTCTCCGGATCGAGCGCGTTGTAGATGGGGACGCAGTCGCGGGCGCCGAGGGCGGCGTAGCGGTCGACGACGGGATCTCCGCCGCCGTAGGTGAGGACGAGGTCGTAGCGCGGAACGAGCTCGCGAAAGGGGTCGCCGGCGTCGGCCTCGACGCTCCCGAGTGTCGCGGGCGCATCGACGTCCCAGAACACGCGAACGGGACCTTCGAGCGCGGCGACCGCCTCCTCCAGCTCCGCGTCGAGGACGCCGACGCCGCTCGCCTTCACCACGAGGTCGGCTCCGCCCGCGCTGCGTACGAGACGACGCGCCCGCGCCGCCGTCGGCTCCCACACGACCACCTCGGCCCACGGCGGGTCGTCGATGTCGCGGTGCTGCTGCCGCTCGTACGCGTTCGGCTCGTAGAACGTGATCGTGTGGCCGCGCTCCGCCAGCGCGCGCACGATCCCGCGGTAGTACGTGGCCGCGCCGTTCCAGTACGACGACACGAGCGAGGAGCCGAAGAACGCGATCCTCACGCCGCGACCCCCGGCTCCTTGTGACACTGTGTCACAAGCATTGTCACGCCGCGGCCTCGGCGGAGGGAACGCGCTTGAGGTTGCGGACGCCGAGCGAGCGCAGGATCGCGAGCAGCTCGTCGACGCGGTGCGCGCAGGTGTGGCGCGCGAGGATCGTCCGGCGCCCGCGCCGTGCGAGCGCCTGCGCCAGCTTCGGGTCGGCGAGCACCTCGCGGAGCGCGTCCTGCATCTCGCGTCCGTTGCGCGCGACGAGGAAGTCCTCGCCGGCGCTGAAGAGGCCCTCGGTGTCCTCCCACGGCGCCGAGACGAGCGGGATCCCGCAGGCGAGCGCCTCGAAGGGGCGGATCGTCGGGATGCCGGGCAGCGCGCGGACGTACGGGCGGCGCGGCACGTGCACCGTCACGCGGTGGCGCGCGAATGCCTCCGGCGCGCGGTGATTCGCGAGCCAGCCGCGGTACTCGAGCCCCGCGCGCTTCAGGGCGCGCCGCCCTCTCTCGGGGTACCGCACGCCGTGCACCGTCCCCGTCAGCCCGAGCCGGCGGACCGGCCAGAACAGGAACCGGTTCAGCTCGTTCGTCCGCTCGCCGTCACCCCAGTTCCCGATCCAGACCACGTCGCCCGTCTTCTTCCGCCGCAAGGGCCGGAAGAGCGGCGTGTCGGCCGCCTCGTGCCAGACCCACGCGCGGTCGTGCCAGCCGCGCTCGCGGTAGACCTCGGCGATCCGCGCGCCGAACGCGAGCACGCCCGCGTAACCCGAGAGGTCGTAGCGACGCATCTCGTCCGGTGCGGTGACGGCGCGGTGATGCGTGTCGTGGAAGAGCGCGACCGCGCGCGACGCGCCGACGGCGCGCACGAGCCACGGCGCGTTCCACTCGTGGACGAGAACCGCGTCGGCGCCGTCGACCGCCTCGTCGACGTCGAGCTTGCGCCCGTACACCTTGCTCGAGAGCTCGGGGAATGCCCGCGCGAACTCGCGCAGCGGCCGCTCGCCGTGACCGCGGACGAGGCTGTCCCGCGACCAGGCGTCCTCTGGCTCGTACACGCGGACGGCGTGGCCGCGCGCGACCAGCTCGCGCACCACGCCGCGCAAGAAGTGCGCGTTGCCGTGGTTCCAGTCCGAGACGAGCGAGTGGACGAAGAAGACGAGCCTCACGACGCCGCGTGCTCCGCGTCGCGGTCGGCGGCGGCCACCTGCTCGTACAGCTCGACGTAGCGCGCCGCCATGCGCTCGGGTCCGTAGCGGAGCGCGCGCCGGTGGGCGCGGTGCGCGAGCTCCTCGCGCAGCTCGCGGTCGCGCGCGAGCAGGCGGAGCGCCGCGGCGAGCGCCTCGTCTTCGTCGGGCGGGACGAACAGTGCCGCGTCGCCCCAGACCTCGCGCAGCGACGGGATGTCGCCGACGACGAGCGCGCACCGGGCGAGCGCAGCCTCGAGGATCGAGAGCCCGAACGGCTCGTAGCGCGCGGGCGATGCAAAGATCGACGCGCGGGCGAGGTACGACGCGATCTCCTCGGCCGGCAGGCGCCCGAGCGGAGTCCCGGCGCCGAGGAGGACGACCGGCCACGCCACCTCGGCGCGCACGCGCTGCAGCGCAGCGACGTTCTTCGCCTCGTCCCAGAAGCGCCCGGTCCCGAGCACGAACGGCTCCTTCTCGCGCGGCGGCGGGACGAGGCTCCGCCCGTTGTGGATCACGAGCCTCGTGGTCCGGAACGAGTAGTGGCGCTCGAGCGCGTCGAGCATCGCCTGCGTCGGGGCGACGACCGCGCGCGCGGCGCGCAAACCGGCCTCGACCGAGTCGCGGTAGCGCGCCCACTCGGGCGGCGGCGGCTCGCCCTTCACCGCCTCCCACCACGAAAAGACGCACGAGTGGGCGACCACGACGACGGGCGTCTGCCACGGCAGGCAGCCGTGCGCGTAGCCGTTCAGGTGCACGAGGTCCGGCCGCAGGCGGTCCTCGAGCTCGAGCAGCCACCGGCCCGCGCGGTCCACGTCGTCCCACGGATCCTGCTCCCACTCGAGTGCGAAGGCCGACTCGTGATGGCCGGCGACGGCCGAGCGCGCGAGCGCGGCGCGCTGGTCGTGGTCGAGCGGGCGGCCCATCGTCGCGAGCTCGACCTCGATCCCGTGCGGCACGAGCGCGTCGGCCAGGTCGAGCGCGTAGGTCAAGACGCCGCCGACGGTGTCGGCCGTCATCAGGACCCTCATCGGCCGTAGATCCGGTCGACGACCTCGGCGACGCGCACGTACTCGGCCGCCGCGCGCGCGTCGAAGCGCTCACCCGCGGCGACGCGGCGTGTCCACTCGACGGCCGCGCGGCCCATCCAGTCGTCGGGCGGATCGACCAGCGTCTCGCGCTCCGTCCCGCGCAGCCGGTCGCAGCGGAAGTCGTAGAACGAGCCGCCGACATTGCGGACCGAGACGCCGCCGTCGGCGCCGTAGAAGGACGCCTCGATCACGGCCTCGGCGCCGGCGTGCAGGTTCCAGGAGCAGGCGAGGCGCACGCGGTCGAGCTCCGCCGTCGCCACCTGCTCCACGGGCTCGCCCCAGAGGCGGCTCGTGACCGTCTCCGGTTCGAGGTCGAGCATCCAGACCGCGAGGTCGACGAGATGCGTGCCGAGGTCGATCACGCAGCCCCCGCCGGAGAGCTCCGGGTCGTGGAACCACGGCCTGTCGGGGCCGTAGGCGTTGTGGAAGACGAGATCGGCCGCGAGCAGCTCGCCGATCTCGTCGACCGCCGCGCGCGCGGCGCGGAACGCCTCGACGTGCCGGTACGAAAGATCGACTCCGAGCAGGAGGTCGGCCCGGCGCGCCGCGTCGACGACCGCGCGCGTCTCGGCCGCCGTGCGCGCGAGCGGCTTCTGGCAGAAGACGGCGAGCCCGCGCTCGAGCGCCGCGATCGCCTGCTCGGCGTGCAGCGCGCTCGGCGTCGCGATCACGATCCCGTCGAGGTCCTCCTCGAGCAGGTCGTCCAGCGAGTCGAGCGCGTCCGGGAGCGCGGGATCGGCGATCGCACCGACCTCGGCGTGACCGCTCGCGACGATCGCGTCGAGCCGCGACTGCCCGATCCAGCCTACGCCGAGAAACCCAAGCCTCCGCTTCGTCGCTACGGGCACACGGCCGCCTTCAGAAAGCCGGGCGCGCGGTTGGTCGCCGCCTCGAACGCGGCGTCGAGCTCGTCGATGGAGAACCGCTGCGTCACGAAGGAGGCGGCGTCGAGCTCGCCGGTCACGACCAGGCGCACGGCCTCGCGCATCCCCTCCATCACGACCTGCGGGTCGCGCTCGTGGGCGTTCACGACGTCGATCCCGCGCCAGTTCCAGCTCTGCATGTCGATCGTGCGCGGCCCGTCCTGGTGAAACCCGGCCACGACCAGCCGACCGCCGTGCGCGACGAGTCGAGAGGCGGTGTCGAGCGCCTCCTGCGTCCCCGCCGCCTCGATCACGACGTCGAACTCGCCGTCGACCTCGGTCCCGCGCCGGACCTCCGTCACGTCGTCGAGCAGCCGCGCGACGGCGGTGCCGAGGAAGCCCAAGCCGACGACGGCGACGCGCGCACCCGGCTCGACCGCCGACCGGCGCACGACGTTGACGGCGCAGGCGAGCGCCTCGCCGGGGAACGGCAGCCCGTCGAGCTCGGGAGGCAGCTCGACGACCTGGTCCTCGCGCGCGAGGTCCCACTCGGCGAACCCGTGGTACGAGAGCGTCGCGACGCGCCGCCCGTCCTCGAGGCGTCCCCACACCTCGTGCCCGGGCGCGCCGGGCTCGAGCGGGTAGGAGAACCAGTCGCGCCCGTGCCAGAGCGGCAGCGACGAGCCGCAGACGCCGCAGCCCTCCACGCGGACGAGCACCTCGCCGGGGCCCGGCTCGGGCACGCGCTCGTCGACGACCGCGGCGCGCTGCGGCGCCGTCACGACACCCGCCTTCATCGTGTCGAGTGCTACCGCGATCTGGCCACCGCCCGCAGCCGTGCCCGCACCGGCGTGCGGCGCCACGCGAGCCAGCGGTAGAGCCGCTCGACGCCGTCCTGCGCGGAGACGCGGGGCCGCCAGCCGGTGGCCTTGCGGAAGCGGGCCGTGTCGGCGACGTAGTAGCGCTGGTCGCCCGCGCGCTCCTCGGCGAACGTGGTCTCCGGCTGCCGGCCGTCCAGGTCCGCGATCTGCTCCAGCACCTCGTGCAGGGACACCGAGTTGTCCGCGCCGCCGCCCATGTTGAACGCGCGCCCGGCGACCTCCCGCGCGTGGCCGCGCGCGAGGAGCATCGCGTCGACGAGGTCGTCCACGAACAGGATGTCGCGCACCTGGGCGCCGTCGCCGTAGAGCGTGATCGGCTCGCGCTCGAGCGCGCGGATCGCGAAGTGCGCGACCCAGCCCTGGTCCTCGGTGCCGTGCTGGTGCGGTCCGTAGATGCAGCTCATCCGGAAGACGACCGACGGCACGCCGTACGACTTCGCGTAGTCGAGGACGTACTGGTCGGCCGCGCCCTTCGAGCACCCGTACGGCGTGCAGAAGTCGAGTGGCCGCTCCTCGGACAACCCGTGCCTGCGGATCGCGTCGTCGACGGGCTCCCAGCGGTCGCCGGCGAGCTCGAGCTCGAGGTCGGGCAGCGAGCCGTAGACCTTGTTCGTCGAGGTGAAGAGCAGGAACGGCGGGTCGTCGAGGCGGCGGATCTCCTCCAGCAGGCGCACCGTCCCCTGCACGTTCGTGCGGAAGTCCGCGAGCGGATCGTCGAGGCTCGTCGTGACCGCGACCTGCGCCGCGAGATGGAACACTGCGCTCGCGCCCGTCAGCGCGCGCTGCAACGCGCCCGCGTTCCGGATGTCGGACTCCTCGACGACGATCCGGTCGCCGTGCGTCTCGAGCAGCCACTCGAGGTTGTGCTCCACGCCCGGGCGCGAGAGGTTGTCGAGGACGACGACCTCCATTCCCTCCTCGACGAGGCGAGAGGTGAGGTTGGTGCCGACGAAGCCGGCGCCCCCGGTGACGACGGCGCGGTCGCGCGCGCGCCCCGTCATCGCGCGAGCCCCCGGGCGGCGAGCTCCTTCGCCGCGCCCTCGACGCGGTCCTCCGGGCTCTGCGTCGCGAGCCACTCCGCGAGCTCCGCCATGCCGTCCTCGAGCTCGACCTGCGGCTCGAAGCCGAGCAGGTCGCGCGCGAGGGTGATGTCGGCGAAGCAGTGCCGGATGTCGCCCGTGCGGAACGTGCCCGTCACCTTCGGCTCGATCTCCGCGCCGAGCACCTCGCCGAGCTTCCGGCCGATCTCGGTGACGGTGACGCTGCGGCCGCTGCCGACGTTGACGGCGCGACCGTCGGCGCCGTCGCGCTCGAGCGCCAGCAGGCACGCGCGCGCGACGTCCTTCACGTTCACGAAGTCGCGCCGCTGGCCGCCGTCCTCGTAGACGAGCGGCGGCTTTCCGTTCAGCAGGCGCGACGCGAAGATCGCGAGCACGCCCGTGTACGGGTTCGACAGCGCCTGCCGCGGGCCGTAGACGTTGAAGAAGCGGAGCGCGACCGTCGGCACGCGGTACGCGTCGCCGAAGACGAGGCACATCCGCTCCTGGTCGTACTTCGTGAGGGCGTAGACCGACGAGTTGGCGGGCGGCTTCGTCTCGGGCGTCGGGACCGGCGTCAGCTCCTCGCCGGCGGCGCCGCGCGGCTCCCAGCGGCGCGCCTCGAGGTCGGCTGGCGTCCGCTCCGGCGCCGCCGCCGGCTCGTACGCGCCCTCGCCGTAGATCGACATGCTCGACGCGACGAGCAGCTTGCGCACGGGGCGGTCGAGGAGCGCCTCGAGCAGGATCGCCGTTCCGTGCGAGTTCGCGCCGACGTACTCGGCGATCTCGTACATCGACTGCCCGACGCCGACGCGCGCGGCGAAGTGGACGACCGCGTCGACGCCGTCGAGCGCCTCGTGGACGAGGCTGCGGTCGCGGACGTCGCCGACGATCAGCTCGACGTCGTCGCTCAGATACTCCGGCCGCTCGACCCCGCCGTGAACTTGGTCGGTGAGCGTGTCGAGCACGCGGACGCGATGCCCGCGGTCGACCAGCTCGTCGGCGAGGTGGGACCCGATGAAGCCCGCACCGCCGGTGACGAGGATCGTCTCCATTCGCCCCCTTCGATTGTCGGTCTTGTACGGCGCGAGCAGGGTCCGGGCTCGGCGCCCCCTCGGCTGAAGAACCTAACCCGAGCCGCACACGCAGAAACATCGATGTTGTCCCGGTTGCATCTATGTCATTGACAACAAACTCGGCCGCACGCACCGGCCGGCCGGCTACCGACGCCCGACGAGCAGCGGAAAATACGGTGGAGCGAGCAGGAAGCCGATCCGTTCCGCGCCCGCGCCGCGCGCCATCCCGAGCGCGGTCGCGACGTTGTGCGCCGGGACGAAGCCGAGTTGGCGCGCGGCGGTCGCGTCGCGGCAGCCCGCGATCACGACCGACCGGAGCCGGTTCGCCGTCGCGTCGCACGCGCTCCACTCGACGAACGGCTCCAGCGGATGGACGGCCCGGCCGGCCCGGTAGTCGTCGATCGCGCGCTCGTCGGCGACCGCCGCGCGCTCGCCCTCGCGCATCGCGTCGAGGTCGCGCGCGGTCCGCGGGTCGAAGAAGAGCGAGCGGTACGGCGCCTGCGTCGGCCGCGCGAACTGACGCTGGAAGTGGTGCAGCAGGATCACTGTCGCGCCGTGCCTGAGCGGGAAGGCGTCGCGCCAGAGACGGAGCGCGAGACCGAGCCCGAGGTAGGCGGCCGAGAGCGGGTTCGGGCGTTCGCGCGGGACGAACGGCGTCACCGGCGGGATTCCGATCACGATTGCGTCGAGCGGCTCCTCGAGCGCGACGCCCTTGAACGCGATCGCGCGCAGGAGCGCCTCCGTGTGCGCCGCCGACGGAACGCCGCCGAACACCGCGGCGACCGTGAGCTCGCGCGGCAGGCGCTCGATCACGCGCCGCCGCACCGACGCCGGCACGATCCCGAGGCCGCGCCGCAGGCGCGAGCCCGCGAGCCGCTCGAGCGCCTGCTCGTCGTACGGAAACCCGCCGAACATGCCGCCCACGTTGGGGAGGTTGAGCACGAGCGACACCCCCGTGAGCGGGACGCGCGCCGACAGCCGCCGCTCGAGCTCCAGGCCGAGGCGCCAGCCCTGCGAGCCGCTCGTCTCGAGCAGGGACACGGCGCCGCCGACGCGCATCGCGTCGCGGCCGCACGCCTTGAGGAGCGACGCGGGCCCGCCGTTCAGCACCGTCTCGGCCGCCGTCACCGTCACGACGAGGTCGGTCTCGACGAGTGCGCGATTGACGTGCAGGGAGACGTTTCCCGTCCGGCCGAGGTCGAACAGGTCGCCCTCGGCGTCATGCACGATGACGCGACCGCGGAAGCGCCGCCGGAACTCCGGCGGCACGAGCAGGCCGATCTCGCGCGGCGTCGTCCGCCGCTGGAGGCCGCCCGCGACGAGGATCGTGATTCGCGCCACCCCGAGGCGGTCGAGCTCGTCCACGGTGGTCGCGAGCGCCTCGTGCCGCGGCTCGGCCGGCGCGGATGGGATCGGCAGCGACGGCTGCTCGATCACGACCGTTGCCGTCCCCCCGCGCGTTGCGAGCCGCTCGAGCGGCGGGCCGGCGAGCGGGAACCGAAGCGCCTCGCGCACTGCCGCGCCGACATCGTCGAGGCGGTTGCGCGGCATCGGGGGCCGCAACACGACGCCGTCGTCGGGGACGTCGACGACCGTGATGCGCTCGCCGGAGAGAAGGGGGACGCGGCGGGTCACGGCGTGAGCCGGTCGCTCACGCAATCAGGCGGTGCAGGCGCAGGAAGGTCGTGCGGAACCCGCGCGCGGGCCAGAACCGCGACGAGAGCAGGTTCGTGACGCGCCAGTCGGTCACCATCGCCTCGTACCCGCGCGAGCGCGCCCACGCGAACGACGCCTGCGTCAGCGCGAGGCCGGCGCCGCTGCCGCGAACGGCGGGATCAGTGACCGCGAAGCCGAGGAACGACATCCGCTCGGGCCGCGCGAGGCCGTAGTGCGTCGACGTCGAGACCTCGAGCGGGCAGACGAAGAAGTTTCCGACGATGCGGCCGTCCTGCTCGGCGACGAGGCTTGCCACGGTCTCCGAGGCCATCTCCTCGAGCAGCTCCTTTCGCTCCGTCTCCGGGTCCTCGTCGGTTCGGGGCAGGCCCGAGAAGACCGGCGCGAGTCGCTGGTGCGCGGGCAGCTCGGGCGCCAGCGCCATGAGCGCGTCGACGTCGCGCTCCTCGGCCTCGCGCACGCCTTGCGGCCACTCGACCTCGGGGAGCTCGCGAATCCCGTAAGCGTGCTGATGGCCGAAGCCGAGGCGGAACCAAGCCCCCACGAGCTCGGGATCGGTCGCCGGGACGACGGCGAAGTGCGCCTTCCGCCCCTCGTCGACCCAGCGTGCCGCCGCGGCGGCGTAGAGATCGCGCACGTCCTCCGCCCGCTCGACGGCGTGTCCCGCCGGCTCGACCCACACGTTCGGCCCCCACGAATCGTCCTTGCGGCTCCCGACCAGGAAGCCCGCGAGCTCGCCGCCGCGGGTCGCCGCGACGCCGTCGGTGCCGTCGGACGCGAGCAGCGCCTCGATCTCGGCGCGCGCCGCGGCGGGATCCTCGAAGCGGTCCGGGAGCAGCGGCTCGCCCTGCCGGTGGCGCGCATGACGGGCGGCGAGAAGGGCCGCCGCGTCGTCGAGGAAGCGCTCGGAAAACGCGTGAGTCTGGAGGCTCGACGGAGTGCCCACCATCGGCGCCGGACGATACCCTCGCGGAAGGATGCCGAAGACGCTCACCGGAGCCGATCTGCAGCTCGACGACGCGCCCGCGCGCGGCTCCGACCTCTTCCTCGTCGACGGCAACAACCTCGCCTACCGCGCCTATTTCGCGCTCCCCGAGGAGCTCGCGACGACCGACGGGCAGCCGACCAACGCGCTGCTCGGGTTCACCAACATGCTCTTCAAGCTGCTTGCCGACTACCGCCCGCGCGGCGTCGCGGTCGCGTGGGACACGCGTCCCGTCGAGCGGCACGCGACGGCCGAGGCGGGCGGGATCGTCTACAAGGAAGCGCGCCGCGCGATGCCCGGCCTGCTCGCGGAGCAGTTCCCGCACTTCCGCCCGATCGTCGAGGCGTTCGGCTACCGCAACCTCGAGTTCGGCGGGTGGGAGGCCGACGACGTGATCGCGACGCTCGCCACGCGGGCCGACGAGTCCGGGATCAAGACGTGCGTCGTCTCGACCGACCGCGACGCGTTCCAGCTCTGCTCCGAGAACGTCTGCCTGATGATGACGCCGCGCGGCGTCGCGGACGTCCACGTCTACACGCCCGAGCGCGTGGAGGCGCGCTACGGGGTGCGGCCCGACCAGGTGCCGGACTTCATCGGCCTGAAGGGCGACACGAGCGACAACATTCCCGGCGTCCCCGGGATCGGCGACAAGACGGCGGGGCAGCTCGTCGCGCAGTACGGATCGCTCCAGGAGGTGATCGAGCACGCCGACGAGCTGTCGCCCGCTCGGCGCAAGAACATCCTCGAGCACGCCGACCAGGCGCGCGTCTCGAAGCAGGTCGCAACGATGCGCCGCGACCTCGAGATCGACTGCGACCCGTCGCAGCTCGTGCTCTCGCCGCCGGACCGCTCGACGCTGAAGGAGATCTTCCGGCGCTTCGAGTTCCGCAACCTGCTGAACCGCGTCGACGAGCTCGACGCCGCCGTGCCGTCGGCGCCCATGCCGCTGACGGGCGTCGAGGTGCCGTGGCGGGAGGGAGCGCTCGACCTCCGCGGCCGCGTCGGCTTCGCGGCGCGCGACGACCGCGCAGCGGTCGCGACCGGCGACGAGGTGGTCATCGGTCCGCGGCCCGAGCGCGTCGAGGGCGACCTCGTCGTGCACGACGCGAAGGCGCTGCGCGTCGATGCCGCCGACGACACGCTCCTCGCGGCGTACCTGATCGAGCCGGGACGTTCGTCGTACGCGCTCGAGGACCTCGCCGCCGAGTACGGCGTCGAGCTCGTTCCGGTCCCGGAGACGGAGGAGGAGACGGCGGCGCTCGTGCGCGCGGCGGAGATCCCGCGCCGCCTCGTCGACTCGCTGCTCGCGCGGCTCGAGGAGCGCGGCGCGACGCACCTCTACCGCACGGTCGAGCTCCCGCTCACGCGCGTGCTGGCGGACATGGAGGTCGCCGGCGTCAAGATCGACGAGCACCGCATGGGCGAGATCACGGCACGCCTCGAGGAGCGCGTCGAGGAGCTGGAGGAGCGCGCGCACGCAGTAGCCGGCGAGGAGTTCATGCTCGGCTCGACGCAGCAGGTGGCGCGGATCCTGTTCGAGAAGCTCGAGCTGACCGCCGGGCGCAAGGGGAAGACCGGCTACTCGACCGACGCGCGCGTCCTGCGCGCGATCCGCGGCGACCACGAGCTCGTGGCGGTGATCGAGGAGTGGCGGGAGCTGTCGAAGCTCCTGAACACCTACCTCCAGCCGCTGCCGCAGTTGCTCGGCGACGACCGCCGGCTGCACACGACGATCAACCAGCACGTCGCGTCGACCGGCCGCCTCTCGACGACGAACCCGAACCTGCAGTCGATCCCGATCCGCACGGAGCTCGGGCGCGAGATTCGTAGCGCCTTCGTCGCCGAGGACGCCCACCGGTTGATGAGCGCCGACTACTCGCAGATCGAGCTGCGGATCCTGGCGCACGTCTCCGGCGAGCCGAAGCTGCGCGAGGCGTTCGAGCGCGGCGAGGACATCCACCGCGCGACTGCCGCGGAGGTGCTCGGCAAAGACCCGGCGAAGCTCACGACGGGCGAGCGCTCGATCGCGAAGATGATCAACTTCGGGATCATCTACGGCATCTCCTCGTTCGGACTCTCGGAGAACCTGGAGATCCCGCGCGAGGAGGCTCAGGCCTACATCGACGCCTACCTCGCGCGCTTCCCGCACGTGCAGGACTTCATCGCGCGCACGATCGAGCAGGCGCGGCGCGACGGATACGTCACCTCGCTGCTCGGCCGCCGCCGCCCGGTGCCGGAGATCCGCGCGTCGAACCGCCAGACGCGCTCGCTCGGCGAGCGTCTGGCGGTCAACTTTGTCATGCAGGGGTCGAACGCCGACATCATCAAGGTGGCGATGATCCGCATCCACCGGCGGCTCCGCGAAGAGGGCCGCGGGGCGCGGATCGTGCTCCAGGTGCACGACGAGCTCCTGCTCGAGGTGCCGGAGCCCGAGGTG
>DATHAE010000008.1:0-19184 GCA_035296805.1 Gaiellaceae bacterium | reverse complement strand
CGCGTCGAGCCGCCGCCCGGGCACGACGTGATCATGGTCGCGCCGAAGGGGCCGGGCCACATCGTGCGCCGCCTGTACGAGGAGGGCTACGGGACGCCTGCCGTCGTCGCCGTCGCGCAGGACGCGAGCGGCGGCGCGCGTGAGCTCGCTCTGGCGTACGGCGCGGCGATCGGCGCCGCGCGCGCCGGGATGGTCGAGACGACGTTCGAGGAGGAGACCGAGACCGACCTCTTCGGCGAGCAGTCCGTGCTCTGCGGCGGCGTCACGCAGCTGATCCGCCACGCGTTCGACACCCTCGTCGAAGCCGGGTATCAGCCGGAGGTGGCGTACTACGAGTGCCTGCACGAGCTCAAGTTGATCGTCGACCTGATCTGGGAGGGTGGGCTCGAACGGATGCACTACTCGATCTCCGACACCGCCGAGTACGGGTCGCACGCCGTCGGGCCGAAGGTCGTCGACGAGCACGTGCGCGAGAACATGCGCGCGGTCCTCGGCGCGATCCGCGACGGGTCGTTCGCACGCGAGTGGATCGCCGAGATGGACAGCGGCCAGCCGAGCCTCGACGAGTACCGCCGGAAGCTCGGCGAGACGCAGATCGAGCAGGTCGGCCGGCGCCTGCGGGCGCTGAACGAGCGCGAGATCGCGGAGGCGCATGGCGTCCGCTGAGCCGTACGGCCCGACCGACCCGGCGAAGCGGCGCAGCGCGGCACTCACCGACGGCGTCGACCGCGCCGCGGCCCGCGCGATGCTGAAGGGGACCGGCTTCACCGACGCCGACCTCGCGCGGCCGCTCGTCGGCGTCGCGACGACGTGGATCGAGACGATGCCGTGCAACCTCAACCAGCGCGCCCTCGCGCGGTACGTGAAGCAGGGGATCCGCCGCGCGGGAGGGACGCCGATCGAGTTCAACACGATCTCGGTCTCCGACGGCGTTTCGATGGGAACCGACGGGATGCGCGCGTCGCTCGTCTCGCGGGAGGTGATCGCAGACTCGATCGAGCTCGTCGCGCGCGGCCATCTCTTCGACGGGCTCGTCTGCCTCGTCGGCTGCGACAAGACGATCCCGGCGGCGGTGATGGCGCTCGCGCGGCTCGACCTGCCGGGCCTCGTGCTCTACGGAGGATCGATCGCGCCGGGGCGGTTCCGCGGCCGCGACGTCACGATCCAGGACGTCTTCGAGGCGGTCGGCGCGCACGCGGCCGGCTCCATGACGGCGGGAGAGGTGCACGCGCTGGAGAGCGCGGCGTGCCCCGGAGCCGGCGCGTGCGGCGGCCAGTTCACCGCCAACACGATGGCGACGGTGCTCGACTTCCTCGGCGTCAGCTCGCCCGGCCTGAACGAGATTCCCGCGACGCATCCGGGGAAGCCGGCGGCGGCGGTCGCTGCGGGACGGCTCGCGATGCGGCTCGTCCGCGAGGACGTGCGGCCGTCGCGGCTGATCACGCGCGAGGCGCTCGAGAACGCGGTCGCGGCGGTTGCGGCAACCGGCGGCTCGACGAACGGCGTCCTCCACCTGCTGGCGATCGCGCGCGAGGTGGGCGTCGATCTGACGCTGGACGATGTCGACGCGATCGCGAGCCGGACGCCGATCGTCGCCGACCTGAAGCCCGGCGGCCGCTTCGTCGCCACCGACCTCTTCCGCGCCGGCGGCGTGGCGCTCGTCGCGCGCGAGCTGGTCGCCGCGGGCGTCGTCCACCCCGAGGCGCGGATGGTCGACGGGCGCTCGCTCGGTGACGTCGCGGTCGGCGCCGCCGAGCGGCCCGGGCAGGAGGTCGTCCTGCGCTGGGACGAGCCGCTGAAGCCGACCGGCGGTCTCGCCGTCCTGCGCGGGTCGCTCGCTCCGGAAGGCTCCGTCGTCAAGCTCGCGGGTCACGAGCGGCTCCATCACCGCGGCCCGGCGCGTGTCTTCGACTCCGAGGAGGACTGCTTCGCCGCCGTGAAGGCGCGATCGATCGTGCCCGGCGACGTCGTGGTGATCAGGTACGAGGGTCCGGCGGGCGGACCGGGGATGCGCGAGATGCTCCACGTGACCGCCGCGCTCGTCGGCGAGGGGCTCGGCGACGAGGTCGCCCTCGTCACCGACGGCCGTTTCTCGGGCGCGACGCACGGCCTGATGGTCGGCCACGTCGCGCCCGAGGCGGCACGAGGCGGGCCGCTCGCCGCGGTTCGCGAGGGCGACACGGTCGTCGTCGATGTCGAGCGGCGCGTGCTCGAGCTCGAGGTCGCGCCCGAAGAGGTTGCGCGCCGGCTCGTCGACTGGTCGCCGCCGCCGCCGCGCTACCAGACCGGCGTCTTCGCGAAGTACGCCGCCCTCGTCGGCTCCGCCTCCGAGGGCGCGACGACGTGACGAGCGGCGGCGGGTCTCCGTCGGCTCGCGACCCGCGCGGTTACGGGTAATGAACAGTTACGTCTATTGAACAGTTATCAAGTGATAACTGTTACCGAGTGATCAGAGAGTTGGGGAAGGGCGCAGACTGCGGCGAGGGCAAACGGCGTCTGCGCCGACGATTGCTTGTGACACTGTGTCACAAGCCACGGGCGCGCCTACTCGTTCAGCAGCCGCCGGATCGCGCGCGTCGCCTGGGCAATGCGGTGCTCGTTCTCGACGAGCGCGAAGCGCACGTGGCCGTCGCCGCCCTCGCCGAAGCCGATCCCGGGGCTGACCGCGACCTCGGCGTCGCGTGCGAGGCGCAACGCGAACTCGAGCGAGCCGAGGTCGCGGAACCGCTCCGGGATCGGCGCCCAGACGAACATCGTCCCGCGCGGCGGCGGGACGATCCAGCCCGCGCGCGCGAGGCCCGAGCAGAGCGCGTCGCGGCGCGCGCGGTAGATCTCGCAGACCTCGAGCGGGTAGTCGCTTGCCTGCCGGAGCGCCACGATCGACGCGATCTGGATCGGCTGGAACGTGCCGTAGTCGAGGTACGACTTCAGCTTCGCGAGCGCCTCGACGACGTCCGCCCGGCCGAGCACGAAGCCGACGCGCCAGCCCGCCATCGAGAACGACTTCGTCAGGCTGTAGAGCTCGACCGCGCACTCGTCGGCGCCCTCGGCCTGGAGGACCGACGGCGGGTCGTGGCCGTCGAACGCGATGTCGGCGTACGCGAAGTCGTGCACGAGCACGAACTCGCGCTCCCGCGCGAGGTCGACGAGGCGCTGCATCAGCTCGGGGGTCGCCGTCGCGGTCGTCGGGTTGTGCGGGAACGAGACGATCACCGCTCGCGGCGCGGGCCGCGCCGACAGGACTGCGTCCTCGATCGCGTCGACGGCCTCGACGTCGATCGGCGCCGCGACGACCACGGCGCCCGCGAGGCGCGGCGCGACGAGGTGGATCGGGTAGCTCGGCGTCGGCACCACGGCGACGTCGCCGGGCTCGACCAGCACCCACATCAAGTGCGCGAGGCCCTCCTTCGCGCCGATGGTGCTCACGACCTGCCGCTCCGGGTCGAGCGTCACGCCGAAGCGGCGTTCGTACAGCTCGCACGCGGCCTCGCGCAGGTTCGGGATGCCGCGGCTCGCCGAGTAGCGGTGGTTCGCCGGCTTCTGCGCCGCCTCGACGAGCTTCTCGACCGCGATCTCGGGCGAGGGGATGTCCGGGTTGCCGAAACCGAGGTCGATCACGTCGCGCCCCTCGCGCCGCAGTTGCCGCTTGAGCGCGTCGACGGTCGCGAACACGTACGGCGGCAACGCGTCGACGCGGCGAAACTTCATCTCGTGGCGGACGTCCATCGTTCGAGAACGAGTATGGCGCGATCGTGAGGCGCGCATGACCGTCGTCGGCTACCCCGGGCCCGAGGGCAGCCACAGCGGCGCGGCCGCCGCAGTCCTCGCACCCGACGCCGCCGAGACGATCGGGCTCTCGAGCTTCGTCGCGGTCGTCGACGCCGCCGTCGCGGGCGAGGTCGGGCTCGGAGTCCTCCCGATCGAGAGCTCGCTCGTCGGCGCGATCGCCGAGACGCACGACCTGCTCTACGACGCGCCGCTCTCGATCGTGCGAGAGGCGACGCTGCCGATCCGCCACTGCCTCGTCGGCCCGCCCGGGACGGAGCTCGAGGCGATCAGGGTCGTCCGCTCGCATCCCGCGGCGTTCGACCAATGCCGCGCGCTGCTCGCGCGCTGGGACGGAGTTCGCGCGGTCGCCTCCGCGACGACCGCGGACGCCGCGCACGAGGTGTCGCTCCTCGGCGACCCGTCGGTGGCGGCGATCGCGAGCGAGGACGCCGCGGCCGCGTACGGGCTCGAGATCGTCGCCGACGACGTCGGCGACCGCGACGCGTTCACCCGCTTCGTCGCCGTCGCCCCCTACACACGCGTCGACGGCGGCGAGGGCTGGCGGACGGCGCTCTCGTTCGTGACGGACCACCGGCCCGGCGCGCTCGTCCGCGCGCTCGGGCCGTTCGCGCGGCACGACCTGAACCTCGTCCAGCTCGTCTCGCGGCCGCTCCCGGAGTCCCACTTCCGGTACCGGTTCGACGTCGTGCTCGACGGCCACGTCTTCGACGACGACGTGCGCGCGGCGCTGACGGAGATGCGCGACCTGACGCGGCGGCTGCGCCTGTTCGGGTCCTACGCGGCCGAGCGGTCGCGCTGAACGGCAGAGCTTGATGCGCCGTTGTCGCTTTACAAACGGAAGTAACGGCCGGTAGGCTCGGGGGCCAGTGGTCAGCCAGCGGCGCGCCGCCTCGCGGACCCGAGGCGGCGCGCTCACCCCTCCCGGCCGACCCTTCTACAGTTGGCAGCGTGGAGCATCCGTGCCCAACCTGCGGAACGCCGCAGCCGGCGACCGCCCGCTTCTGCAGCTCGTGCGGCGCTCGGCTCGCGCGCACGTGCCCTGCCTGCGGCGCCGAGGCGGCGCCCGGCGCCGCGTTCTGCGCCACGTGCGGCACACCGCTGCAGGAAGGTGCGAAGCCGCGCTTCCCGACCGACGAGCCGCAGGAACGGCGCGTCGTAACGATCCTCTTCGCCGACCTCGCCGGCTCGACCGCGTTCGGCGAGAGCGTCGATCCGGAGGACGTGCGGGCGCTGCAGGCGGAGATGTTCGCGCTCGTCAACGAGGAAGTCGAGCGGTTCGGCGGCGTGACCGAGAAGTTCATGGGCGACGCCGTCGTCGCCGTGTTCGGGATCCCGACCGTGCACGAGGACGACGCCGAGCGCGCGGTTCGCGCCGCGCTCGCGGTGCGCGACGCGTCCTCCTCGTTCGCGGGCCGCGTGCGCGCGCGCTACGGCGCCGAGGTCGGCGTCCGGATCGGCGTCAACACGGGCGAGGTCGTCTCGGGTCGAGACGCTGCTGCGCGCGGCGAGCTGATGGTGAGCGGCGACGCCGTCAACGTCGCGGCGCGGTTGCAGGGGCGCGCGGAGCCGGGCGAGGTGCTCGTCGGCGAGCGCACGTACGTGGCGACCCGGCGCGTGGTCGATTACACGGACCGTGGCGCCGCGGCCGCGAAGGGGAAGCGCTTGCCGCTGCCCGCGTGGGAGGCTCGCGCTGCAGTCGCGGAAACGAGGCCGCGCGGCATCGGAGGCCTGCGCGCGCCGCTGATCGGCCGCGAGGAGGAGCTCGCGCTCCTGCTCACGGTCGCGCACCGCGTCGAGCGGGAGCGCGCGCCGCAGCTCGTGACGCTCTACGGGAACGCCGGAGTGGGCAAGTCCCGCTTGCTGGAAGAGTTGGTCGAGCGGCTGCCCGAGGCGCGTCTCGTGAGCGGGCGGTGCACCGCGTACGGCGAGGGCATTGCGTACGTGCCGCTCGCCGACGTCGCGAAGTCGCTCGCGGCGATCCTCGACTCGGACTCGTCCGCTGTCGCACTCGAGAAGCTCGGGCGCGCGATCGAGGACGTGCTCCCGCCCGAGGAGGCGCAGCCGGTGCTCGAGGCGGTGGCGTGGACGGTCGGCCTCCAGCTGCCGGCCGGGCCGGCCGGGATCGGAGCGACCAACGTGCGCGAGCGGCTCGTCGACGGGTGGGCGCGCTATCTGCGCGCGCTCGCCGCGGGCGGCCTCCTCGTCCTCGTCGTGGAGGACTTGCACTGGGCCTCGCAGGCGCTCCTCGACCTGCTCGACCGGCTCGGCGACACGGTGCACGACGGGTCGGTCCTGATCGTGTGCACGGCACGCCCCGAGCTCGTCGACACGCGGCCGACCTGGGGCGCGGGAAAGCTGAACGCGACCTCGATGGTGCTCGGGCCGCTGGCCCGCGACGAGTCGGGCCTCCTCGTGTCGGCGCTGCTCGGCGAGGGCGACATCCCGGACGGGCTGGCGGCGCAGATCCTCGCGCGCACGGGCGGGAACCCGTTCTTCGTCGAGGAGGTGCTGTCGATGCTGATCGACCAGGGCGCGCTCGCGCGGAGGAACGGCGGCTGGGCGGCGACGGAGGCGCTCGCGGACGCGCCGCTCCCGGATTCGGTGCACGGCGTGATCGCGGCGCGCATCGACCTGCTCGAGGGCGGCGAGCGCGACGCCCTCCGGCGCTGCTCGGTGATGGGCCGTGTGTTCTGGCCCGCCGCGGTCGGCGTGGACGAGGACGTCGTCGCCTCGCTCGGTCGCCGCGGCCTCGTGGCGGAGCGGTCGTCGTCCACGTTTGCGGGGCTGCGCGAGTTCTCGTTCCGGCACGCGCTCACGCACGACGTCGCCTACACGACGCTGCCGCGCACCGAGCGGCGCGACCTGCACCTCCGCGTCGCGCACTGGGTTGCCAATGCGGTACGCGACCGGCCGGCCGAGAACGCGGAGCTGCTCGCGTACCACTACGTCGTCGCGATGGACTACGGCGCGGCCGGCCGCGAGGTCGCCGCCGCGGCGGCCGAGGCGCTCGTCGCGTCGTCCGATGCCGCGTTCGCCCGCGCCGCGTTCGACGCCGCCGAGTCGCTCGCCCTGCGCGCGATCGGACTGGCGCCGACGCCTGACGTGCGCCGGCGCGCATTCGCCGCCGCCGGCCGCGCGTCGCTTCTGCTCTCGCGCACGGCTGAGGGGATCGCGCGGCTCGAGGCGGCGGTCGCAATCGCGGGGGCGGCCGGCGACGTGGCCGCGCGCGGCGACCTCTTCGGCTGGATGGCGCGCGCGCTCTGGCTGGGCGGGCGCTGGGACGAGGCGCTCGCGGCGGCGGAGGCGGCGACCGAGATCCTCGAGGGCCTCCCCGAGTCGCGGGAGCTGGCGCACGCGCTCGCCCGCCGTTCCCAGATCGAGATGCTGCGCGCCGTCCCCGAGGCGCTCGAGCACGCGCAGCAGGCGATCGAGGTCGCGCGCCGCGTCGGGGAGCCGCTGGCCGAGGTGAACGCGCACATCAACACGTTCGCCCTGCGCCACGGTCGCACGGAGCCGGACGAGGTGCGCGAGGTGATCGAGCTCGCCTGGAGCATCGGATCCTACGACGAGGCGTACCGCGCGCTCGTCAACTACCTCTGGAACACGCAGGCGTTCGACCCGCTCGACGAGCTCGAGCAGGTCGTGGACAGCTTGGCGGCGCGGCTCTCGCCGGTGCCGCCGCCGGAGACCTACGACAGCTACCTCGCGCTCTCGCGCGCACGGCTCCTGCTCCTCCCGGCCGGCCGCTGGGACGAGATCGACGACATTCTCTCCGCCGTCGGGCCGCCGAACTTCGGCGGGGCGCACCTGATCTGGCTCGACGTCCTCGCCGGGCTCGCGCTCCGCCGCGGCGATCTCGCGACCGCCGACGCGCACCTGCCGGCGTTCAGGCAGATGGCGATCGCGTCGAAGGAGCCGCAACGAATCTTCCCGATGGCGTTCCTCTGCGTCCCGCGCGCCGCGCTCGCTGGCGACGTGGAGACGCTGGACGAGCTGTCGGCGCTCGTCGAGCGCCTGCTCGACAAGATGCCGGCGTCGTGGTCGGCGAAGCTGCCGACGACGCCGGTCGTGCGCGCGCTCTGGGCGGCGAGAGCGCACGACCTCCTGCGCAGGCACGTCGAGACGCTGCGGCGGGTGGTTCCGGACGGGCAGAGCCCCGTGGTGCGCGCGGCGATCGCGACGGGAAACGGGCTGCTCGCGCTGGTCGACGGCGAGCCCCACGCAGCCGTCGCGGCGCTCGAGAGCGCGACGGCCGAGCTTGACACGCTCGGGCGCGCGTACGAAGCCGCCTGCGCGCGGCTCGACCTCGCGGAGGCGCACGAGGCGGCCGGCGACGTCGCGGCGGCCGCCGCGCAACGTGCCCACGCCGCGGCCGTCTTCGAGCCGCTCGGCTGCGTTCATCCCTTCTGAGTACGCCTACACGTCGCGCGCCCGCTCGGCGAGCGCATGCACCAGGTCCGGCGTCCCCTCGGCGATCGCCTCGCCGTGGCCGACACCGACCAGGAGCGGCTCGAGCGACGCCATCCGCTTCAGCGAGCGCTCGTGCTCGGTCGGATCGACCTGGAACGCATGCCAGCCGGGACTGAGCGACGGCCAGGTCGCGATCGCGTCGCCGGCGACGAGCGTCCGCCGCTCGGGCCACCAGAAGGCGAGGTGGCCCGGTGAATGCCCCGGCGCGTGCACGACCTCGAACGGGCCGAACGCGTCGCCGTCCGCGAGCGGCTCGTCGACGTCGAACGGGGGGTGCTTCGGGACGCCGAGCGCGACCCCGAGCCGGAACTTGATCAGGCTCGGCGGCCGTGGCGTGAGCGAGACGCGCTTCGCCCGCCGCTTTCCCGCCAAGATGTCCCACTCGGCCGGGTGCGCGTGGATCTTCGCGCCGGTCAGCCGCCGCAGCGCCGAAGCGCCTCCGAGGTGCGACCGGTGCCCGTGGGTGATCGCGATCCGCTTCAGCTCGGACGGGCGCCGACCGAGCTGCGAGAGCGCCTGCAGGACGACGCTCCCGTCCGCGTTCCAGAGCGTGTCGACGAGCGACAGCTCGCCGGCGCTCTCGACGAGGAAGGCGTGGACGTAGCCGCCCTTCTGCTGGCGGAGCGCCCAGAGGCCGGGCGCCAGCTCCTTCAGGCCGTCACTCGCCGCCACGGCCCGAATCCGTTCTCGACGCCGCGCAGCGCGGGCGCGAGCGAGGGGTAGTGGCGCAGGAGCACCGTCACGAAGCTGTTCTCGTCGATCCACTCGAGGCCGGCCCGCGAGTACACGTCCTCGTTGAAGTCGCGCGTGAAGAAGCGGTCGCTCTTCAGCCGCCGCGACGCCATCAGGATGAAGACGCGGAAGGCCGTGTCGCTGAAGCCGAACCCTTTCGGCTTGCGCTCGCCGTACAGCCCGACCATCGTGTCGACGTGCTCCGGCTTGCCGTACATCGCCCGGAGCTCCTCCCGCCACGCCGCGTTCTCGGTCAGCTCCTCGAACGACCGCGGCGGCTTCAGGCCGAGCAGCCGGCGGAACTCCGTGTAGCGCGGGACGCCGCGCTCGCGCACGCGCAGGACGTCGGTTGCGGCGAGATCGATCGTCTCGCCGTTCGGCCGCCGCAGCTCCTGCAGGAAGCGCGGGTAGTTGTGCAGCTCGATCGCCCCCGGGTGCGAGACGCCGAGCGAGTAGAGCGCGCTCGGCATCCCGAGCTCCTCCAGCCGCGTGCGCGTCTCGCGCGCGCCGACCTCGCGGAACGTGCGCTCCTGCAGCACCTCGTCCGTCTCCAGCGACCGGAAGGTGAAGTCGTCCGGCAGGAGCGGGTGCATGCGGTAGACGGCGACGAACTCCTCCGTCAGCGAGTACGGCACGCCGTGGTGGTCGGTCGGCGAGCCGGGGATGCCGCCGAGGACCTCGTTCGAGCTGCGCTTGCCGAGGCGCTTGCCGAGGATCCCGTACCAGTTCGCGCGCATCGCGTACTGCGTGGTCGGGTGGGCGATGATCCCCGGCGTCCACTCGACGGTGTGGATCTTCGCCATCAGGGCGGCGTTGACGAGCCGGGCCGTGTCGTAGAGGCGGTCCTCTGACCAGCCGGCGTTCTCCTTCTCGAGCCGGTCGCAGATCGCGTTGTGCTCGGCGGTGAAGAGCGTGTGCAGCACGCCGAGCCCGATCCAGAAGTTCGCGCCGACGCCGTTCGGGTCGACGTGCTTCTCGAGGTCGGCGGGCAGGAGGCCGTCCTCGTCGAGGCGCAGCCGACCGTTCTCGCCGCGCAGCGCGGCCGCGAAGGCCGGATCGCTGCCGTAGATCTGCGAGGCGTCCCACCAGTGGCTGTCGGCGGTCGCGTAGGTCGGGGGCGTCGTCGGGTCGTCGTCCGAGGTCGGGTCGCGGCGCGTGCGCGGGATCTGCATCGGCGGCGGCGTCCACGGATCGCCCTCGCCGAGCTCGACCGTCCAGGGGCTCTCGGGTTGGTTCTCGCCGTGGCTGAACCAGTCGTGGACCTCGAACTGGAGCCACGCGGCCGCGAGCACGTTCAGCGTCGTCGCCGGCGAGAACGTCTCGCGTGTGAGCAGGCGGCGGCTGACGTCGCGCGGGCTCGGATCGAGCAGCGCCGGCACGTCCTCCGGAAACGTGTCCCTGAGCGGGACGTTGCGGCCGAACCGGGCGCCGATCGCGCCCATCCGCGGCTCGTCGAGGTCGTTCCACGTCCCGTCGAGCGTGCGCGCCCTGAGGTGGCGGTCGCCGTCGAGCGGCGCAGGCGGCGCGACCGGCGCCGCGGTGTTCGTGTCGTACAGATTGTGCCGTCGCATCCCCGTGCGGAGGCCCACGAGCGTCAGCACGCCGAGCGGCTTCGGCAGCCGGTCCCAGCCGATGCGACGGTCGAGCGCTCCCGCGGAGCGCGCCCACAGGCTGCCGATCAAACCCATTCGTTCGCCTCCCTGCTCGCCGGTTCGTCGCGGCCCCTCCCCGCCGCATCCGAGCGGGACCCGTCGGCGCGGATCAAACCATCGCGGCGCCCGGCCCGTCAACGGCACCACCCCAAAAGGGGATGGGTCGAGCCGTGCGCGGGGGCCGATGCCTCAGGGATGGGGCACGTCGCGGAACGCCTCGCCAGGGCGGCACTCCTCCTGCTGACGCTCGCGGTCGCCGCCTGCGCGATCCAGTTCACGCTCCACCTGGCGGGTTCCGTCCAGGACCTCCTCGAGCGCTGGATCTACGAGCCGACGGTGATCGCCGCCGGCCTCGTCTGCATGGCGCGCGGCTTCGTCGGGCGCACCGAGCGCGCCGCCTGGTCGCTGATCGGGCTCGGCGTCGTCCTCTGGGGCGTCGGCGACACGATCTGGACCCTCGTCTACGCCGACGACGCTTCGCCGCCGTACCCCTGCATCTCGGATGTGTTCTGGCTCGCGCTCTACCCGCCCGTCTACGTCGGATTCCTGCTCCTCCTGCGTTCGCGCGCGGGCGGTCTGCGCCGAAGCCTGTGGCTCGACGGCGTGATCGCGGGCATCGCCGTGGCTTCGGTCGGAACCGCCTTCGTCTTCCACGTCGTGCTCGACGCCACCGACGGATCCAAGGCGGCCGTCGCGACGAACCTGTCCTACCCGCTCGCCGACCTGACGCTGATCGCGCTCGTCGTCTGGGTGCTCGCGATCTCCGGGTGGCGCCCCGGCCGCAGCTGGGGGCTGATTGCGGCAGGGCTGCTCGTGTTCTCGGTCAGCGACTGCCTCTACCTCTTCCAGACAGCCCTCGGGACGTACGTCGCCGGCAACTCGACCGACCTCGGCTGGGTCGCCGGCGCCCTCTTCATCGCCTGGGCGGCGTGGCAGCCGGGGCAGGAGGGGACCGACCGCAGCCAGGCCGCGTGGGTACTCCTCCTCGCGCCCGTCGGGTTCGGCTTCGTGGCGCTCGGGGTCCAGGTGTACGACCACTTCGAGCGCGTCGACTCGCTGTCGCTCGTGCTGTCGGCGGCGGCGCTCGCGGCGGTGATCGCGCGGATGGCGATCGCGTTCACCGAGAACATGCGGATGCTCGCGCGCTCGCGGTCGGAGGCCCGCACGGACGCCCTGACGGGCCTCGGCAACCGGCGGAAGCTGCTCCACGACCTCGAGCTCGCGCTCGCGTCCGGGAGCGGCGGGCTGTTCGCGCTCTTCGACCTCAACGGCTTCAAGCAGTACAACGACACGTTCGGCCACCCCGCCGGCGACGCGCTCCTGGCGCGGCTCGGTGCGAGCCTCGGACGGTACGTCGCCGGGGCCGGCAAGGCGTACCGGATGGGCGGCGACGAGTTCTGCCTGATCTGGAGCGGCCGCCACGTCGCGCCCGCGACCGTCGTCGAAGGTGCCGCCGCCGCGCTCGGTGAGCGCGGGGAGGGCTTCGCGGTCACGGCGGCCTACGGCGGCGTCGTGCTCGACGAGGCAGAGACGTCGTCGGAGGCGCTGCGGCTCGCGGACCAGCGCATGTACGAGCGGAAGCAGGGTTCGCGCACCTCCGCGAGCGAGCAGTCGACGGGCGTGCTCCTGCAGGCGCTCGCCGAGCGCCACCCGAGCCTGGGCGAGCACGTGCACGGGGTCGCCGACCTCGCGCGCCTCGTCGCCGAGGAGCTCGGGCTCTCGCCGGACGAGGTCGCGCGCGCACAGCTCGCGGCGGCCCTGCACGACGTGGGGAAGATGGCGGTCCCCGACGCGATCCTCGACAAGCCCGGGCCGCTGTCGAAGACCGAGTGGGCCTTCCTGCACCGTCACACCGTGATCGGCGAGCGGATCCTGCACGCCGCGCCCGCGCTCTCGTACGTCGCCTCGATCGTCCGCTCGACGCACGAACGGTTCGACGGCGCCGGCTACCCCGACGGGCTCAGCGGCGCCGCCATCCCGCTCGCGTCGCGGATCGTGTTCGTCTGCGACGCGTTCGACGCGATGACCAGCGTTCGCCCGTACGCCGGAGCGCTCCCGCTCGACGACGCGCTCGACGAGCTCCGCCGCTGCGCGGGCACGCAGTTCGACCCGCGTGTCGTCGAGGCGTTCGTGTCCGTTTACGGCGCGGTGACGGCGCGCTCCGCCGCGACGGCCGCCGGCGCGTCGTTCCTGCGCGCCGGTGCTGCGCTCGCGGGCTGAGCCGCTCGTTCAGCTTCTCGTAAGACGGCCGAAATCACTCCGCAACCTCCGTCGGCGATCGTGACGGTCGTTCTCGTCGACCCAGGGAGGAATGCATGAGGAAGATGATCGGCGCAGCGGCGGCACTCGCCGCGTTCGCCGCACTCGCCGTGGCCGCCGCCGCGCTCGCAGGCGTGACCGGGCCCTCGTTCTACGTCAACGGCCAGCTCTACCGGACGGTCGGGACTCCCACGGACCTCACGAACACAGGCGCGCCCGCATCGAGCTTCCAGACGATGTACGCGCTGGCGCCGCAGGCGAACGTCGCGACCGCCGCGCCCGGCGATCCCGGCTTCCGCGGCGGGCGCTGGCAGGTGCACGCGATCGCCTACAACACGAGCTGGGCGGCGACGGTCGCCGCGCACGACGCCAACGCGAGCGGCGATCTCGACAGCGCGGCGGAGGTCGAGGCGGCGCTCGCCGACGCGGGGCCGGGTGGAGCCACCGATACCGGCGTCGTAAAGTCCTTCGAGTGCCCAGTGATCAAGGTTCCGCCGTCGCACTAGGGCCGGGCGCGGAAGGGTGACCGGTCGATGGCGACCATCCTCGTCGTCGACGACGAGCCCGTGGTGCGCGAAGTGGTCGTCCGCTACCTGCGTCGCGACGGGTTCGACACGATCGAGGCGGCTGACGGCGACGTCGCACGTGACCTGATCACGCGCGACGCGCCGCAGCTCGTCGTGCTCGACGTGATGCTTCCGGGGACGGACGGGCTCGCGCTCTGCCGCTGGATCCGCGCCACCAGCGACCTGCCGGTGATCCTGCTGACGGCGCGCGGCGAGGAGGCCGACCGCATCGTCGGCCTCGAGCTCGGCGCGGACGACTACGTGACCAAGCCGTTCTCGGCCCGCGAGCTCTCGGTGCGCGTGCGGACGGTGCTGCGGCGGGCACGCGAGGCGCCCGCGGTCCGCGCGAGGCTCGAGTACGACGCGCTCGCGATCGACGCGGCGACGCGTGAGGTGCACGTCGACGGCAACGAGCTGCGTCTGACCGCGAAGGAGTTCGACCTGCTGTGGTTTCTCGCGTCGCACCCCCGGCAGGTCTTCTCGCGCGACCAGCTGATGGACCGCGTGTGGGGCTACGAGCCCGCCTTCGACAGCGGGACGGTGACGGTGCACATCAGAAGGCTGCGCGAGAAGATCGAGGTCGACCCCGCGCACCCGGCGCGGCTGTTGACGGTCTGGGGCGTCGGCTACCGGTTCGTGCCGTGATCGCGCTGGCGCTCGCCGTCGTCGTGGCGACTCTCGGTGTCGGCCTCGCCGTGACGCTGTTGCTCCGGCTCCTCCCGTCGCTCCGCCTCCAGATTGCGTCGCTCGCCCTCGTCACGGTCGTCCTGCCGCTCGCCGTGGTGCTCGTGTCGGGCTGGGTGATGTTCCACATGGGCGACGACGTCAAGATCCTCGCTGTCGCCGCGGCGTCGGCGTGCGCCGCCGTCGGCGCCGCTCTCGCGCTCGCGCGCGAGATCGGCCGGAACGTCGACCGGCTCCGCGCCGCGTCGGCCGAGTTCGCCGGCGGCAATCTGGCCGCCCGGGCACCGATCGAAGGGCCGACAGAGCTCGCCGAGCTCGGCGCCGCGTTCAACGCGATGGCGCACCACCTCGGCGAGCTCTTCGACGCGCGCCGCGAGCTCGTCGCGATGGCGAGCCACGACCTGCGCACGCCGGTCGCGTCGATCTCGGTCATGCTCGAGGCGATCGCCGACGGCGTCGCGACCGTCGACGAGTACCTGCCGGCGCTGCGCGACCACACGCGCCGCCTCGCGCGGCTGATCGACGACATGTTCGAGCTCGCGAGGCTCGACGCGGGGGCCCTCGCGATCGAGCGCCGCGCGACGAACCTCGCTCCGCTGATCGACGGCTGCCTGCGCGGAATCGAGGCCGACGCGCGGGCGAAGAACATCACGCTCGAGCGTCGGCTGCCGGCGAGCGTCGAGGCGACCTGCGACGGCGCCCACGTCGAGCGGATCCTCTACAACCTGCTCACGAACGCGCTCCGCCACACGCCCGCCGACGGTTCGATCGCCGTCGCCGCGGCCGATCATCCCGACGAGGTCGAGATCTCGGTCGAGGACACGGGCGACGGTGTGGCGGCCGGCACCGAAGGCCGCGTGTTCGACCGGTTCTGGCGCGGCGACCGCGCCCGCACGGCTTCGCCGGGCGACGGTGCCGGCCTCGGCCTCGCGATCGCCCGAGCGCTCGTGGAGGCGCAGGGCGGCCGCATCTGGCTCGAGCGCCGCGAGAGCGGCGGCACGCGGTTCAGCTTCACGCTTCCGCACGCGGCGCGTTGACCGCGTCCGGCCGAGCGCGCAGGATGAGGGCGTGGCGAGCTTCGCGGGGGGGAAGATCGAGGCGTACGTCGGCCCGAAGGAGCTGGGCGCGGCCGACGACCTCGAAGCGGTGATCGTCGACTTCGTCGACGGCGCCCGCTCGTCGCTCGACATCGCGGTGCAGGAGCTCGACTCGGAGCCGATCGCGCAGGCGATCCTGGACGCGCGCTGGCGCGGGGTCTCGATCAACCTCTTCCTGGAGCAGGACTACCTGCGCTCTCCGCTCCGGCTCTCGAAGGGCGTGCCCGTGCGGCCGAAGCCGCGCTCGGGTGAGACCGCGGGCGACGCGCTCCGTCGCGCGCAATGGGGCGACGACGAGTCCGCGCTCGCCGCCAACCGCAGGATCCTCGGCGCGCTGCTGCGGTCCGACGTCGAGGTCAAGGGCGACTTCAACCCGCAGATCTTCCACCAGAAGTTCGCGCTCCGCGACTACCGCGACCGCCGCCCCGCGCCGCGCGGCCGGCCGGCGCTGCTCTCCGGCTCCGCGAACTTCACGACCACGGACACGCACCTGAACCTCAACCACGTCTTCGTCTTCAACAACAACGCCGTCTGCCGGGAGTACGACTCCGAGTTCGCGGAGCTGCGGCAGGGCCGCTTCGGGCGTCAGATCCACGGCGACGTCCCGCAGGTGTTCGGCCTCGCCGGCATCCCCGCGAAGGTGCTCTTCGCGCCGGAGCACACGCCCGAGCTCGAGATCATGAAGCAGATGCTGAAGGGCTCGGAGGAGGTCCTCTTCGCGATCTTCACGTTCGCCGGCTCGTCCGGGATCGACGACGCGATGATCGCCCTGGCGCGGAGCGGCATGAAGATCCGCGGCGTCGTCGACCGCGGCCAGGCGTCCCACGGCTGGGCCGCGCCGAAGACCATGAAGCACGACAACATCGCGCTCTTCCAGCCGAAGAAGACCTCCGGCGTGCGGAAGCTCCACCACAAGCTGATGGTGATCGACGAGCAGATCGTCGTCGCCGGGAGCTTCAACTACACCGCGCCCGCGAACGACTACAACGACGAGAACATCTTCGTCCTCGGCAGCGTCACGCCGCGCACGCACGGGGTGACCGTCGCCGCGGACGAGACCGGCGACCTCGCCGTCCATATGAAGCGCGAGATCGAGCGGATCATCCGCGACCTCGCCGAGCCGTACGTGCCGTAGCGGGCGCCGAGGGGCGACGGTCGCTTGTGACACAGTGTCACAAGGACCCGCGGCGTGCAGAGTAGACGCGTGGCGGTCCTCGGCATCGACGTCGGCGGCACGTTCACCGACGCCGTGCTCCTCGACACGGGGCGCGTGCGGACGGCGAAGGTGCCGACGGCGCTCCGCCAGGAGGAGTCCGTGCTGGCGGCGGCGCGGGCGGTCGGCGCCGCGGACGCGGGCGTCGAGCGGTTCGCACACGCGACGACGATTGCGACGAACGCGCTGCTCGAGCGGCGCGGCGCTCGGACGGCGTTCGTGGCGAACGAGGGCTTCGAGCACCTGCTGCACCTGCGGCGGCAGACGCGCGCGCAGCTCTACCGGCCGTGCGCGGCGCACCCCGACCCGCTCGTCCCGCTCGACCGCTGCCACGGCGTGCGCGGCCGGCTCGGGCCGCGCGGCGAGCTGGAGCCGCTCGACCTCGCGACGCTGCCCGAGCTCGACGCGCCCGAGGCGATCGCGGTCTGCCTGCTCTTCGCGTTCCGCGACCCGTCGCACGAGCGGGTCGTGGCGGACGAGCTGCGCACCAGGCATCCGGACGCTCATGTCGTCGCCTCGCACGAGGTCGCGCCGGAGTTCCGCGAGTACGAGCGAGCCTCGACGACCGCGGCCGACGCGTACCTCGGGCCGGTCGCCTCGCGCTACCTGCGCGCGCTCGCGGACGGCGCGGCCGACGCCGGGCTGCCGGAGCCGCTCGTGATGCGGTCGTCGGGCGGCGTCGCGTCGGTCGCGGAAGCTGCCTCGCACCCGGCGCTGATTCTCGTCTCGGGCCCTGCAGCGGGGGTTGTCGGCGCGGGAAAGGTCGCGGCGCTCGCCGGTCACGCCGATGCGATCTCCTTCGACATGGGCGGGACCTCGACCGATGTGTGCCTTCTCCGGGGCAGTGCCGCCGAGCGTGTCGACGAGCGGAGCGTCGGCGGGCTCCCGATCCGGCTGCCGACGGTCGACCTGCATACGGTCGGCGCGGGCGGCGGGTCGATCGTCCGCCGCGACGTCGGCGGGGCCATCCGCGTCGGCCCCGAGAGCGCGGGCGCGGACCCCGGCCCCGCCTGCTACGGCCGTGGCGGGCCCGCGACGGTGACGGACGCGAACCTGCTGCTCGGCCGGCTCCCCGACGAGCTGCCGGGCGGCCTGCGGCTCGACGGCGCCGCCGCCGCGGCGGCGCTCGGCGACGTCGACCCGGCGGATGCGATCGCGGTCGTCAACGCCGAGATGCTGCGCGCGCTGCGTGTCGTCTCCGTCGAGCGGGGCCACGACCCGCGCGGCTCGGCTCTCGTCGCCTTCGGCGGCGCCGGTCCGCTGCATGCGTGCGCCCTGGCGGAGGAGCTCGGGTGCGAGACGGTGCTCGTCCCCGCCGCCGCGGGCGTCCTCTCCGCCCTCGGCCTCGTCGCGAGCGACGAGCGTCGCGACGAGGTCCGGTCGCACGTCGTGCCGCTCGCCGACGCCGGCGAGCTGCCCTCCCAGGGAGAGGCCCGGCTCCGCTACCGCGGCCAGTCGTTCGAGCTCCCCGTCGCGCTCGGGCCCGACCTCGCGGAGCGTTTCCACGCCGCGCACGAGGAGCGCTACGGCCATGCCGACCGCGAGCGCGAGATCGAGCTCGTCGCCGTCCTCACCTCGGAGGTGACGGAGGGGCCGCCGTTGAACCTTCTTGTGACACAGTGTCACAAGGTCAGCGGCGCGGAGCTCGTACGGCTCGAGGGCGCGACGTGCTGGGTCGCCGAGGGGTGGAGCGGAGAGACGGACGGCCACGGGACGCTGGTGCTGCGGCGGTGAACGTCGAGCTGCAGGTACTCGGAGCGGCGCTGCGGTCGATCGCCGAGGAGATGGGCGCGGTCCTGATCCGGTCGGCGTTCTCGGCCAACATCAAGGAGCGGCGCGACTGCTCGACGGCCCTCTTCGACGAGCGCGGGAGGATGATCGCGCAGGCCGAGCACATCCCGGTGCACCTCGGCGCGATGCCCGACGCGGTCGCGGCCGTGATCGCGCGCGACCCGGCGCCGGGCGAGGTGTGGATCCTCAACGACCCGTTCACCGGCGGCACGCACCTCCCCGACGTGACGCTCGTCTCGCTGACGGAGGTCGGCTTCGCCGTCTCGCGCGCGCACCACGCCGACGTCGGCGGGATGGAGCCTGCGAGCCTGCCGGCCCAGTCGCGCGAGCTGCTCCAGGAAGGGCTCGTGCTGCCGCCGCTGCCGCTCACCGACGAGGTGCTGGCGCTCTTCCTCGCGAACACGCGCAACGCCGAAGAGCGCCGGGGCGACCTGCGCGCGCAGCTCGCGGCTCACCATCTGGCCGAGCGGCGCGTCTCCGAGCTCGCCGAGCGACACGGTCGCGACCGGGTCGCGGCGGCGATGGACGAGCTGCACGCGTACTCGGAGCGGGTCGTCCGCGCGGCGATCGCACGGCTCCCGGACGGCCGCTGGGAGGCCGCGGACGTGGTCGAGGCGCGCGACGGCGAGCTCGTCGTCCGCTGCGCGGTCACGATCGCGGGCGACCAGATCGCGATCGACTTCGCCGGCACCGCGCCCCAGCACCCGGGCAACCTCAACTGCCCGCTTGCCGTCACTCGCTCGGCCTGCTACTTCGTCGTCCGCTGCGTCACCGAGCCCGACCTGCCCGCATCGGGCGGTGCCTTCGCGCCGGTCATCGTCGCAGCGCCCGAGGGCTGCCTCGTCAACGCGCGCGCTCCCGCGGCCGTCGTCGCGGGGAACACAGAGACCTCGTCGCGGATCGTCGACGTCGTCTTCGCCGCGCTCGCCGG
>DATHAE010000007.1:0-5877 GCA_035296805.1 Gaiellaceae bacterium | reverse complement strand
TCCCGCACGAGCTCGGGATACGGCGCCGGTCCGACGCACGAGCCGATCAGGTAGTGCGTCGTCTCGACGCTCCCGATCCAGTCGCGGATCGCCTCGCTCGTCGCCTCCTTCAGCGTCTTCGTGCCGAACTCGACGGGCCGCACCTCCGCCCCGAGGAGACCCATGCGCTCGACGTTCGGGCGCTGGCGGCGCATGTCCTCGGAGCCCATGTAGACGACGCAGTCGAAGCCGAAGCGCGCGCAGACGGTCGCCGTCGCCACGCCGTGCTGGCCCGCGCCCGTCTCGGCCACGATCCGCCGCTTCCCCAGGCGCCGCGCGAGCAGCGCCTGGCCGACGGCGTTGTTCAGCTTGTGAGCCCCCGTGTGGAGCAGGTCCTCGCGCTTCAGGTAGACGCGTTTCTCGGGCGCGAACCGCGGCGCGAGCGTGAGCGGCGTCGGGCGGCCGCCGTACGAGGTGTAGAGCTCGTGCAGCTCCCGCGAGAATGCCTCGTCCTCCTGCGCCGCGCGCCACCCGGCCTCGAGCTCGTCGAGCGCCGGGATCAGCGTCTCGGGGACGTAGCGGCCGCCGTAGGCGCCGAACGTGCGCGTCATCTGGCCGCCGCGACCCACGCGCGCAGCTTGTCGCGATCCTTCACCCCGGGCTCGCGCTCCGTCGAGCGCGCGGAGTCGACCGCCCACGGGTGGACGGCTTCGATCGCCTCGCGGACGTTCGTCGCGTCGAGTCCGCCGGCCAGCATCACGCGGCCCTCGGCGGCGAGCGCCCGCTCGAGATGCGTCTCGTCGGTTGCCCCCCACGGGAGGTCGACGACCGTCCCGACGGGTGTGCCCGCCCGCAGCAGCTGCGCGTCGCGCGACCGGTGGCCGTTCTCGCGCGCGTAGAGCTGGACGAGGTCGGCGTCCGTCTCGGCCGGCTCACCGACGAACACGGCTACGCGCAGCACAGTCTCCGGCGCGTCGAGCAGCTCGTCCGTTCGGCGCGGGCTCTCGCGCGCGAGGATGAAGCCGACGAGATCGGCGCCCGCCTCGACGGCGGCGTCGACGTCGTCCTGGCGCGTGAGCCCGCACACCTTCACGAGCGGGCGCGAGACGAGCTGCGCGAGCTTCGCGCCGGGTTCGGGCGCGCGCATCAGCGTGGAGCCGACGAGGACGGCGTTCGCACCGGCGAGCTCGGCGGCCGCGGCCTGTGCGCGCGTCTCGATTCCCGACTCGGCGACGACGACGCGGTCGGCCGGGATGCGGTCGAGCAGCGCGAGCTGCGCGCGGCGGTCGATGGCGAACGTCGAGAGGTCGCGTGCGTTGACGCCGATCAAGGCCGCGCCGAGCGCGACGGCGCGGTCGAGCTCGTCGCCGTCGTGCGCCTCGACGAGCGTGTCAATCCCCATCGAGTCCGCTGCGCGCATCATCGCCAGGACCTCGTCGTCGGCGAGGTCGCGCAGGAGGAGCAGCGCCGCGTCCGCGCCCGCGAGCGCGGCGGTGCGCAGGTCGTCGGCTTCGTCGAAGAATCCCTTCGCGAGCAGCGGCAGGCCGGTCGCGGCGCGCGCGGCGCGGAGGTCGTCCCACGACCCGCCGAAGCGGTCGTCGACGAGCACCGACATCGCCACGGCGCCGGCTGCCTCGTACGCGCGGGCGACGGCCGAGACGTCGCCGTCGGGCCGCAGGTCGCCCGCCGACGGCGACCGCCGCTTGAACTCGGCGATCGCGCCGAACTCGGGGCGCTGCAGCGCGGATGCGAACCGGGTCACGCCGGCACCGAGCCGCGCGAGAACCGGACGAGCGCGTCGAGCCGCTCTCCCGCGGCGCCCGAGTCGAGAGCCTCGCGCGCGAGCGCGTACCCCTCGGCGAGGTCGGCCGCGTGGCCGCCCGCGGCGACCGCCCCCGCCGCGTTCAGGAGGATCGCCGCGCGCGGCGGTCCGTTCGCGCCGTCGAACACCTCGCGGATCTTGACGGCGTTCTCCTCGGCCGAGCCGCCGCGGAGCTCCTGCGGGTCGCAGCGTTCGACGCCGAGGTCGCGCGGGTCGATCTCGCGCTGCCGGACCGAGCCGTCGACGACCTCGCAGAGGAGGTTCGGGCCCGCGGGCGAGAGCTCGTCGATCCCGCCCGCGCCGTGGACGACGAACGCGCGCCGCGCCCCGAGCTTCGCCAGGACGTCGGCGATCACCGGCACGAGCAACGGCGAGTAGACGCCCACGACTTGCGCACGAGCGCCGGCCGGGTTCGTGAGCGGTCCGAGCACGTTGAAGACCGTGCGCGCGGCCAGCTCGCGGCGGACCGGCGCCGCATGCCGCATCGCGGGATGGTGCATGGGCGCGAACATGAACCCGAACCCGAGCGAGTCGATCGACTCCGCGATCCGCTCGGCGGGCAGGTCGAGCTCGAATCCGAGCGCCTCGAGCACGTCGGCCGAGCCCGACTGCGAGGAGACGGACCGGTTGCCGTGCTTGGCGACTCCCGCGCCGGCGGCGGCGGCGACGAGCGCGGCTGCCGTCGAGATGTTGAACGTCTTGCCGCCGTCTCCGCCGGTCCCCGCCGTGTCGACCAGGTCGTCGCGCTCGGGCTTCACGGGCAGGACGTGCTCGCGCATCGCCTCGGCACAGCCCGCGATCTCGTCCGCGGTCTCGCCCTTCAGGCGCAGCGCGACGAGGAAGCCGCCGATCTGGGCCGGGGTCGCGTCGCCGGCCATAATCGACCCCATCACGCGCCGCGCGTCGGCCCGCGTCAGGTCGCGACCGTCGAGCAGTTGCGCGAGCGCGTTCTGCACCAGGGGCCTACAGCCGTCCCTCGAGGAAGTTCGCAGCGATGTCGCCCCCGACCGGCGTGAGCACCGACTCGGGGTGGAACTGGACGCCCGCGACGGGCAGCTCGCGGTGGCGGACGGCCATCACCTCGCCGTCGGCCGTCGTCGCGGTCACGTCGAGCGACTCCGGGATCGAGGTCGCCGCGAGCGAGTGGTAGCGGCCGGCGAGGAAGTCCTCCGGCAGCCCCTCGAAGAGGCCGCGGCCGTCGTGCGCGACGGCGGTCGCCTTCCCGTGCACGAGCTCGCGCGCCTGCCCGACCTCGCCGCCGAACACCTGCACGATCGCCTGGTGGCCGAGGCAGACGCCGAGCGTCGGCACGCGCTCGCAGAGGCGTCGGACGATCTCATTCGTGGCGCCCGCGTCCTCGGGACGGCCCGGGCCGGGAGAGACGACGAGGTGAGACGGGTCGAGCGCCTCGGCCTCGTCCGGCGTGATCTCGTCGTTGCGGCGCACGACCACCTCCGCTCCGCGCTCCGCGAAGAGGTGCGCGAGGTTGTAGGTGAACGAGTCGTAGTTGTCGACGAGGAGCAGCGCCATCAGCTTCCCTCGGCGAGGCCGATCGCGGTCTCGAGCGCCGCCAGCTTGCGCAGGCATTCCTCGTGCTCCGCGGCCGGATGGCTGTCGGCGACGATGCCCGCTCCCGCCTGCAGGAGCGCGAGGCCGTCGTGGAGGACGACGCTGCGGATCGTGATGCACGCGTCGAGCGTGCCGCCGGGCAGCGCATACAGCACCGCGCCCGCATACGGCCCTCGCCGGTAGCCCTCGAGCTCGGAGATGATCTGCATCGCGCGCACTTTCGGCGCACCGGAGACGGTGCCCGCGGGGAAGCATGCCCGCAGGAGCTCGAACGGCGTGACGCCGGCGGCGAGCTCGCCCGCGACCTCCGAGACGAGGTGCGTGATGTGCGAGAAGCGTTCTGCCTCGAGGAACCGCTCGACCGTCACCGTGCCGGGGCGGCACACGCGCGAGAGATCATTGCGGCCGAGATCGACGAGCATCACGTGCTCCGCGCGATCCTTGCCGGAGCCGAGCAGCCGCTCGGCGTCGCCCTCGCCCGCCTGCGTCGAGCCGGCGATCGGGTTCACCGACGCGCTCGTCCCCTCGCACCGGACGAGCGTCTCGGGCGACGAGCCGACGAGCGCCACGCCGTCGAGCTCGAGCAGGAAGAGGTAGGGCGACGGGTTCACGTGCCGCAGGGAGCGGTAGACCGCGAGCGGGGAGACAGCCGTGCGCCGCTCGGCGCGCTGCGAGAGGACGATCTGGAAGGCGTCGCCGCGGCGGATGTGCTCCTTGCACGCCTCGACGCCGCGCTCGTACTCGAGGCGCGACGGCAGCCGCCGCGTCGACGCGCGCGTCGCGGTCTCGCGCGGCGGCTGCGGCACCTCGGCGTCGAGCAGCGCCGTCGTCTCGTCCGGATCGCCCGCGAGCACCTCGGCGACCCCGCGTGCGTGATCGAAGCGGACGAGGACGTCGGCGACGACGAACCGGCTCTCGGGCAGCCGGCGGCCGTCCTCCGGGAGCGGAACGGTCGGCTCGAGCTTCGAGACGAAGTCGTATGAGAGGTACCCGACGACGGGCTCGCCGGCGGTCTCCGCGTCCTCGTACGAGACGACGCGCGAGCCGCAGCCGACGAGCGAGTAGCGGCCGAGGCGGCCGCGCTCCACCGACTCGAGCAGGAAGCTCGCGCGTGCCTCGCCGCGCAGGTGGAGGTACGCGCCGAGCGGCGTGAGGAGGTCGGTGTTGAGGAGGATGGAGGCGATCATCGTGGGCGGTCGGTCGTCGGGCACGAAAAAAGACCCCTCGGGGTCTTCGGTGGAGCGGTGCGGGCTGTCAGGCGTGACCTTCGGTCAGGCGCAGGCTCCCGCCCCGCTCGTGCGCCAGAGCCACCAGGTGCGGGACGGGGAGGTCATCGCGGCCAGGGTAGGCCGCGCCGTCCGGTCCGTCAAGCGGCGCGGCGCTTGTAGGGTTCGCGCCCGTGCCGGTGCCCGATCTTCTCCGTGCGCTCCTCTCGGAGCGCGGGCCGTCCGGGCACGAGGAGCCGGCGGCGCGGGTCTGGCGCGAGGCGGCGTCGCAGTTCGCGGAGGTGCACTCGGACACGCTCGGCTCGTCCTACGCGCGCGTCCGTGCGGCGGAGGGCGCGCCGACGCTCGCGATCGTCGGCCACATCGACGAGATCGGCGTCGCGATCACGAGCGTCGACGAGGCGGGCCTCCTCAGCTTCACCACGATCGGCGGCATCAACCCCGAGATCCTGGCCGGGCAGCGCGTGAGGCTCCGCGGGCGGGACGGAGACGTCGTCGGCGCGATCGCGCGGAAGCGACTCGCGCCGGAGCAGATCCGCGACCGGCCGCGGCTCGACCAGGCCGACCTGCACGTCGACATCGGCGCGCGCGACCGCGAGGACGCGGAGCGGATGATCCGCGTCGGTGACGCGGGCGTCTGGGAGGGCGAGCCGGTCGAGCTTCCGAACGGGCGGCTGATGTCGCGTGCGCTCGACAACCGCCTCGGCGCGTACATCGCGCTCGAGTCGGCGCGGCGGATCGCCGAGGCGCGCGACGCGCAGGTCGACGTCGTTGCGGTGGCCGCAGTGCAGGAGGAGATCGGACTCTACGGGGCGCGGACCGCGGCATTCGGGCTCGACCCGCAGGTCGCGATCGCGCTCGACGTCACCCCGGCGACCGACGTTCCGGGCGGCAACCCGCGCACCGCCGGGAAAATCGAGCTCGGCCTGGGCGCGATGATCGCGCGCGGGCCGACGGTGAACCGCCACGTAGACGAGCTGCTCGCGCGCGCCGCGGAGGAGGACGGGATCGCGCATGCGTTCGAGATCTACACGCGGACGACGCAGACGGACGCGGACGAGATCCACCTTTCGCGGGCAGGTATCCCGACGGGGCTGATCTCCGTGCCGACTCGGTACGTCCACACGCCGTGCGAGACCTGCTCGCTCGAAGACGTCGAAGCGGTCGTGCAGCTCGTGGTCGCGTTCGCGCGGCGGCTCACGCGCGAGCACTCGTTCGTGCGCTAGCGTCGAGCCGTGGCCACGAGAAGCGTCATCGTCAGCGCCGTCCGCACCCCGTTCG
>DATHAE010000006.1:0-9275 GCA_035296805.1 Gaiellaceae bacterium | reverse complement strand
GCTGCTCGCGATGAGCGGCCAGTTCGAGCAGCGCCGGCTCGCGCGGCCGGGCTACCAGCTCGGCGTCCTGGACGCGTTCGCGGACGTCGATGGCCGCCCGGCGCGCGCGGCGTGGCGGCGGCTCGCGGCGGCACGCCGCGCGCACGAGGAGCTGACGCGCGACGCCGTCGCGGCCGAGGCGCGGCTCGACACGCTCCGGGCGCTCGTCGAGGACACGGCGGGGATGGAGGCAGGCCGCGAGGAGGAGCTGCGGAGCGAGCGCGAGCTCCTGCGGCACGCGACAGAGCTCGCCGGCGGTGCCGCGGCGGCCGCGGCGGCGCTCGCGCCAGAGGACGGCGCTGGTGACGGCGCGACCGATCTCGTCGCGACCGCCGAGCGCGCGGTCGCGCCGCTCGAGCGGCTCGCGCCCGAGCTCGCGGCCGCGGGTGACACGCTCCGCGACGTCGAGCTGCGCCTGCGCGAGACGGCGTCGGAGCTGCGGTCGTTCCTCGCCTCGGTCGAGGACGATCCGGGGCGGGTCGAGGACGTCGAGGCGGAGCTCGAGCGGATCGCAGACACGAAGCGGCGCCACCGCGCGCAGACCTACGACGATCTCCTCGCGCGGGCCGACGAGGCTCGGCGCGAGCTCACCGCGGTGGAGGAGGGGCACGATCCCGTGCTCGCGGCCGAGGGGGAGCTGGTTGCGGCGCACGCTGAGGTCGACGAGGTGCACGCGAGCCTGCGCGCGGCACGGCGTTCCGCCGCGGAGCCGTTCGCGGAGGCTGTGGCGCGCGAGCTGGAGGGGATCGGGCTCGGCGAGGGCGAGTTTCGCGTCGAGTTGCGGCAGCGCGACCCCGGCCCGTCGGGCGCAGACGAGGTCCAGTTCCTGATCCGCGCGAACGCGGGGCTCCCGTTGGCGGCCGTCGCCGAGACGGCGTCCGGCGGCGAGCTGTCGCGGATCGCGCTCGCGATCGCCGCCGTCGGCGGCGGCGAGACGATCGTCTTCGACGAGATCGACGCCGGCATCGGCGGGACGACCGCGCACGCCGTCGCCGACACGCTGCGGCGGCTCGCCGAGCGCGCGCAGGTCGTCACGATCACGCACCTGCCGCAGATCGCAAGCATCGCGGATCGCCACTTCCGCGTGGAGAAGGTCGCGGGCGACCCGACGCACACGCGGATCGAGCCGCTCGACGAGGCGGAGCGCCGCGACGAGCTCGAGCGGATGCTCGGCGGCCGCGAGTTCCTGTCCGCGCTCGACCGGTGACGCGCCCGCCGGCGCCGCCCTACGCGGGCGAGGAGCCGCACGCGCTCTGGCACGTCAGCGAGGACGCGGCGATCGAGCGCTTCGAGCCGCACGTCGCCGCGACCTCCGTCGAGGCCGAGCCGCTGGTCTGGGCGATCGACACGCGCCACGTTCCGGCCTACTGGTTCCCGCGCGACTGCCCCCGCGCGACCTTCTGGCCGAACGACGCGACGAGCGACGAGGACGTCGAGACGCTGCTCCACGGCGAGTCCCGCCGCGTCCACGCGATCGAGTGCGCGTGGCTGGCGCGCTTCCGCCACGCGCGCCTCGTCGCCTACCGGCTCCCCGAGGAGCCGTTCGAGCCGTATCCCGAGGCAGGCGGCTACTGGATCGCGCGCTCGGCCGTCGAGCCGGTCGAGGTCGTCGAGGTCGGAGACCTGCTCGCGCGCCACGCCGAAGCCCAGATCGAGCTGCGGATCGTCCCGAACCTGTGGCCGCTCTGGGACCGCGTCGTCGCCTCCACACTCGACTTCAGCGGGATCCGCCTCCGCAACGCGCGGCCGCGCGGTGACGCGGTCGGCGGCGCGGCTCGACGTTCGCCTTGACGCGGAAGAGGTTCGTCGGGTCGTACTTCGCCTTGATCTCGACGAGCCGGGCGTAGTTCCGGCCTCCCCCTCGCGCAGGAGCTCGCGTCCGGTTCTCGGTTCCGGCGCAATCATCTAGGCTCGCCGGCGGATGAGTTTTGTCGAGTTCACCGGCCATGCGCGGCTCGACAAGCGGACGAAGAACCTGACGAAGCGCGTCGGGCCGGACGACGTCGCGATCATCGACCATGCCGACCTCGACCGCGTTTCGGCCGAGGAGCTGATCGAGTCCGGGGTTCGCGTCGTCTTCAACGTCGCCGACAGCCAGACCGGACGCTTCCCGAACCCGGGCCCGCTCGAGCTCGTCCGCGGCGGTGTCCGGCTGATCGACGCGCCGGGTGCGGACCTGTTCGAGAATGTCTCCGACGGCGAGCTCGTCACCGTGCGCGGGTCGGGCCTCTACCGCAACGGCACGTGCCTCGCGCGGGGGATGCAGCTCGACGAGCCGACGCTCGACCGGGCGCTCAGCGACCAGCGGTCGCGCGTGACGGAGGCGCTGGAGGCGTTCGCCGAGAACACGCTGCGCTTCCTGCGCGACGAGGGCCGGCTCCTGACCGAGGGGATCGAACTGCCGCCGCTGAAGACCCGCCTGCGCGACCGCCACGCGCTCGTGGTCGCGCGCGGCCCGGGTCACAAGCGCGACCTGCGGATCGTCGGCAACTACGTCCGCGACTACCGGCCGGTGCTGATCGGCGTCGACGGCGGCGCCGACGCGATCGTCGAGGCCGGCTGGAAGCCCGACGTGATCGTCGGCGACATGGATTCGGTCTCCGACCGCGCGCTCAGGAGCGGCGCCGAGATCGTCGTCCACGGCTACCGCGACGGCGAGGCACCCGGCGCGGCGCGGCTCGACCGGCTCGGGCTGCCGTACCACGTCGTGCGCGTGCCCGGGATCAGCGAGGACACGGCATTCCTGCTCGCGCACGAGAAGGGCGCGCAGCTGATCGTCGCGGTCGGGACGCACTTCAACCTCGTGGAGTTCCTCGAGCGCGACCGGCAAGGGATGTCGTCGACCTTCGTGACGCGGCTCAAGGTGGGCGAGATCCTCGTCGACGCGAAGGGCGTCTCGCGCCTCGTCAGCCCCCGCGTCGGTGTGTGGCCGCTCGTGCTGCTGTCGCTCGCGGGCGTCCTGGCGGTGGTCGCCGCGATCCTCGCCTCGCCGGCGGTCAGGAACCTGTTCGAGGTGCTCGCCGAGAAGGTCTTCTGAGCGGCGCGGGTCGGCGGCGCTGCCCCTCTGCGACACTGGCGGTCGAGTCTCGTGCTGGATTTTCGTTACCACGTCGCGTCGCTGGCGGCGGTCTTCTTCGCGCTCGTGCTCGGGATCGTCGTCGGCGTCGGCATCTCGGGCCGGGGGTTCGTCGACAAGTCGGAGCGGCAGAAGCTCGAGAACAGCATCGACCGCCTGCAGGTGCGCGTAGACGACCTCTCGGCCACGAACGACGCGCTGCGCGAGCAGCAGCGCGCGGGGCGCGTGTTCATGAGCGACGCGTATCCAGTCGTGATGCGCGACCGGCTGGACGGGAAGCGGATCGGGGTGGTCGTCGTCGGCGCCGCGGCCGGCGCGACGGGCGCCGACGTCCAGCAGGCGCTGGCGGACGCGGGCGCGACGACCGCACGGTACCGCGCGCTGAAGCTTCCCGTCAACGCGCGAAGCGTCCGCCGCGCGCTCGCGGCGGTTCCCGGCTACCGCAAGCTGGAGGACGCCGGGCGCGAGCTGGGGCAGGAGTGGGTGACCGGCGGCAGGACGCCCGTCGCCGACGCGGTGACAGACGTGGTGGTCGAGGAGGAGCGCGGCGACGCGGGAACGCCCGTCGACGGCGTCGTCGTGCTGCAGCCGGAGTCGCTGCGCGACCGCGCGACTCGGCGTTTCATCGACGGGCTCTTCGGAGGCCTCGCCTCGGCCGGCGTCCCCGTCGTCGGCGTCGAGCGGACGACGGCCGAGGAGTCGCATGTCGGAAGGTTCACCGAGGCAGGAGGCTTCTCGACCGTCGACGACGTCGACACGCCCACCGGCCGGTTCGCCCTGGCCCTCTTGCTCGCGGGCGCGCCGGCCGGCCACTTCGGCGTGAAGGCGACGGCCGACGCGCCGCTGCCGCAGATCGACCAGACGCCGAGTGGCTGACGCGCTCACGATCCTCGTCGCGGCCCGCAACGAGGAGGACGTGATCGCAGAGACCGTCGTCGCGCTCCGCGAGCAGTTCCCGCACGCCGAGTTGATCGTCGCCGACGACGGCTCCCGAGACGCGACCGCGGCGCGTTCCGAGGAGGCCGGTGCGCGCGTCGAGCGGCTCCCGCGCCGCGGGAAGGGGCAGGCGCTCTCGGTAGCCGAGCGCGCGGCGCCGCCCGGGCCGCTCCTGCTCGCAGACGCCGACCTCCGCGGCGACCTGCGGCCGCTCGTCGGTCGAGGAGACCTCACCGTCGCGTGCTTCGCGCAGCGGAGGGGCGGCGGCTTCGGGATCGCGAAGCGCGCGGCGCGGATCGCCATCCGCCTGCGGTCGGGCTACGAACCGCGCGAGCCGCTCTCGGGCCAGCGCGCGCTGTCGGCGCGCGGACGCGCCGCGCTGTTCCCGCTCGCACCCGGCTTCGGCGCCGAGACGAGGATGACGATCGACGCCGTGCGCGCCGGCCTCGACGTCGCGGAGGTGGAGCTCCGCCTGGAGCATCGCGCGACCGGCCGCGACCTCCGAGGCTTCGCCCATCGCGGACGGCAGCTCGTCGACCTCCTCCTGGCGACGGGGCCGTTGCGAACGAACTACCGGGGGCTCCGTCTGCCGCTCGTCGGCTCCGCCCTCGCGGTTCACGTGCCGCTCGTGGCCGCCGTCGGCCTCGCCGACGACCTCTGGGCAGGGCCGGAACGGGGATTCCGCGCGCACCTTCGGTCGGCGCGCACCACAGGCGTTCTCAAGCTCGTCGCGGTTCCGGCGTGGGCGCTCTGGCGGACGCGCAGCCTCTCCGGCGCCGTGCTGGTCGCCCTCGCGGCGAACTTCCTGAACCAGCTCGACACGCGGCCGGGTCGCGCGCTGAAGGCGTACCTCGCGCTCGCCGTCCCGGTCCGGGCGCCGGTCGGGCTCGCCGTCCTGCTCGCTCCCTACGATCTCCGTGAGATGACGATGCTGGGCGACGCGGGGTCGAACAGCCTGGGGGCGCTGCTAGGGTTGAGGTCCGTGGAGCGGCTCACGGGGCGGGGGCGGTACGCGGCGATCGTAGCGCTGGCCGGCCTCACCGCCCTCGGTGAGCGGACGTCGCTCGGCTCGCTGATCGAACGTTCGCCGGGCCTCCGCCAGCTCGACGACTGGGGGCGCCGGCCGTGACGAAGTTCGTGTTCGTCACCGGCGGCGTCGTCTCCTCGCTCGGGAAGGGAATCACGGCGGCATCGCTCGGGCGGCTTCTCAAGGCTCGCGGCCTCAAGGTGCAGGTGCAGAAGTTCGACCCGTACATCAACGTCGACCCGGGGACGATGAGCCCGTTCCAGCACGGCGAGGTCTTCGTCACGGAGGACGGCGCCGAGACCGACCTCGACATCGGCCACTACGAGCGCTTCATCGACGAGAATCTCTCGCGCGCCGCCAACCACACCGCCGGCGCGGTCTGGGACCGGGTGCTGCGCAAGGAGCGGAAGGGCGAGTACCTCGGCTCGACGGTGCAGGTGATCCCGCACATCACGAACGAGATCAAGTCGCGGATCCGCTCGGTCGCTGACGCGTCTGCCACCGACGTCGTGATCTCGGAGATCGGCGGCACCGTCGGCGACATCGAGTCGCTGCCGTTCCTCGAGGCGATCCGCCAGTTCCGGCGCGAGGTCGGGCCTGACAACGTGCTCTACCTGCACGTCACGCTCGTGCCGTTCATCGCGAACGCGGGCGAGCTGAAGACGAAGCCGACGCAGCACTCGGTGAACGAGCTGCGCCGGATCGGTATCCACCCCGACGTGCTCGTCTGCCGCTCGACGGAGCCGCTGACGACGGACATCCGCGAGAAGATCGCGCTCTTCGCCGACGTCGACCTCGACGCGGTCGTCTCGGCCATGGACGTTCCGGACGTCTACCTCGTACCGCGCGCGCTCCAGGAGCAGGGCCTCGACCGGCTCGTCTGCGAGAAGCTCGGGATCGACCGCGGCGACGCCGAGCTCGGCGAGTGGGACGAGCTGATCGACCGCCTCGCGGAGCGCGAGGGGACGGTCGAGATCGCGCTCGTCGGGAAGTACGTGAAGCTCCACGACGCGTACCTGTCCGTGCACGAGGCGCTCAAGCACGCCGGGATCCACAACGGCGCGCGCGTCCACGTGCGCTGGGTCGACGCCGAGCACATGACGCTCGAGGAGGCGCGCGCGGAGCTCGCAGGCGTCGACGGCGTGCTGGTTCCGGGCGGCTTCGGGTCGCGCGGGTGGGAGGGCAAGATCCTGGCCTGCCGCGTCGCGCGCGAGGACGAGATCCCCTACCTCGGCATCTGCCTCGGCATGCACGTCGCCGTCTCCGAATTCGCGCGCCACGTCTGCGGGCTCGAGGGCGCGAACTCGACCGAGATGGATCCCGAGACGCCGTATCCGGTCATCGACCTGCTTCCGGAGCAGAAGGAGGTCGAGGACCTCGGTGGGACGATGCGGCTAGGCGCGCAGGCGGTCGAGCTCTCGACGGCGACCCATACGCGCGAGGTCTACGACGACGAGGCCGTGGTCGCGGAACGCCACCGGCACCGCTACGAGGTCAACAACGCCTACCGCCAGCAGCTCGTCGACGCGGGGCTCGTCGTCTCGGGGACGTTCCAGGAGGGCCGCCTTGTCGAGATCGTCGAGCTTCCGGACCACCCGTGGTTCGTGGCCTCGCAGTTCCACCCCGAGTTCAAGTCCCGCCCGACCCGTCCGGCGCCGCTCTTCCGCGAGTTCGTCGCGGCCGCCGTCGTGCGGTCGCGCGAGCGCGAGGGCGCCCGCCTCGAGGTCGCGTAGCGGCGCGGCCGCCTAGTACCCACCCCCGCCGCCGCCCGATCCGCCGCCGCCGTGGGTGATGACCAGGACGACTGCGACGATCACGACCGCCGCGACGACCGCCAGCCCCGCCAGGACGAGCCACCTCTTGCGGCTCGACGTACCGCCCCGGTCGCCGTGAACCTGCTCGTCCGTTTCCATCGCCACGAGACCCGCCGCCTTTCCCAGCTCGCTGAATAGGTCTACGGCGATGCGGGATCGGCGGATTGGGGAGAACCTGCGCTGCCCGCGTGTCGCCCGCGCGGCGCGCGTAGGATCGCCGGTCGTGGCCTCGCCCGTCCTCGACCTGTTCCTGGAGCTCGCGGCGCTGCCGAGTCCGCCCGGGGACGAACGCGCCGTCGCGGACGTCGTCCTGGGCTACCTCCGTGACTGCGGTCTCGACGCGGACGAGGACGACGCGGGCGCGAGCGTCGGCTCGACGATCGGGAACATCTACGCGCGCGTCGAGCCGGCCGCCGACGGGGAACCGCTGTTCCTCTGCGCGCACCTCGACACGGTCCCCGCGACCGACGAGGTCGAGCCGGTCGTCGAGGATGGTGTCGTTCGCAACGCGCGCGCCACGATCCTCGGCGCCGACAACAAGGCCGCCGTCGTCGCGATGCTCGAGGCGACGAGGCGCGTGCTCGCCGAGAGCCGGTCGCACGCCGGGGTCGAGCTGCTCTTCACGCCGAAGGAGGAGGTCGGGCTCCTCGGCGCGCACGCCTTCGATCACACGCGGTTGCGCGCGCAGGTCGGCTACGTCTACGACCAGGCGGCACCGATCGGCGAGATCATCCTGGGCGCGCCGTCCTCGCAGTCTCTCGAGTTCACCTTCCACGGCCGCGCCTCGCACGCAGGAATGTTCCCCGACGAGGGGCGCTCGGCGATCGCTGCCGCCGCGCGCGCGATCGCCGAGATGCGGGTCGGCCGCGTCGACGAGATCTCGACTGCGAACGTCGGCACGATCGCGGGCGGGACTGCAGCGAACATCGTTCCCGAGTGGTGCACGGTTGTCGCGGAGGCGCGGTCACACGATGACGGAAAGCTCGCTGCGCTCGTCCAGGAGATGCAGGACGCCGTCACGTTCGCGGCCGGCGTCGCGGAGTGCGAGGTCCAGACGACGGCGCGGAAGAGCTACCGCGGCTACCGCCTCGCGCGGGACGATCGCGCCGTCGTGCTCGCCGCCGACGGGTTGGGCCGCGCCGGCTTCGACGTCTCGTACGCGCTCTCGGGCGGCGCCGCCGACGCGAACGTCTTCAACGAGCGCGGCCTCCAGTGCGTCAACCTCGCGAACGGGATGGCGGAGATCCACACGCCGGACGAGCACATCGCCGTCGCCGATCTCGAGTCGATGGTCGACGTGACGCTCGCGCTGTTCGATGCCGCTCTCGCTTAGGCGCGGGCGCGTCACCGCGGTCGCCGAGCGCCTCGGCGACCTCGTCCGGCTGGACGTGGACGGCTCGCCGTGCGTCGCCTATCCGCGGACGACGGGCGAGGTGGAGGTCGGCGACGACGTCGTCGTGAACGTGCAGGCGCGCGCGCTCGGCCTCGGCTCGGGCGGCTTCGACGTGCTCTACGCCAACCTGACGCGCGGCCTCGACCTGCCGGCCGACGACGGCGCTCACGTGATGTCGCTGCCGTACGCGCCCGGCCAGAGGGCCGTGCGGCATCTCGAGGAGGAGGGTCGGCTCGCCGACGACCTGCGCGCGCTGCCGGTCGTCTGCTGCACCGTCCACTCGCAGGTCGTCCCGGTGTCCGCGGCGCTACGGGGCTTCCGCGTCGCGTACGTACAGGTGGGCGGCGGCGCGTTGCCGGTCGCGCTCTCCGACGCGCTGCGCTCGCTGTGCGCCGAAGGCCTCGTCGAGACGACGGTCGCCGTGGCGCCGTGCGCCGACGGCGAGTTGCAGTCCGTGACAGTCGCGGCGGCGCTCGCGTGGGCCGCGGCCGAAGGCTTCGACGTCGCCGTCTGCTCGGTCGGCCCCGGGATCGTCGGGACGGGCTCGCGCCTCGGCCACGGCGCTCTCGCGCTCGCCGAGGCCGCGAACGTCGCGACCGCGCTCGGCGGTCGGCCGATCCTCGCCGTCCGCGTGTCGGAGCGAGACGAGCGCGGCCGCCACCGCGGCGTCTCGCACCACAGCCGGTCGGTGCTCGAGCTCTGTCTCGTCCCGCCGACGGTGGCGTGGCCCGCCGGGCTGGCTCCCGCTCCGTGGCTCGGCGAACGCGAGGAGGCCGACGCAAGCGCGTGGCGTGAGGCGTGCCGCGGGCTGCCGCTCTCGTTCATGGGCCGCGACGCCGACGACGAGCCGTCGTTCTTCGCGGCCGCGCATGCCGCCGGCATCGTCGCCGCGACCGCCGCCGCCGCGCGCCGCACACACGGTCGAAGTGCCTGAGGACGAAACGTCACACATTCGTTCCAGTCGCGTGACGAAGACGTCACACCTCGGTC
>DATHAE010000005.1:0-8956 GCA_035296805.1 Gaiellaceae bacterium | reverse complement strand
CCGTCGCGGATCACGCAGAACAGCGCCTGGTCGATGTCGAGCGTCCGGCCGTCGCGCTCGCCGCTCGCGCGGTAGACGGCGACGGCGCGGTCGCCGTCCGCGACCACGTAGCGCAGGTCCGCGCGGTACGTCCCGTCTGTCAGGACGGCGGTCTGCCGAAGGAACCGGAGGATCTCGTCGCGTCCGCGGTACTCGCCGGTCATCGGGTTCGCGCCCGTCACCCGCCACACCGCCTCCGGCGCGAAGGCGCGGGCGACCGAGACCGGGTCGCGTCGGAACCCACCGAACAGCCGCTCGACGAGCTCCGCGTTCGGATGCGTCACCGCTCGAGCGGCGCCATCGTCAGCCCGTGCGCCTCGAGCTGGGAGTGGTAGAGCTCCGCCGCCTCGCGGTGGCCCGACCAGACGAGGGCTTGTCCGGTGTTGTGGATCCTGTTCGCGAGCGCCAGCCCGCGGTCGTAGTCGACGCCCGGGATCGTCTGCGCGAGCGCGAACGCGACGCCCTCGAAGGTGTTGTGGTCGTCGTTCAAGACGATCACGCGCCAGGCGTCGCCGACGCCCGACCCCGTGCCGCGGTCGAGCCGCTCGCGCGGGGGAGTCTGCGTCGTCACTGCTCCTCGAACGTCGCGATCACGGCCTCGGCGATCACCCGCAGCGGCCGTCCCGACACCTGGCTCGCGCGGCGAAGGCGGGCGAACGCGTCGGCCTCTGCGAGCCCGTCCTTCTCCATCAGGATCCCCTTCGCGCGCTCGATCGCCTTGCGCGCGGCGAGCGCCTCCGTGAGCGACTCGGCCTCCTCGCGCACCGCGACGAGCTCCTCGTGGCGCGCGCGTGCGGTCGCAATCGCCGGGACGAGGTCCTGCTCGCGGAACGGCTTGACGAGGTATCCGAAGACGCCGGCCTCGACCGCGCGCGCCACGAGCTCTTGATGGCCGTACGCGGTCAGCATCACGATCGGGATCGGCCGCTCGTCGAGAATCCGCCGCGCCGCCTCGATCCCGTCGAGCCGAGGCATCTTCACGTCCATGATCGCGAGGTCCGGCGCGTGCTCGCGCGCGAGGGCAACCGCCTCCTCGCCGTCGCGCGCCTCCGCGACGACCTCGTGCCCCGCGTCCGCCAGCAGCTCGCACAGGTCGAGCCGGATGATCGTCTCGTCCTCGGCGACCAGGATCCTCACGCCCGGACCCTAGCGCGGCACGCGCCGTCCCTTGTGACACTGTGTCACAAGGGACGCTAGTCGTCGCGGCCGCGCAGGAGCGCGATCCGGAACGGCTGCAGCCGCGCCGTCATGACGCCGCGCACGACGGCTGGGTCCTCGTCCATCGCTTGCCGCGCCTCGCCCTCGTCGCCTTCGAGGATCACGATCCCGAAGGTTTCCGCGCCGGCGATCGACGGCCCCGCGACTACGAGCGACCCCGCGGCGAGGAGCCGCTCGAGATGCGCGAAGTGCTCCGCGACGACCTCGCGCTCGACGTCTGTCGGGTCGGTGAGGAGCTCGATCCGCGTCGGCCGCAGGACATAGCACCACGCGCTCATCGCGACGTCGACGACGTGGTCCACCGCCAGGCGCCCCGCCCGCACCGAGGGATCAGGCGCCGTCACCGCGGTCGACCTTCGCCTCGGCGCCGTCGAGCGGCTGGGCGAGCATCCACGGCGTCCCGTCGGGGTCGTAGAACGTCGAGAGCCGCACCATCTCCGGGATCTCGTGCCAGTCCTCGACCTTCACGTCGTGCGCGCGCAGGTGCGTGATCGCGTCGTCGATGTCGAGGACGCCGAACGTCGGCGTGACGTTGCCGTGCTTCACCGTCTCGCTCTGGCCGAGCCCGATGTTGAACGCGAACGGCGTCTTCAGCTCGCACCAGCCGTACTCCTTCAGCTCGTACACGAGCTCGAATCCGAGCACGTCGCGGTACCAACCGAGCGACCGGTCGTAGTCGGTCACGCCGACGCGCTGCTCGAGCTCGGGTACGCGCGCCGGAACCCCGGCTACGGCCATCCGCTCCGGCCCGAGTACCTCGTCACCGAGCCCGGGCGCGGCCGCGGCGCGGCGTGCGCGCGCGTCCTCGCCGCAGGCGATCCGGACCTCCTGTTGCGCAAGTGGTCGGTGCCGACGCTCTTCGAGCTCGACGCCGACCGCCGCTTCTCGGAGCTACGGGCGCGACTCGCCGGCGTGACGCCGCGCGCGCTCGCGCTCGCGCTGGGCGAGCTGGAGCTCGGCGGGCTCGTCGAGCGGGAGGTGGTCGCGTCGCGGCCGCCGTTCGCGGTCTACCGCACGACCGCCGCCGGCCGCCGCATCCGTGAGGCGCTCTGAGCTCAGATGCGCGCGAGGCCCCGGCGTGCGGGGCCCCGCAGATCAACCGGTGCTCGTGCCTTAGAAGCGGCCGCGGCCGAAGAAGCCGAGGACGATGAGGACGAGCACGATGATGAGGATGATCCAGAGGATGCTCATATATCGGTGCCTCCCGAGTTGACTGCAGGATGAACGAAGATCCCCGCCGGTTGGTTACGCAGGAAATACGACCTGCGTCCACGTCCCGTGTTCGCCGTGGACGGTCAGTGTCCCTCGCAGCTCGTCCCGGACGAGCGCGCGCACGATCGAGAGGCCGGTTCCGACCGGCGCGTCCTCGGCGATCCCGGCCCCGTCGTCGCCGACGGCGAGCATCACGTCGCCGTCCGTCCGCGACAACTCCACCTGGATGCGGCCGCCGCCGTGCTCGAGCGCGTTCTGGAGCAGCTCCGCGAAGACGAGCGCGAGCGCCGTCGCGCGGTGTCCCGCGAGCGAGACCGGCTCGAGCCGCGCCTCGACCTCCTTCCCGGCGCCGACGCCCTGGACGAGCATCGCGCGGAGGCGGCCGATCAGGTCCGCGAGGTCGACGTCGTCATCGCGCCGCTCGGTCAACACCTCGTGCACGGCCGCGATCGCGAGGATCCGGTTGACGGAATCGTCGAGCGCCTTCTGCGGGTCGACGCCCTCGGCCGCCCGCGCCTGGAGGCGCAGCAGCGACGCGACTGTCTGCAGGTTGTTCTTCACGCGGTGGTGGATCTCTTGGGCGAGGACGCCGCGCATCACGGCGCGGCCGTGCTCGAGCGCGACGGCGGCGTGCTGCGCGATCGACGCCAGCAGGTCGCGGTCTTCGGACGTGAACGGGATCCCGCGGTCGGCGACCAGCTCGCCGATCGTCCGGCCGCGCCAGCGCAGCGGCTGGCGGATGGCGAACGCATCGGCGCGGCCCTCGGGCCACGCGACCGCCCCGTCCTCGAGCACGAGCGCGGCTCCCGTCGCCGACAGCGCGTCGACGGTCGTCTTGACGATCGCCTCGAGCGACTCCTCGAGGTAGAGCGCCTCGGACACCGCCTCCGAGATCCGCGCCAGCGCCTCCAGCTCGTGCACCCGCCGCTGCGCCTCCGCGTACAGCTTCGCGTGCTCGATCGACTGCGCGACCTGCGCCGCGATCGCGAGCAGCAGCTCGATCTCGTCGTCGGTGAACGCGCGCGGCTCACGCGTGCGCACGTTCAGCGCGCCCTCGAGTCGCTCGCCGCGCAGGTCGCTTCCGGGCGCGCGCGTGCGCGCGACGATCGGGACGGCCAGGATCGACTCGTACTCGTCCTCGGGAAGGTTGGGGAAGTTCTTGAAGCGCGCGTCGAGGTGCGCCTGCGACGGGATCGCGACCGGCGCGCGCGCCTCGGCGGCAGTGCCCGTGATCCCTTCGCCCGGCCGCATCCGCGGCCGCCGCGTCATCTCCTCGAACCGCGTCCCGTGCGTCGCACGCAGGACGAGCTCGCCCGCGCGCTCGTCGTACAGGTAGACGAAGCACGCGTCGGCGGCGAGTGCGTCCGCGACCTTCGTCGCGACGAGCGACAGCACCTCCTCCAGGTCGAGCGTCGAGTTCACCGCCTCGATCGTCTCCGTGAGCAGGCGAAGGTGCCTGTCGCGCGCGTCCATCTCGGGCGGAGCGTACGCTCCGGGCGTGGGGACGTACGGCTGGCTGCTCGCGCTGCACGTGACCGGCGCCTTCCTCTTCCTCGGCGGCGCGGTCAGCGCGGGAACGCTGAACGTGCTCGCTCGGCGCGCGCGGCGGCCGAGCGAGATCGCGCTTCTGCTCGGCCTCACGCGCATCCCGCTGATCGCGATCAACGTCGGGATGCCGATGACGATCGTGTTCGGCCTGTGGCTCGTGGTCCACCTCGACGACTACACGATCACGGAGGGCTGGATCCTCGCCTCGCTCCTGCTCTGGGCGGTCAGCGGCGCCCTCGGCGGCCTCGGCGGCCAACGCGAGAAGGCGACGCGGCTCGAGGCGGAGCGACTCGCGGCGGAGGACGACTCGCCGTCGGCGGCGCTCGCCGAACGGCTGCGCGACCGCGTCTCGAACGGGCTCAGCTGGGGTTCCGGCGTCGCCGGGCTCGCGATCCTCGTGCTCATGATCTGGAAGCCGGGCGCATGATCGCCGCCGTTCGCCCCGACTCGTGGAACCTGGTGCTGTTCTTCCACGTGCTCGGTGCGATCGTGCTCGTCGGCGCCGTCGCGACGGTGATCGTCCTCGCCGCGACGGCCGGCCGCCGCCCCGAGCGCGAGTTGCTCTCGCGCGCGGCGTTCTGGGTGACGCTCCTGCTCGTCCTCCCGAGCTGGCTCGTGATGCGGATCTTCGGCGAGTGGACGAGGTCGCGCGAGGGCTACGGCGACGAAGATCCGACGTGGCTCGGGATCGGCTACATCGTCGGCGACCTCGGCCTGCTCCTGATCCTGCTGACGGGCGGCTTCGCGTTCTGGTGGTCGCGGCGCCGCGGCGAGGGCTGGCAACGCCTCGCCGTCCTCGGCTTTGCCGGCATCTACCTCGCCGCCCTCGCCGTCACCTGGTTCGTGATGGCCGGCAAGCCCGACTGAACCCGCGTCAGGCCGTCGCGGGCGTGATCCACGCGAGCAGGCGTTTACAACATCCTTACCTGCGACAAAGGTATTTCCTAGCAGGGCGGGAATAGGTTCGCGCCGTGTCCGCTCTCGCTTTCGATCTCAGGCGTACGTCCGGGTTCCTGGTGGCGGATGCGCGCGGGCGGATCGTCGGGAGGGTCGAGGGGCCGATGTACGGCACCTCCCCGGAGACACCCGACGCGCTCGCGGTTCGGTTCGGCTTCCTCGCCCGCCGCCGCCGGCTCGTCCCCGCCGATTCGATCGAGCAGATCGACGACGGCTCGCGCGTGATCGGCCTCCGCGTCGACCGCGAAGCGATCCGCTCCTTCCTCTAGCAGCGCAGCGCGGCCGCACGGGCAGAGCCCGCACCGCCGTCACCGAGCTTCACCTGCCTGCGGCCCTAGAGCGAACCGAGATACCGATCGAGCTCCCACTCGGTGAGCTGGACGCGGTACTCGTCCCATTCGGTGCGCTTCAGGCGGACGTAGTTGTCGAAGATGTGGTCGCCGAAGGCGCGGCGCATCAAGTCGCTCGCTGCGAACTCGTCGATCGCCTCGCCGAGCGTCTCCGGCAGCGAGACGATCCCCCGCTCGCGGCGCTCCTCCGCCGACAGGTGGTAGAGATTCGAGTCCATCGGCGGCTCGAGCTCGTACCCGCGCTCGATCCCCTCGAGGCCGGCGTGGAGCAGCGCGGCGAAGGTCAGGTACGGGTTGCAGGCCGGATCCGGGCAGCGGATCTCGGCGCGCGTGGCCTGCTCCGACCCCGGCTTGTAGAGCGGGATCCGGATCAGCGCGGAGCGGTTCCGCTGCGACCACGCGACGTACACCGGCGCCTCGAACCCCGGCACGAGCCGCTTGTAGGAGTTCACCCACTGCGCGAAAACGGCGGACAGCTCGCGCGCGTGCCGGAGCAGCCCGGCGATGAACTGCTTGCCGGCCTCTGAGAGGTGGTAGTCGTCGCCCTCCGCGAAGAACTGGTTGCGGCCCTCCTTGAAGAGCGACATGTGCGTGTGCATGCCCGACCCGTTCTCACCGAAGAGCGGCTTGGGCATGAACGTCGCGTACACGCCGTGCTTCGCGGCGATCTCCTTCACGATCAGGCGATAGGTGATCGTGAAGTCGGCCATGTCGAGCGCCGACGCGTAGCGCATGTCGATCTCGTGCTGCGACGGCGCGACCTCGTGGTGGTGGTATTCGACCGGGATCCCGACCGCCTCGAGGGCGCGGATCGTGTCGTTGCGGACCTCGGTCGCCGCGTCGAGCGCGGTCATCGCGAAGTAGCCGCCCTCGTCGAGCGTCTCGGTCCCCTTCTTGTCCTTGAACAGGAAGTACTCGAGCTCCGGGCCGACGTTGAAGGTGTCGAAGCCCATCGACTCCATCCGCTCCAACGCGCGGCGCAGGACGTAGCGCGGGTCGCCCTCGTACGGGTCGCCGTCGGGCTTGACGACGTCGCAGATCAGCCGCCCGACCTTCGTCTCGCCCTCGCGCGTCGGCATGATCCTGAAGGTCTCCGGGTCCGGGATGGCGACCATGTCCGACTCCTCGATCGCGTTGAAGCCGGTGATCGAGGAGCCGTCGAACCCCATCCCGTCGTCGAGCGCGCCCTCCATCTCGCTCGGGGTGATCGCGAAGCTCTTCAGGTGCCCCTCGAGATCGGTGAACCAGAAGAGCACGTACTCGACTCCCTCGTCCCGTATCTGCGCCAGGACGCGGCGCCGCGCCTCGGGGTCCGACGTCGCCCGGTGCCTGCTCTCGATCATCCCCATGCGTGCGTTCCTCCCTGAGCCGGAGCCAAGAAAATGAAAAGCCCCAGGGCGCCGGAGCGGCGCGCCTGAGGCCTCGTCGCCTCGTAAGACCGTCGGAGTCTACAAAATGGGCCCAGTGGGGAAGAAGAAGCGGATGAGGATCCTCTTGGTGGACGACGACGAGCGCTTTCTCGGCGCTCTCGAGGCGCTGCTCGAGACGATTCCCGGGGCCGAGGTCGCGGGGCGCGTGCTCGACGGCGCGGAGGCCGCCGCGGCGGCGGAGCGGCTCCGCCCGGACGTGATCCTGATCGACCACGCGATGCCGCGGGTCGACGGGCTCGCGGCGACGCGGCAGATCCACGCGGTCGTCCCCGACGCCCAGATCGTGATGCTGAGCGGATCCGACATCGTCGACCGCAGCCCCGACGCGCGCGCCGCGGGAGCGATCGCCTACGTGCTGAAGACCCAGACGGTGACGGAGATCCCCGAGCTGCTGGCGCGACTGCAGACCGCGGCGGCTGAGCGAGACACACGTCGCGCCGCCGAGCCGTCGTAGGCCGGCGGCCTCCGCTCACACGGGGGCGGTCGCGGGGAGCTCCTCGAGCTCCGGCTCGAGGCCGTCGTGCCGAGTCGCGCGGCCGTAGAGCAAAATCGCCGGAGCGAGGACGGCCGCGCCGGCGAGGAGCGCGGCCGGGATCCCCCACGCATTGCCGATCGCCCCGAGCACCGGTCCGCCCGCGGTCTGACCGACCGCGTCGGCCTGCCCCTCCATCGAGATCACCGTCGCGCGCACCGAGGAGTCGTCGATGTTGCGGTTGAGCCACCCCATGTACAGCGGGTGGACGAGGCCGCGCGTCAGCCGGTAGAGCCAGTACGTCGACAGCGCGAACGCGACCCCGCCCGCGATCCCGAACAGGATCGCCGCCGCGAGCTGGACCACGGTGACCACGAGCAGCATCCGCGCCAGCGCGACCGGGGGCCGGTCGCGGAACCGGCGCACGAGCACGGTCGAGGCGACGAGGCCGATCACCATCGAGCCGACCTCGAACAGGCCGAACCAGTAGACGTCGTCGAGCGAGAAGAACGACGGCAGCCCGACGTCGCGGATGAAGTGCGCCTGCCACAGCCGGTCGAAGCTCTCGCTCGACATGCCCGCGAAGAGCGTGATCGCCATCATCATCAGCAGCAGCGGGTGCCCGCGCACGAGGCGGCCGCCGCGGCGCGCCGTCTGGAGCGAGTCGCGCCAGCCGGGCCGCTCCTCGCCCGTCGGACGGAACCCCGTCTCGGGCATCGCGAGCGCGGCGTACGCGGCGCACAGGATGACGAGACCGCCGCCGATCGCGACCGTCGTCCCGAGGCCGAGCCACGCGGCGAGGCTCACGCTGAGGCCGATCCCCGCGAGCGCGCCCGCGTAGCCCATCCGCGTTCCGCGGACGAACACGTGCGTCACGCGAGCGGCGCCGACCTCGTCGGTGATCCACGCTTCGTAGGCGCCGCTCGTGAAGGTGTAGCCGAAGCCCCAGAGCGCGAACCCGGCGAGGACGGCGGCGACGTGCGGCACCGTCCCGACGAGCACCATCGCCGCGCCCGAGATCGCCCAACCGAGGACGAGCGACGCGCGCCGGCCGTACGTGTCGGCGAGGACACCGGTCGGGATCTCGCAGACGAAGATCGTCGCCTCCATCGCAGTGCCCGCGAGCACGAGCTGGAGCGGGTCGAGATGGACCGTCTTGACGAAGTAGACGGCGGTGACCGTGAAGCTGACGGCGAAGGCCGCCGACAGGATCAGCTCGAGGCCGAGGTAGACCGCCGTCGGCGACTGCCTACGCATCGGCGAGCAGCGGCCCGCGGTAGGTGACGACGGCGCGGGTGACCTCGTAGCCGAGACGGGCGTTGACGGCGCGGATCGGCGCGTTGCCCTCCTCGTTCCAGGTGACCAGCCCGTGCAAGCCCGCCGCCCGCGCGCGCTCGATCTGCGCGCGCTTCAGCGTCGTCGCGAGGCCGCGGCCGCGGTGCGCGCGGGCGACGCCCGTTGCGTGGTGCGCGCCGAGGCCCGGACGCTCGAGCTGCATCAGCCCGTACCCGACGGGCTCTCCGTCCACGAACGCGACCAGGGAGGCCTCCGGGACGAAGAGCGCGTCGTCGATCTCGCGCGAGCGCCACTCCTCGAACGACGCCGGCTCGACCCACGGACTCGGATTCGGCACGTCCGGCTCCGACTCGAGCGCAACGGCGTACGCCGCTTCGAGCAGCGCAGGCTCGTCGGCCACCGCGCGCATCTCGAGGCGGCCCGGTGCTTGTGAC
>DATHAE010000004.1:0-5707 GCA_035296805.1 Gaiellaceae bacterium | reverse complement strand
GCGGTCGCGGTCGTCGAGAAGCCCGTCGAGGCGGAGCGGCTCGACGACACCTTCGGCGCGATCTCGGAGTTCGTCGAGCGGAGCGTCCGCAACCTGCTGATCGTCGACGACGACGAGCACCAGCGCGAGGCGATCACGGAGCTGATCGGCACGGGCGACGACGTCGAGATCACCGCCGTCGGCTCATCGGAGGAGGCGCTCGAACTGCTGGAGAAGGACGCGCGGTTCGACTGTATGGTCCTCGACCTCAAGCTGCCGAAGATGAGCGGCTTCGCGCTGCTCGAGAAGGTGAAGACCGACGAGCGCTTCCAGAACCTGCCGGTGATCGTCTACACGGGCCGCGACCTGACGCGGCGCGAGGAGACGAGGCTGAAGAAGTACGCCGAGACGGTGATCGTCAAGGACGTGCGCTCGCCCGAGCGGCTGCTCGACGAGACGGCGCTCTTCCTGCACCGCGTCGAGTCGAAGCTACCGGCGGAGAAGCGGAGGATGCTCGAGCAACTGCACTCGGAGGACGATCTCTTCAAGGGCAAGAAGGTGATCGTCGCCGACGACGACGTGCGCAACGTGTTCGCGCTGGCGAGCGTCCTCGAGCGCCACGGGATGGAGGTGCTGTTCGCCGAGAACGGCGCGGAGGCGATCGCGCTCCTGCAGGGAGCGCCGGACGTCGACCTCGTCCTGATGGACATCATGATGCCGGAGCTCGACGGCTACGACGCCATCCGCCGGATCCGCGCCGACGAGCGCTTCGAGAAGCTGCCGATCATCTCGCTGACGGCGAAGGCGATGAAGGGCGACCGCGAGAAGAGCATCGCGGCGGGCGCCTCGGACTACATCACGAAGCCCGTCGACACCGACCAGCTCCTCTCGCTGATGCGGGTGTGGCTCTACCGGTAGATTCGGCGGCCGAGACGCCCTCGGGGCAGCTCGAGCTCGAGATGATCGAGCTCCAGCTGCTCCTGGAGGGCGTCTACAGGCGCTACGGCTTCGACTTCCGCGAGTACGCACCCGCGTCGCTCAAGCGACGGGTGTGGCGGCGCGTCCACCAGGAGGGTCTCGAGTCGATCTCGGGCCTGCTCGAGCGGCTCCTCCACGATCCGGCATGCATGGAGCGGCTGCTGCTCGACCTCTCGATCAACGTCACGGCGATGTTCCGCGACCCGACGTTCTACGTCGCCTTTCGCGAGAAGGTGGTGCCGCTCCTGCGCACCTACCCCTTCACCCGCGTGTGGGTCGCGGGCTGCTCGACGGGCGAGGAGGTCTTCTCGCTGGCGATCCTCCTTTCGGAAGAGGAGCTGCTCGACCGGACGCGGATCTACGCCACCGACATCAACGCGGTCGTCGTCGACCGGGCACGCGAGGGCGTCTTCCCGCTCGACAAGATGCGCGAGTACACCGAGAACTACATCCGCGCCGGCGGCAAGCGGTCGTTCTCGTCGTACTATCTCGCGAAGTACGAGGGGGCGCTGTTCGACCGGACGCTGGCCGAAAACGTCGTGTGGGCGCAGCACAACCTCGTCCAGGACCGCGCGTTCCAGGAGTTCAATGTCATCCTCTGCCGCAACGTGATGATCTACTTCGACCGGCCGCTGCAGAACCGCGTGCACCGGCTCTTCCACGACAGCCTCGAGCGCCGCGGCATCCTCTGCCTCGGCCACAAGGAGTCGATCCGCTTCACGGAGTTCGAGCATTCCTACGAGGAGCTCGACGCGCAGCAGAAGCTGTACCGGAGGGTCCGGTAGCCGGGACTCCGGGAACGCGCGACCTCGTCGCGATCGGGACGTCGTGGGGCGGGCTGGATGCGTTGCGGACGATTCTCCGCGCCCTTCCGGGCGACCTCGACGCGGCGCTCGTCGTCGCGCAGCACCGCGGCTCGGACGCGCACCCGAGCGCGTTCCGCACCCTCCTCGGCGCCGTCACGCGCCTCAAGGTGTGCGACGGCGACGACAAGCAGGCGATCGACCGCGGGTACGTCTACCTGGCGCCGCCCGACTACCACCTGCTGGTCGAGGGCGACCATCTCGCGCTTTCGGTAGAGGAGCCTGTCGCGTTCTCGCGTCCGTCGATAGACGTCCTCCTGGAGTCGGCGGCGGAGGCCTACCGCGAGCGCTGCGTGGGCGTCGTTCTCACCGGCGCGAACGACGACGGCGCGCGCGGCCTCGCGCGGATCCGCGAGCTCGGCGGCGCGACGATCGTCGAGGATCCGGCGCGGGCCGAGCGGCCCGAGATGCCGCGCGCCGCCGTGGCCGCGGTTCCGGACGCACGCGTCGCACAGCTGGACGAGATCGCAACGCTCCTCGTCGAGCTGTGCGGCACGACAACCGCCCGGGAATCGGGGGCCGCTTCATGAGCCGCGAAACGCTCCCCGACCCTCGACGACAAGTGGAAGACGCTCGACGGCGCGTTCACCCCGCTTCGGCGGCACGACTGAACGCCGACGGATCACTCTCAGAGCCGGAGGAGGGACTCGAACCCTCGGCCTACGGATTACAAATCCGTTGCTCTGCCAGCTGAGCTACTCCGGCGCCGGTGCATCGTACGCACCGACACCCGCTGTCCGTTTTGGACATGGCCCGTCCGAAGGCTGCAACCTCGCAAGGATGCGCCATCCGAAGGATGTAGGCGATCGGACGACACTCGCCGTCGTACTGGCGCTACGCGAGCGCGGCTACATCGTCGCGTTCCCATTCGGCGAGAACACACGCTACGACCTGCTCGCTGACGACGGGAGGCAGATCCAGCGCGCTGCGAGTCGAACCCGCGCGTAACCGGCGAGTTCGCCGCGCCCGCCTCGCCGAACGCTACGAGATCGGCCGCGTTGGGATCGCCTAAGCCAGCACCTGGCGCGAGGCCTGGTGCGTCAGGATCTTGCGCTTCACGCGCTGCAGGGCGTTGTCGATCGTCTTCGTGTCGCAGCCGAGCTCGTCGGCCATCCCCTCGTACGACTCGCCCTCGAGGTAGAGACGGAGCGCGTCGGCCTCGAGCGGCGAGAGGCCCGTGCCGAGGCAGCCGACGAGCGCCTGCAGCTCCTCCGTCGAGATCACGCAGACCGACGGGTCGTTCACGCTCGGGCCGGGGAGCGCGTCGCCGAGCGTGCATTCGCCCTCCGACTCCTGGCCCGCCGGGGTGTGGCTGAACGAGACGTAGGTGTTGAGCGGCGCGTGCTTGAAGCGGGTCGCCGTCTTGATCGCCGTGATGATCTGGCGCGTCACGCACAGCTCCGCGAACGAGCGGAACGAGGTCTCCTTGTCCGGGCGGAAATCGCGGACCGCCTTGTAGAGCCCGATCAGCCCCTCCTGCACGAGGTCCTCGCCGTCGCCGCCGGCGAGGAAGTACGAGCTGGCCTTGAGACGCACGAACGACGTGTACCGCCGCAGGAGCGCGTCCATCGCAGCGCCGTCCCCGTTGCGCGCCTTGAGCACGAACTGAAGATCCTCTAGCTCCCGTTGAGCTTTCTGCGGTGTCTTCGCTGCGATTGCGGTGCGGGCGGGCAAGGCAAACCCCCGTAGTTGCACGGCTTGGGGCGGGAACTGCGCCGTCGGCCAACACGCGGTCGGAGCAGAAGCCTCACCCTGAGGTCGAGGTGAACCTAGCAACCTTCTGCAGCAAGCGCAAGTCCTACTTTGCGAAGGTCCCACTCGCTCGGCACTCGAATACTTGTGACACGGTGTCACAAGTTCGCGGCGGCGCGCTGCCTTCGGGCCTCGTACAGGAGCACCGCGGCGGCGACGCTGACGTTCAGCGACTCCACCCGACCCTCGAGCGGGATCGAGACGAGCGCGTCGCAGGTGCGCCGGACGAGCGGGCGAAGCCCTTTCCCCTCGGAGCCGAAGACGAGGGCGGCGCCTCCGGAGAGGTCGCTGTGCCACATCGGCGCGCCGTCGCCCGCGGCGCCGTAGACCCAGAGGTCGCCGCCCTTCACGTCCTCGAGGTAGCGGGCGAGATTCGTCACGACCGCGACCGGGAGGTGCTCGACGGCACCGGCGGAGGCGCGGGCCACCGCGGGAGTCACGACGGCCGACCCGTGCGCCGGGACGACGACACCTGTCGCACCGGCGCCGTCCGCGCTGCGGCAGACCGCGCCGAGGTTCCGCGGGTCGGTCACGCGGTCGAGCACGGCGAGCAGCGGCCGCTCGGCGCGCGCCAGCTCGTAGGCGTCGGCGTATCGGTACGGCTCCACACGCGCGACCACACCCTGATGGTCCCGCGTCCCGGCGAGCTCGGAGAGCTCGCGCTCCGCCTTCGCCCGCGGCCTCGCCTCTGCGAGCCACGGCTCGGCCTTCACCGCCCGCTCCGTCGCCCACAGCTCGAGCACCTCACGCCGTCCACGCAGCGCCTCGCGCACGGCGCGGCGGCCGTAGACGAGGTCGCCGATCACCCGCGCGGGACGAGACGGTACCCGCCGGCCTCGTCGCGCATCTCCCAGCCTGCCGCCGCGAGCTCGTCGCGGAGCCGGTCGGCTGCGGAGAAGTCGCGCTGCTCGCGGGCGGCCGCGCGGCGGTCGGCGAGGTCGACCACCTCGGGCGGCGCAGCAGTCTCGGCCGCGACAGATCCGAGCGCGAACACATCGAGCGCGCGGCGCAGGAGGTCGTGGTCGCGCCACTCGTGCATGATTGCGAGTGCGGCCGGTGTGTTGAAGTCGTCATCGAGCGCGGCCTCGAACCGCTCCCATGCACCCTCCGCTGCCGGTTGCGACGGATTGCGCAACACCTCCCGGAAACCCTCGGCGCGCGCCTCGGCCGCGCGCAGCGACTCGTCCGAGTAGTCGAGCGGCTTGCGCCAGTGGCCGCTGAGGAAGAAGACGAGCAGCGTCTCTCGTCCCCAGCGGTCGAGCGCATCCTTCAGCGAGACGTCGTTTCCCGCCGATTTGTGCATCTCCTCGCCGGCGAAGCGCAGCATCCCGTTGTGCATCCAGACGCGCGCGAAGGCGTGGCCGAGCGATCGCGATTGCGCGATCTCGTTCTCGTGGTGCGGGAAGACGAGGTCGAGCCCACCGCCGTGGATCTCGAACTCGGTGCCGAGGTGCTTCTCGCTCATCGCGGAGCACTCGATGTGCCAGCCGGGCCGCCCGCGGCCCCACGGCGAGTCCCACCACGTGTCCTCGCCCGGCTTGTTCGCCTTCCAGAGCGCGAAGTCTCTCGGGTCCTCTTTACGCGCGTTCGGCTCCTGTTCCTCGACCTGGTCCGGCCGCTGCCGCGACAGGCGGCCGTAGTCCTCATAGCGGGACACGCGAAAGTAGACGTCGCCGTCCACCTCGTACGCGAACCCGCGCTCGATCAGCTCCCCGATCATCCTGATCTGGTCCTCTACCGTCTCGGCGGCCGTCGGCTCGACGTCCGGGCGGCCGAGGCCGAGGCGGTCGGTGTCGTCGACGTACCACTGCGTCGCATCCTGCGCGAGCCGCGCGCTCGCGCCGGGCGCCGCGTCGTAGATCTTGTCGTTGATGTCCGTCACGTTGACGACGACCTTCGTGTCGTACCCGCGCAGCCTCAGCCACCGGTTGAGCCACAGCGGGAGCACCGAGACGGCGAACGCGTTCCCGACATGGATCCGGCGATAGACGGTCGGGCCGCAGAAGTACATGCGCACCGGCCCCGGCGGCGCCGGGAGGTCGACGAGCGACTTCGTGTAGGTGTCAAAGAGCCGCATCGATCCTCCGGAGCGTCTCGTCACGCGGAACGGCCGCGACGATAGCCCACAGCTCGGG
>DATHAE010000003.1:0-3339 GCA_035296805.1 Gaiellaceae bacterium | reverse complement strand
ATGACGCCGTCGAGGTCACGGAGTAGCCTGGGTCCCCCACGGAGAGAGGAGCGGAACCATGGCCAACATCAACCGCGTCGTGCTCGTCGGCAACCTGACGCGCGACCCCGAGCTGCGCCACACGCCGAGCGGCATGGCCGTGTGCAGCCTGCGGCTCGCGGTGAACACCCGCCGCAAGGACGGCGCGACGGGGCAGTGGACGGAGAAGCCGAACTACTTCGACATCACGGTCTGGGGCGCCCAGGGCGAGAACTGTGCGCAGTACCTATCGAAGGGCCGGCCCGTCGGCATCGACGGCCGCCTCGAGTGGCGCGAATGGGAGGCGCAGGACGGCGCGAAGCGCCAGGCGGTCGAGGTGATCGCGGACACCGTCCAGTTCCTCGGCGGTCGCGGCGAGGGCGGCGACCTCGGCGGTGGCGGCGGCAATCAGTTCGTCCCCGCGGGCGCGGCGAGCGGCGCCGACGCCGACTTCGGCGGCGCATCCGACGACGACATCCCGTTCTAAGGAGACACGCGTGGCACAGAAGCAACAGGATCGGCGGAAGCGGACGTCCCCCGCGGGCCCGGGGCGCCGGAAGTCGTGCTTCTTCTGCAAGACGAAGGTCGACGAGATCGACTACAAGAACGTGGCCGAGCTCCGCCGCTACGTCTCGGAGAAGGGCAAGATCCGCTCGCGGCGGATCAGCGGCGCGTGCCGGCGCCACCAGCGCCAGGTCGCCGTCGCGGTCAAGCGGGCCCGCGAGGTCGCGCTCCTGCCGTACGTCGCCGACGGCCGCGACGACCGGCCGGGCGGCGGGCGCGAGCGCGGCGACCGTGGGGACCGCGGAGACCGCTAGCCGTGGACGTGATCCTCAAGCACGACGTCGACAAGCTCGGCCTCCGCGGCGAGGTCGTGACCGTTGCGCGCGGGTACGCGCGCAACTTCCTCTTCCCGCGTGGGCTCGCGGAGGTCGCGACTCCGGCCCTCGTCCGCGAGCTCGAGAAGCGCGACGCGCAGCGCGCGCGCCACGACGCCAAGTCCGTCGGCGAGGCGCAGGCGATCGCGGGGCGGCTCGAGGCGACGGAGCTGCGGTTCGACGTCAACGCCGGCCCCGGCGGCACGCTCTTCGGCTCGGTGACGGCCACGAACGTCGCCGACCGGCTCTGGGAGCAGGAGAAGATCCGCGTCGACCGGCGCAAGCTGCAGATGGACACGATCAAGCGCGTCGGCCGCTACAGCATCCCGCTCGAGCTCTTCACCGACGTCACCGCCGAGCTGCGCCTCGTGGTGGCGCCCGAGGGCGAGGAGATACCGACCGAGGAGGAGCTCGAGGCGGCCGCCGAGGACGCGACGCCCGCAGCGGCCGAGGTGGCGCCCGCCGTCGGGGCCGAGCCCGAGCCCCTCGCGGAGCCGACCGAGCTGGAGGCACCGGAGCTCGACGCGACGGACGACGAGTTCGCCCCCACCGAGCCCGGGGCCTCCGCCGCGGCGCCGGCCGAGGATGAGGCGGCCGCGGCCGAGGCCTGATCCCGTCAGCCCGTTTGGCGGGCTGTGGATAACCACGCCGGACCTGTGGACGGCGTGCTCGATCTCCGGAAACTGCGACAACTTCCGAACTGCGGCGGCCTGTGGAGAACGTACGCGCCCTCTGTGGACATGTCCACAAGAGACCGTGGACAACCGTGCCGATCTCTGGAAGGATTACGAACATGTGTTCGTGTCATGGGGAGAACACCGTGGACAGACGCCGCCCCGTGTGGGGAACGAGCCGCGCGCGGCCTCTTCCCACACCTGCGATCCACATATCCCCACCCTGGCCGATCGGGAGGGAACGCGATTGGATCGCGCCGCAGTGACCAGCACCATGCCTGCCCAGGCACCGGCGACGGCGCCGGTCCCCCCGCAGAATCTCGACGCCGAGGAAGCTGTCCTCGGCGCGATGATGCTCTCGCCGGGGGCGATCGGCACCGTCGCCGACATCATCGTCGACCCCGGCGACTTCTACCGCGACTCGCACGCGACGATCTTCCGGGCGGCCCGCGAGCTGTACGCCCAGGGCGAGCCCGTGGACGCGCTCACGCTCGCGGACAGGCTCGACAAGGAGCAGAAGCTCGAGCTGATCGGCGGCGTCGACAAGATCCGCGACATCGCGGCGATGACGCCGGCAGTGTCGAACGTCGGCCACTACGCACGGATCGTGCGCGAGATGGCGACGCTCCGCGGCCTGATCGCCGCCGGGAACGACATTGCTCGCCTGGGCTGGGAGCGGCCGGGCGAGGTGATCGAGCTCGTCGACCGCGCCGAGCAGATCGTGTTCGAGCTCGGACAGGGGCGTGTCTCGACGCAGTTCGCGCACATCGAAGAGTTGCTCAAGGAGTCGTTCGAGCGGATCACGGCGCTGTACGAGGCCGGCGTCGAGATCACCGGCACGCCGTCGGGCTTCCGCGACATCGACCGGCTCACGTCCGGGTTCCAGCCGGGGAACCTCGTGATCGTGGCGGCGCGGCCGTCGATGGGCAAGTCGGCGCTCGCGCTCTGCATGGCGGCCAATCTCGGCGTGCGCGAGAACACGCCCGTTGCGCTGTTCACGCTCGAGATGTCGAAGGCGGAGGTCACGCAGCGCCTGATGTGCTCCGAGGCGAAGGTCGAGTCGCAGCGGCTCCGGACGGGGAAGCTCGGCGTCGACGACTGGCCGCGGCTGACCGCGGCGTGCGACAAGCTCGCGAAGGCGCCGATCTACGTCGACGATACGGGCTCGATCACGATGATGGAGATCCGGTCGAAGCTCCGCCGCCTCAAGTCGCAGCAGCCGAGCCTCGGGCTCGTGATCGTCGACTACCTGCAGCTGATGACCTCGGGTGTGACGGCCGAGAACCGGGTGCAGGAGGTGTCGCAGATCTCCCGCTCGCTGAAGGTGCTCGCGCGCGACCTCGACGTCCCGATCCTGGCGATGTCGCAGCTCTCGCGCGCCGTGGAGCAGCGCCACGACAAGCGCCCGATCCTCTCGGACCTGCGCGAGTCCGGCTCGATCGAACAGGACGCCGATCTCGTGATGTTCATCTACCGCGACGAGTACTACAACGATGAGTCCGACCAGCAGGGGATCGCCGAGGTGAACGTGGCCAAGCACCGCAACGGGCCGACCGACGGGATCAAGCTCTCGTTCCTCAAGCGCTACGCGAAGTTCGCGGACCTCGCCGCATGACGGCGCCGCCGCCGACGGGAGCTCCACGCACACCGTGAGCGCGCTCCGGCAGACCATCTACTTGCGCCCCGATGCAACGGCGTACGTGGCGGTCTGCGAGGAGTGCCTGGCGGACCGGTGGCGCGCGCCGGACCAGGGGGCGCCGCTCGCGGAG
>DATHAE010000002.1:0-13589 GCA_035296805.1 Gaiellaceae bacterium | reverse complement strand
GGCGAGATCGTCGCCGAGGTCACGCGCCTGACCGCCGACGGCGTGAGGGAGGTGACGCTCCTTGGCCAGAACGTCAACTCGTGGGGACGCGACCTGCTCCCGGAGCTGCGCACGGAGTTCGGCGAGCTCCTGCGCGCGTGCGACGCCGTCGACGGTATCGAGCGGATCCGCTTCACGAGCCCGCACCCGAAGGACTTCCGCGACCCCGTGATCGCCGCGATCGCCGAGTGCGACGCCGTCTGCGAGCACGTGCACCTGCCGCTCCAGTCGGGGTCGTCGCGGATCCTGAAGGCGATGCGCCGCACCTACACGCGTGAGCGTTACGTCGCACTCGCCGCGAAGCTGCGCGACGCGATTCCGGACCTCGCGCTCGGAACCGACGTCATCGTCGGCTTTCCGGGTGAGACCGAGAACGATTTCCGTCAGACGCTCGAGGTGGTCGAGGAGGTGCGGTACGACAGCGCCTTCACCTTCGTCTATTCGCCGCGGCACGGGACGGAGGCTGCGGCGCTGCCCGACCAGGTTCCGCACGAGGTGAAGGTCGCGCGCATGGAGCGCCTGGTCGAGGCCGTGCAGCGGATCGCGCGCGAGCGCAACCGGGAGCGCGTGGGGCGGGTCGAGGAGGTGCTCGTGGAGGGGCCGTCGCGCACCGATTCCTCGCTCCTCCGCGGCCGCACCCGTCGCAACACGACCGTGAACTTCACCGGAGCCGCGCAACCCGGAGAGCTCGTGCCGGTGCGGATCGAGGCCGCGACCTCGACCACGCTGAAGGGCGCCCAAGCCGCCCTCGTAGCCGCGTAGCGCCAACTAAGCGGCGTCCCCTGCGGGCCCGCTCGACCGTCAGAGATCGTCGACGGCGACGGCGACGAGGCCGCCGGCGCGACCGGTGCCACGTCGCACGGTGCGACCGCTCGCACCGCGTGAACACACCTCTTCGCGAGCGAGGAGAGAGCGGCGAGCAGCCGTCGCGGGAGACGAAAGGCGGGAGTAGACGATCGGGGAGTAGTGCACGACCTTCGGCGCGCGTAACCTTGACGCGCCAGGGCCAGGTGGGACATGCCCCTCCAGCGTCCCCCAGCGCGCTCGGGCCTGGCCCGCGGCGCGGCCTGGCCCTGCGCAGCTGCGAGCACTCGACGACGGGATATGCGCGCGAATGCCTTCCAGCGGCGCGGGGTCTTTCCAACGGGCGCCGAGGATGCGATTATCGACAGCCGGTGTCCCTGCGGCGGCTCTCGATCTGCGTCCTTGCGGCGCTCGCGTTTCCAGCACCCGGACTCGCCGGGGTGAAAGTGTCCGCGTTCTTCTACCCGTGGTACGCGACGGCCTCGCGCGACGGCGCGTTCGTCCACTGGTCGCAGGGGGGCCACGGTCCGCCGGACGACATCGCGGCGAGCTACTACCCGGCCCGGGGCCTCTACTCGTCCACGGACCGGCTCGTGCTCGGCCGGCAGATGGAGGAGATCCGCGCAGCCGGGATCGACGAGATCGCGGTCTCATGGTGGGGGAGCGGCTCGTTCGAGGACGCGCGCCTGCCGCTCGTCGCCGAGGCCGCGCGCGCGCAGGGTGTCCGTGTCGCGGCGCACGTCGAGCCGTACGTGGACCGGAGCGTCGCGAGCACCGTCGCGGACATCGGCTACCTGCGCGGGCTCGGAATCCGCAGGTTCTACGTCTACCGGCCGCTCGACCTCCCGCTCGAGGCCTGGGCCGAGGCGAACGCGCAGCTCGACGGCGTGGAGGTGCTCGCCGAGACGGGACTCGTCGGCGCCGCGCTCCGGGGCGGCTTCGACGGCGTCTACACGTACGACATCGTCTCGTTCGATGGCGGCACGTTCGCCCGCATCTGCGCCGCGGCGCACGCGAAGGGCCTGCTGTGTGCGCCCTCGGTCGGGCCGGGCTACGACGCCCGCCGCGGCTCGCTCGACTCCCGCGTGAAGCGGCGCCGGGCGGGGCGCACCTATGACGCGATGTGGCGCAGCGCGATCGCCGCCGGCGCCGACCGCGTCACGATCACGAGCTACAACGAGTGGCACGAGGGAACGCAGATCGAGCCGGCGGCCGCCGCGGGCCGGCGCGGCCGATATCGGTACGTCTCGTACGACGGCGCCTGGGGGAGGCGCGGGCGCGACGCGGCTCGCGCGTACCTCGACCGCACCGCCTACTGGAGCGACGTCTTCCGCAAGACCTCGGCGGCGCAGCCGAAGACCAGCGCGCCGTAGAGCCCAGCCTCCGGGACGCCGCGGAGCGACGCATGGTCGAGATCGACGCAGGCGTCCGGCCACCTTTCGAGCGCGAGCGCCGCTGCGCCCTCGTCGGAGCCGAATGCGAGCAGCGAGTCGAGCGAGATCACGCCGCGCTTCCCGGTCTGGCGGCGCGCGATCCCTTCGAGCTCGCGCAGCTCCTCCAGCGGGTCGATGCGGACGTTCGAATCGGAGCCGATGCACAGCGGGATCGAGCGATGGCAGACGCGGGCGACGGCGAGGAACCCGTCGCCGAGGTTCGCCTCCGTCGTCGGGCAGACGCAGATCCGCGCGCCCGCCTCGGCGAGCAGATCGAGCTCGCGGCCGTCGGCGTGCGTGGCGTGGACGACCGTCGTGCGCTCGGTGAGACAGCCCTCGCGCGCAAGCAGCTCGATCGGCCGCAGTCCGTGCTCGGCGAGGCACTCCTCGATCTCGCGCGGCTGCTCGTCCGCGTGCACGTGCAGCGGCAGCCGGTGCTCGGTTGCGTAGCGCGCGAGCTCGCGCAGCCAGTCCGCGGGGCAGGCGCGGACGGAGTGGGGGGCGACGCCGACGTGGATTCCGTCGCCGCGCAGCCCCTCGAGGTCGCGCAGGTAGGCCGCCGGCGACTCCTGCCGGAACCGCGGCGAGCCCCCGCGGCCGTAGGCGGCGTAGAGGCAGACGAACGCGATCCCCGCTTCCTCGGCGGCGGCCGCGGCGGCGCGGGCCTCCGCGGGGCCGAGGTAGTGGAACTCGCCGACCGCGGTGTACCCGGCGGCCGCCAGCTCGCGGTACACGTGGACGTACTCGCTCCTGATCTCGTCCACCGAGAGCGACTCCGCGAGCCGGATCATCTCCTCGCGCCAGGACCAGAAGTCGCCGCCCCCGGCGAGCCCGCGCAAGGCTCGCTGGAACGCGTGCGAGTGCGCGTCGACGAATCCGGGGATCGTCACCGTCGCCACCGTCGGCGACGCTAGCAGCGGCTGTGTGAACATCCGCGGCCGTGCTCGCCGACCTCTGGCACAAGAACGCCGTCGTCTACAGCCTGGCCGTCGACTCCTTCCTCGACGCGAAGGGCGACGGCTGCGGCGACTTCGAGGGGCTGAGCCGCAGGCTCGACTACCTCGAGAGCCTCGGCGTCAACGTGCTCTGGCTCGCGCCGTTCCAGCCGACGCCGAACCGGGACAACGGCTACGACATCTCCGACTTCTACGGCGTCGACCCGCGCTTCGGATCGTCCGGCGACTTTGTGGAGTTCATGCACGAGGCGAAGAGCCGCGGCATCCGCGTGATCGCCGACCTCGTCGTCAACCACACCTCCGACGCCCATCCGTGGTTCAGGGAGGCGCGCCGGCGCGACTCGCCGCGCCACGACTGGTACGTGTGGGCCGACAAGCGGCCGCCCGACTGGGAGACGGGGATGGTGTTCCCCGGCGTCCAGAAGACGACGTGGACGCGCGACCCGGAGGCGAAGAGGTGGTACTTCCACCGCTTCTTCGACTTCCAGCCCGACCTCGACATGGCGAACCCTCGCGTGCGCGAGGAGGTGCGTCGGATCGTCGGGTTCTGGCTCGAGCTCGGCGTCTCCGGGTTCCGCGTCGACGCCGTCCCGTTCCTGCTCGAGAAGCCGTCGGTGAACGGCGGCAAGTCGCAGCTGCGGTTCGAGTGGCTGCGGGAGCTGCGCGAGTTCCTGCAGTGGCGCGTCGGGGACGCCGTGCTGCTCGGCGAGGCGAACGTGCTGCCGGGCGAGTCGCAGCGCTACTTCGCGAACGGCGACGGGCTGCACATGATGTTCAACTTCTGGGTCAACCAGCACCTCTTCTACGCGCTCGCGTCGGGCGACGTGCGCCCGCTCGCCCAGGCGCTCCGCGCCACACGCAAGGTGCCGCAGGGTGTGCAGTGGGCGCACTTCCTGCGCAACCACGACGAGCTCGACCTCGGGCGGCTGACGGAGGAGCAGCGGGCGCTCGTCTTCGAGCGGTTCGGCCCGGAGCCGTCGATGCAGCTCTACGGGCGCGGCATCCGGCGGCGCCTCGCGCCGATGCTCGGCGACCGCCGGCGGATCGAGCTCGCCTACAGCGTCCTCTTCTCACTCCCCGGGACGCCGGTGCTGCGTTACGGCGACGAGATCGGGATGGGCGACGACCTGTCGCTGCGCGAGCGCGAGGCGATCCGGACACCGATGCAGTGGTCGAGCGAGCCGAATGCGGGCTTCTCCACCGCGGACAAGCTCGTGCGGCCGGTCATCGCCGGCGGCCTGTACGGCTACGAGGAGGTGAACGTCGAGCAGCAGCGGCGCGACCGCGAGTCGCTCCTGCGCTGGACGACGCGCATGATCCGGATGCGGAAGCAGTGCCCCGAGATCGGCTGGGGCGAGTGGGCGATCGTGCCGACGCGGTCGCGGTCGGTGCTCGCGGTCCTCCACAGCTGGCGCGGGACGTCGCTCCTTTGCGTGCACAACTTCGCGCCGGAGCCGCGCGAGGTGTCGATCCGCCTGCAGGTCGAGGGCGGCGACCGGCTGGCGAACCTCGTCGACGCCGCCGACAGCCGTGTCGGCGGCGGAGGGGCGCACCGCCTCGCGCTCGAGCCGTACGCCTCGCGGTGGTACCGCGTCGGGGGAGTGGAGCCCGCGCTGCGGCGCGAGACGAGCTAGCGCCGCGGGCGGCATATGCTTCGCGGCATGGCCGCGCGCACCGTTCCTGCGCCGCTCGCGCAGCTGCCGAACGCGCTCACCGTCGCGCGCCTCGTCCTGATCCCGATCTTCGTCGCGCTGATCCTCTCCTCCGACGACGGCTACAGCTGGCCCGCTGCGCTCGTGTTCGCAACGGCCGGGATCACGGACCAGGTCGACGGCTTCCTCGCGCGCCGCTGGCGGGTCGAGTCCGGGTTCGGCAAGATCGCCGACCCGCTGGCCGACCGCCTGATGATCGACGCGGCCGTCATCCTCCTCTGGCATGCGGGACGGCTTCCGTGGCTCGCGCTCGCGATCCCGGCGCGCGACGTCGCGGTGATGGTCCTCACGCCGCTGGCCGTCAGCCGGGGGTACCGGTTCGAGGTCAACTTCGTCGGCAAGCTCGCGACGTGGCTCCTGTACGCGAGCCTCGGCTTCGTGATGGTCACGCACGAGGGCACCGCCTGGCCGCTGTGGATCTTCTGGATCGGTTTCGCGCTCGCGGTCGCCGCTCTCGTGGGTTACGCCTGGAAGGCGCGGAGAGAAGTGACCTGATGGTGACGACGAACATGCGAGCGGTCGTGATGGCCGGCGGCGAAGGGACACGCCTGCGCCCGCTGACCTCGAACCAGCCGAAGCCGATGGTCCCGATCGTCGGGAAGCCGTGCATCGAGCACATCGTCGAGCTGCTGCGCGACCACGGATTGACCGACGTCGTGATCACGCTCGCCTTCCTCCCGCAGGCGATCCGCAGCTACTTCGGCGACGGCTCGTCGCTCGGCGTCGACATCGAGTACTCCGTCGAGGAGAGCCCGCTCGGGACCGCCGGCTCGGTTCGCCTCGCCACGCAGGGCTTGCGCCTCGACGAGACGTTCCTCGTCATCTCGGGCGACGCGCTGTGCGACATCGACCTCTCCGCGCTGGTCGAGTTCCACAAGGAGAAGCGCGCTGCCGTCACGATCGGCCTCAAGTCGGTCGAGAACCCGCTGGAGTTCGGCATCGTCGTCACGGACGAGGACAACCGCGTGGAGCGCTTCCTGGAGAAGCCGTCGTGGGGCCAGGTGTTCTCCGACACGATCAACACGGGCATCTACGTGATCGAGCCCGAGGTGATGCGCCACGTGCCGAACGACCGGCCATACGACTTCTCGAAGGAGCTCTTCCCCCTCCTGCTCGAGATGGGCCGGCCGATCTACGGCTACGTCTGCGACGGCTACTGGCAGGACATCGGCAACCTCGACCAGTACCGCCAGGCGAACTTCGACGCCCTCGACGAGAAGGTCCGGCTGAAGGTGCCGGGGATCAAGCTGCGCGGCGACGTGTGGATCGGCGAAGGCGTCGAGATCGACGACGTCGAGGGCGTCGAGGGGCCGGCGTTCGTCGGCGACTACTGCCGGGTCGCACCCGACGCGTCCGTCGCTCCGTACACCGTCCTCGCGACCGGCGTCACCCTGCGGGAGCGCGCGCGCGTGTCCCGCTCGATCATCGACGCCGGCACGTACGTCGGCCGCAGCGCGATGATCGAGGGCGCGATCCTCGGCCGCAACTGCGACGTCCGCTCGCACGCGCGCGTCCACGAAGGCGTCGCGATCGGCGACCAGGTGACGCTCGGCGACCAGTCGGTCGTCTACCCGGGCGTCCGCATCTACCCGTACAAGGAGGTCGAGTACGGCGCGCAGCTGCACGAGAGCCTGATCTGGGAGTCGCGGGCCTCGACGCGGCTCTTCGGCAAGGACGGCGTCAACGGCCTCGTCAACGTCGACCTCACGCCCGAGACGGCCGTCCGCCTCGGCGCGGCCCTCGGCACGTCTCTCAAGCGCGGCGGCCGCGTCGTCGCGAGCCGCGAGTCCGCGGCCGCATACCGGATGATCAAGCGCGCGATGATCTCGGGCCTCACCTCTGCGGGAATCAACGTGGCCGACCTGCGCGCGCTCCCGACGGCCGTCGGGAAGCACCTGCTGAACACGCAGAACTACGAGATCGCGTTCCACGTCGGCGCCTCGACGACCGACCCCGAGGTGCTCCAGATCCGCCTCTTCGAGCGCCCGGGCACCGCGCTCTCGGTCGCCACGCAGAAGGAGGTCGAGAAGCACTTCACCCGCCAGGAGCTGCGCCGCGTCCCGTACTCCGAGGTCGGGACGATCTCCTACCCCGCACGCGCACGCGAGTCGTACGCCGACGACCTGCTCGGCGGGCTCGACGCCGACGCGATCCGCGGGCGGGGGTTCCGGATCGTCGTCGACTACGGCTACTCGGCCGCGTCGTTCGTGCTCCCACTGCTGCTCGGGCCGCTCGGGGTCGAGGCGGTGACGGCGCACGCCTTCGAATCGGACACCGCGGCGGGCAGCACGCGCCTGCACGAGACGGTCGGGCAGGCAAAGCGGCTCGTGAACGCCGTCGGCGCAGACCTCGGCGCCGTCTTCGACCGCTCCGCCGAGCGGCTGTACCTGATCGACGAGCGCGGGCGCGAGGTACCCGTCGACCAGGCACTCCTGCTCTTCCTGCGCCTGATCGCGTCCAACGGCCATCGCGGGAAGATCGCTCTGCCGATCACCGTCACGAGCCAGGTCGACCGGATCGCCGGCGACGCGATCGAGATCGTCCGCACGGCGGGGTCGTTGGCCGACTTGACGCGGGCCGCGGCCGACGACGGCGTCGTCTTCGCGGGCGCCGTCGGCGGCGGCTACGTCTTCCCGGAGTTCCTGCCCGCGTACGACGCGATGGCGTCGCTCTGCAAGCTGCTCGAGCTGCTCGCGCCCGTCCGCCGTCCGCTCTCGGAGCTCGTCCGCGAGCTCCCGCGGCCGACCCTCGTCCACCGGCAGGTGCAGTGCCCGTGGGCGCTGAAGGGCACGGTGATGCGGATCCTGAACGAGCGCTTCGCCGACCGCGACGTCGACCTTCTCGACGGGATCAAGGTCTTCGACGAGCGCGGCTGGGCCCAGGTGGTGCCCGATCCGGACGAGCCGATCGTCCACGTCTACGCCGAGGGAGCGACCGACGCGACCTCGGAGGAACTCGAGGGCGAGCTGAGGGCGATCGTCTCCGAGGTGATCGAGCGGGAGGAGATCGCGTCCCGCGGGTGAAGGTGAAGAGGGCTCAATCCTCAACTTGAGGTTGACGGTTGAGGCGTTCTCTGCTGGAATCAGACGGCCAAGCAATCCGACGAAAGGAGGCAGGTGGAAGCGCTCCCGGATCTCGCCTCGCTTTCCGACGGGGATCTCAAAGGGCTGATCGAAGAGCTCCAACGAGAGGAGCACGAGGTCAGCTATCGACGCCGCATCCTGCACGGCAAGATCGACATCCTGCGGGCCGAGCTCGTCGCGCGGCTGCAGAAGTCGGGCGGCCGCAGCGTCCTCGACGACGTCGACGTCAACCGGCTCACGGACATCCTGACGGGGAAGGCCGCGCCCGACGCGTCCTAGCCGTGTCGCACGTCTACTGCCAGGAATGCGGGTTCCAGAACGCGGAGACCGCGAACTACTGCTCGCGCTGCGGCACTCTGATCGAGAAGCGCGAGCCGGCGGTCGAGACGACGCAGGCGCTGTCGGCCGACGAGGTCGGCGACCTCTCCCAGGGCGCCGTCGACGGCCTCGAGGGGCCCGCGCTCGTCGTCCGCTCGGGCGGCGGCCGCGCCGGCGAGACATTCCGGCCGCGCGGCGGCAGCACCCGCATCGGACGCTCCCCCGACTGCGACGTCTTCCTCGACGATGTCACGGTGTCGCGCAACCACGCGCTGCTCGTCGAGCGCGACGGCCGGTTCTTCGTCGAGGACGAGGGGTCGCTGAACGGCACTTTCGTCAACCGCCGCCGGATCGACAGCGCCGAGCTCGAGAACGGCGACGAGCTCCAGATCGGCAAGTACCGGCTGACGTTCGTGGAGCGGTGAAACGGGCGACGTTGAACGAGCGCCTGTGAACAGCGCCGCGACGCAGAAGCCGCAGCGGGAGCGCCTGCTCCGGATCGGCGAGGTCGTCCGCCGCCTGCGCGACGAGTTCCCGGACATCTCGATCTCGAAGATCCGCTACCTCGAGGACGAGGGCCTGCTCACGCCGCGGCGGACGCAGGGCGGCTACCGGCTCTTCAGCGTCGAGGACGTGGGGCGGCTGGAGACGATCCTGCGGCTGCAGCGCGACGAGTTCCTTCCCCTGCGCGTGATCCGCGAGGAGCTCGACGCGCCGGGCGCGAAGGAGCGAAAGCGCCGGCGGCCGACCGGGCTCGGCGGCCAGCTGGAGTGGATCTCGCTCGACGAGCTCTGCAAGCGGGCGGGCGTGACACCCGAGCTCGCGAAGGAGCTGGAGGAGTTCGGGCTGCTGTCGGCGACCGGGAGCGGGGCGGACAAGCGCTACCCGGAGACCGACGCCGACGTGGCGGCGATCTGCGCCCAGCTCGCACGCTACGGGATCGACCCGCGGCACCTGCGGACGTTCCGGACGAGCGCCAACCGCGAGACGGCGCTCCTCGAGCAGTTGGTCGCGCCTGCACTTCGATCACGCAACGCCGAGCGGCGTGCGGCAGGATTGCGCGACCTGCAGTCTCTCGCGGAGCTCGCCCAGGAGCTCGCGGGCCTGCTCTTCTGGCGGGACCTCCGGGAGGTGGCCGACTCTTGACGCTCGACCTGCGTTCGAAGATCCGCGAGGTGCAGGACTTTCCGACGCCGGGGGTCGGCTTCAAGGACGTCACCCCGATGCTCGCCGACCCCGTGACGCTGCGCCAGACGGTCTCGGAGCTCGCGGGGTGGGTGAAGGAAAAGGAGCCGGATCTCGTCTTGGGCGCGGAGGCGCGCGGTTTCTGGCTCGGGTCGGCAATCGCCCTCGAGGCGGGGGTCGGGTTCATCCCGGCGCGCCGGCCGGGCAAGCTCCCGCCGGAAACCGTGAGCGCGACGTACGTGCTCGAGTACGGCGAGAACTCGCTCGAGCTGCACCCGGACCTGATCCCGGACGGCGCCCGCGTCGTGATCCACGACGACGTGCTCGCGACAGGGGGAACGGTGGAGGCGATCGCCGGGCTCGTCGAGCGCCTCGGCGGCGTCGTCCTCGGGGCGTGCTTCATCATCGAGCTCACGTTTCTCGGCGGGCGCGACCGGCTGTCCGGGCTCGACCTGCACGCGCTGATCGACTACTGAACCGGCGAGCGTCGGTGGCGGCGCGCGTGCTTGTGACACAGTGTCACAAGCGTCGGCACTCGCTGCGCGAGCTTCCGAGGGACGCGCCGCCGGTCGCGCCGAGCACCCGAAATGAGGATTTCTTCGTCCGCCTGTTCGGGTAAGACACAGGGTGCGGCATGTACGACGCACTGACGACGAGCTACACCTTCTCGTGCCCGACCCACGGCGCGACCCGGGTGCGCTTGTCGCGCTTCCACCGGCTGGAGCAGCTCGCGGGGCCGACCCATCCGGCTGTCTACCGCGTCGAGTTCGGGTGCGGCTGTGGCGAGGAGCACCCCGCGCTCGTGTCGCACCAGGACCTCGACTGGGCGCCGCTCGGCCTCGACACGGAGGTGCTGTTCGTCAACCTGATGACCTCTCGCGTCGACTCGACGTCGGCCGAGCTGACCGATCTCGCGGCGGTCCGGATCGGGGCGGGGGAGTGGCCCTGGAGCTTCTTCTGCTGGCCCGAGGAGCGTCCGCGCCCCGTGTTCCCGTCGGCGTTCAAGCTGCTTGCCGCCGGCGTCACGGGCGACCGCGTCGGAGTCGCGGTCCGCTGCCCCGTCTGCTCCAAGGTGTCGGTGAACCTCGTCTCGCGTGAGCACGTCGACATGCCGTTCCACAACGATCGCTCGGTCGGCGTCGTCGAGCACGTCTTCGAGGACGATGCGCGCGCGACGGTCGAGGAGTTCCGCGCCGACCTCTACGGCGCCTCTTTCGACGCGCGACGTCTGTCGCTCGAGTAGCTCGATCCCGCGCGGGAGGGATTCGCTTTCGCCCCCTCCGCGCCGATACCCGTGCCATGGCCGCGGTGATCGAGCCGATGAGCAGGGGGGAGCGGCTTCTCCTCGCCCGCTGCGGCTTCCTCGCGGAGCGTCGGCCGGCTCGGGCGCGTCTCGAGACCGCGCTCGGCGGAGACTTCGCGCGCCTACTCGTTGACGCGCTCTGCCGCGGTCAGGGCCGCTTCGGCTCGGTCTCGCCGTAAACGCGGACGAAGAGGAAGATCAGGAACCCGGCGACAGCGCCGACGATGAAGCACGTCGCCTTCGAGAACCCGACGCCGACGCCGCCGATCCAGATGAACAGGAAGAAGAAGAGCGCCCAGAGAAAGGACGTGACCCCGCGCGCGATCGACGGCATCCGGAGGTGCATGGCGTGCCGATGCTAGCCAGATCCAACGCGCCTGTCCGTGCGCAACCAAGTTGCCGCGAATGCGGGCTCTGCCCGTGCTCACCCACCGACAGTTGCAACGTGTCGGAAGGGATGCCCACGGGGGGAACCCGAAGGTGTCGCCTCAGGGTCCAAAGAAATTCACCGAGCCGGTGGCGCTTTCGTCCTCCGAACCTGGTGACTTTCCGCTTCCGCGTACGGTCTCCCGGCTCGGACTCGACCTACTCGCGCTCCGTGCTCGGTGCAAGGGGGACGGTACGGACGGGGACGCCGGCGCGCAAGAGCGCCGGGGGCGAGGTCGACGCTATTTGCGAGAACTTCGGCATGCGCAGCCCGAACTGGCGCTTCGTGCTGCATGCTCTACAGAGGTCGGACCAGAGATTCGCCGGCCCGGTGGCGCTTTCGTCCACCCTGCCGACTGACGTTCCGCTTCCGCGTACACGCCCGTCGGCTGGGCTTCGACCTACTCGCGCTCCGTGGCCGGCGCAGGGGGAAAGCTAGCGGGCGGGACACGGCTCTTCAAGACACCGGCGCGCCGAAAATCCCGCTCTTTGCAGGCGCCGAATTGTCCACATTTCCACGGGCTTTTCAGCTGCCTGGGGAGAAGTCTGTGGACGACGCGAGCCGGTCGACGAGCAGCTCCCGGACGCGGCCGAGCGGCAGGCGGTCCTGGGCGAGCGAGTCGCGATCGCGGACCGTCACCGTCTCGTCCTCGACGGTCTGCCCGTCGATCGTGATCGTCCAGGGCGTGCCGATCTCGTCCTGGCGGCGGTAGCGCTTTCCGATCGAGCCGGAGTCGTCGTACTCGACCGCGAGCACCGGCTTCAGCTCGGCGTACAGCCGCTCCGCGAGCTCCGGCATCCGGTCCTTGTTCACGAGCGGCAGGACGGCCGCCGTCACCGGCGCGAGCAAGGGGTGGAGGCGCAGGAGCGTGCGCTGCCGGCCGGCGACCTCCTCCTCCGCGTAGCCCTCGACGAGGAACGCGAGCACGATCCGCTCGAGGCTCACCGCGGGCTCGATCACGTGCGGCAGGTAGTGCGCCTCGGTCTCCGGATCGAAGACGCGCAGGTCGACGCCCGAGTGCTCCATGTGCTGGCGAAGGTCGAAGTCGCCGCGGTTCGCGACGCCCTCGAGCTCCGACCAGCCGATGGGGTAGAGGTACTCCAGGTCACTCGTCTGGCTCGAGTAGTGCGACAGCTCCTCCGCGCCGTGGGGCCGCACGCGCAGCCGCGACGCTTCGAGGCCGAGCCCGACGTACCAGTCGTACCGCGCCTGCACCCATTCCTCGAACGCGGCGGGCGCCTGGCCGGGCGGCACGAAGTACTCCATTTCCATCTGCTCGAACTCGCGCAGGCGAAAGAGGAAGTTGCCGGGCGTGATCTCGTTCCGGAACGACTTGCCGATCTGCGCGATCCCGAACGGCGGCCGGCGGCGCATCACGTTCAGGTAGTTGCGAAAGTTGAGGAAGATGCCCTGAGCCGTCTCGGGGCGCAGGAACACGCGCGTCCCCGCCTCCTCGACCGGCCCGACCGTCGTCTGGAACATCAGGTTGAACTGCCGGGCCCCGGTCAGGTCGCAGTTCGGGCCCTCGCCGGGGCGTTTCGACGGCTTCTGCGGGCACGACTCCTGCTCGAGGTGGTCGGCGCGGAAGCGCTTCTTGCACGTGCGGCAGTCGACGAGCGGGTCGCTGAAGCCCGCGACGTGGCCGGACGCTTCCCACGTGCGCGGGTGCTGGATGATCGCCGAGTCGAGGAGCACGATGTCGCCGCGCTCGCGCAGCATCGCGTCGAGCCACCGCTGCTTGACGTTGTTCTTGAGCAGCACGCCGTAGTGGCCGTAGTCGTAGGTCGACCCGATGCCGCCGTAGATGTCGCTCGCCGGGAAGACGAAGCCGCGCCGGCGGCAGAGGGAGGCGACCTTCTCGATCGTGGCCACGCCTTCGTACGTCTCCATGGGCGGGAGCGTATCTTCGGTGACTCGACATAACGCTCGTTACCGTGCATTGCGGCGGGGTGTCTCACAGTGCGGCGCGGTACATTCGAGCGACGGCCGCGGGTCCGGCCGAGGTCGTGGAAGCCGCCTGCCGGGAGGAGGTCGTCCGTCTCCGACATCACGAGCACGGCGCCGCCGCCGGCGGAAGCTGTCGCAGCGGCCGACGTGCCCGGCGACGGTCTCGCCGCGCCGTCGTGGACCGCGGAACGTGCGTTCGCGTACAAGCGCGTTGTGCTGTGGTGGGCGGCGTCGCGCGCGGTCGTCCTCGGGACGGCGCTCGCGGTGCAGGCGGCGGGCTGGCCGCGGCCGAGCTGGTACCCGAGCGTGGCGAGCCACCCGTTCGCGCTGCTCGGCGCGTGGGACGGCCGCTGGTACCGGATGGTCGCCGAGCGCGGCTACC
>DATHAE010000001.1:0-3703 GCA_035296805.1 Gaiellaceae bacterium | reverse complement strand
CGCTTGCGGACGAAGCGTCCGCCCTTCCGAGATGCTCTCCGAGAGCGCGTGCGCGTAGAGATGTGCGATCCAGAACACGATCGCGGTGGCGCCGACGAGTCCGGCGAGCTTCCACGGATCCTTCTCGTTTCCGAATGCCGTGACCGTCGCCATCGCCGTGATCGTCCCGTACACGATGCTCGCGATGCCGCTCCCCATGCCGAAGACGACCTGCGCAGCGGAACGCGGAGCGACCGGTTCTCCGTCGGCTTCGTGCCGCACCTCGAGGTTCGTTCCGCGCGCGGTCAGGGCGACGCTTCGTCGAGCACGCGGAGGATCTTCGGCGACACCGCCCAGCCGAGGGACGCGCCCCCCGGGCGAGCGTCGTCTTCGACGTGGAGGCGCGCCACCGCCCCCTTTTTCAGCTCCAGCCGTAGCGAGCCGTCGCCGGCGCACAGGATCGACGCGAGCGTCGAGAGGTAGGGCTCGTGCCCGACAAGCGCGAGCGAGCGCTCCGTGTGCTCGCGGAGCACGTCCAGCGCGGCCGAGCCCGGCCGGTCGGCCTCGAGTGCGCGACATTCCTGCGGCTTCGGCCACCCCGTGACCTCGTGCAGCAGCTCTGCGGTCTGCCACGCGCGGGCGTAGCCGCTCGACAGCACGGCGTCGACGTCCGGAACGAGCCGGCGCAGCCCGCGCGCCGCCGCGCGGAACCGGCGGATGCCGTCGTCTGTCAGGGGGCGCTTCGCGTCGTCCGGCCAGCGCGCCGCATCGGCGTGCGCGGCGAACGCGTGCCGGACGAGGTACACGGTGCGCGTTCCGTCGCCGCCCATCCTCCGGCGATGGTGGCGCGTGCGCGCGCACGGGGCATCATCCGCGTCGGATGACGCTGCGGGCCCGTGCGGCGACGACACTCGCAGGCGTGCCAGCGAAGGAGCCGGAGATGGGCGCGGCGGGGTTCGTCCGCGCGGCGGGAGGCATCGTCACCCGCTCCGGGCGCGGCGGCCGCGCAGAGATCCTTCTCATCCACCGGCCGCAGTACGACGACTGGACGCTCCCGAAGGGCAAGGCGAAGCCGAGGGAGAGCGACGAGCGGTGCGCGCTCCGCGAGGTCGAGGAGGAGACGGGCCTCGCGTGCGCGCTCGGCGAGGAGCTCGCCGTCAGCGACTACGAGGACGGATCGGGCCGCCCGAAGCGCGTGCGCTACTTCGCGATGACGCCGCTCGACGGCGCCGTCGCACGGCCGCAGAACGAGATCGACGACGTCCGCTGGCTGACCCGGAAGCGCGCGCTCGCGCGCCTGACCTACGGGCGGGACGTCGAGGTCTTGGAGCGGGTTCCGCGCCGCGTGCTCGACTGACGGGTCTTCGACGGCGGCCGGCGGGTCTTCGACGCCGCGCGCGGCTTGCGCGTCGTTTGCGCGCCGGCCTTGCTGCCGTTCGCCATCTGCTTCGCGAAGAACTCGAGCGCGGTCCGCGTCTTCGTCTGCTGCTCCGTCGCCAGGTCGACTCCGCGCGACGCGAGATACGACCGCGTCTCGGCCGCGACCTGGAACGCCTCCGACGGCGCGCACTTCGTCGACAGCTCGAGGATGCGCGATCCGTCCGGGTACAGCCAGAGCTCCGTCACGACCTTCCGGTCGAAGTCGGCCGGCGCGTACTTGAGCTTCAGCACGAGCAGCGGGCCGAGCATCGTCAGGTCGTCGAGCCCGACGCCCTTCGGCGCGTGCTCCGCGAAGAGCGCCTGCTGCTCCTTCGAAAAGAGCTTGCGGACCGGGAACCCTGCGACGAACGCCTTGCGGACGTCTCCGTCGGAGGGGACGCCCTTCATCGAGCCCGAGACGACGTAGCCCTCGGGCGACGCGTCCAGCTCGACGCCGAAGCTCGGCGAGCGCCGGATCGCCTTGGGGAGCTCCGACGGCACGACGGGGCGCAGCTTCACGACCGAGTCGTCGCCCTTCTTCTGCGACCGGCGCGCGCGTACGACGAGCCCCGCCTTGTCGAGCGCGAGATCCGGCGTCTCGAGGAAGAACACCTGACGCATCTGCGCCTGGAGCGGGTCCATGTCGAGGGCGCGCGCAGTGGACATCTGCGCGGGCTCCGGGACGGTCAGCTTCAGCTCGATGCTGTCGACTTCCTTGACCTGGGCGACGAGCTGCTGGAGTTGTTCATCGGAGAGAGCGCTGCGCAGAGCGGTCGCCGGCGGCATGGTCGGTCCTTTCGCGAGAAGTGGAAACGCACGATCGAGTTTCGCCGCAGAGGCTGCATCACCCGAACCGGATGATCGCCCCGTGCAGCGCTTACGCGGCCTTCGCCTCGCGTCGCCCGAGCAGCAGAGCGCCCTCGCGGACGCCGCCGTCGGCGACCTCCAGCGGCACGACGAGCCGCTGCTGCACCTCCGAGAGGATCAGTGCCGCGGCCAGGAGGAGCGGCGCCCGCTGCTTGCTGACGTCGAACCTCTCGACGAGCGTCTCGGCGCTGCAGGCCGGCAGGATCGACGCCGCCGCCGCGAGCTCGCCTCGTGCGAGGCACCGGCCGACAACGCGGCCGAGCGCACGGACGGAGCCGCCGACGGCGAGCGCCGCACCGGGGAGCGGGGGCGTCACGCCGCTGAATGCCTCCGCGACGGCCTCCCGCGCGGCCTCGACGTCCTTCGGGGCCGGATGCGTCGCGTCGAGCAGACGGTGGGTGAGGCGGACGGCGCCGAGGTCGACCGACCGCACCCAGCTCGGCCCCTCGCCGGCACAGCCGACCGCGAGCTCGGTCGAGGCTCCGCCGAGATCGACGACGGCAACCACGGGCGCGCTCGGCGACGCTACGGCGACAGCGCCTGCGAACGCGAGCTCTGCCTCCTCCTCCGGCGAGAGCACGCGCACGAGGATCCCGGCTGCGCGCTCGATCGCCTCCACCAGCTCGGCACCGTTCTCGGCCTGGCGCCCCGGCGCCGTGACGAGCACCTCGATGGAGGCGGCGCCGTGAGCACGCGCGTCCGCACAGAAGCGCCGTACCGTGTCGGCCGTCGTCGCGATCGCCGTGCCGGAGAGGCGCCCGCAGGCCTCGATCTCGCGGCCGAGGCCCGGCGTCGCCTTATCGGTGTGGACCGGCGTTGGCAGCGACTCGCGCCGCGCGACGACGAGACGCACGGTGTTGGAGCCCACGTCGATGACTGCCGCTGGCCGGCTCACGCGCCGGTCGTGTTCCCGGCCCCGCGGGCGTTACACCGGGCGAGCCTCTCGTCAGGAGGCCGGCGAAGCCTCCGCAGGCTCCGGAGCCGCAGGCTCCGCCGGAGCAGCGGCCGGAGCCGGAGCCGCCGCCGCCCGCGCCGGCCGTGCCGCGTCCAGCGTCTTCCGCAGCCGCTTCCACTGCTTCCCGCTTACACGCGCGTAGGCGCGTTCGGTGCGGTCTCGCACGTCGACCATGCCGGCGCGGTAGCGCTCGGCGACCGCGCCCATCGCGAACACCGCCTGCGGCCCGAGGTCGTCCGCCCGCTGCGTCGCGAGCTCGCGCAGGCGATCGATCGCGACGTGTGCGTCCTGGTAGTCGCCGAGCAGATCCTGGAGCGCGACCGTCCGCCTGATGAGCGGCTTCGTCTCGCCCGGGTAGACGTCCGAGAGGAACTCGAGCGCGTACCGGAACCGCTTGCCGACGATCCGCAGGCGGTGGAACGCCTCGGGGGTCGTGCCGTCGCCGACTCGCTTCATCGCCTTCCGGAGACTCCGATGGCGGCC